>NZ_JBXWMI010000001.1:0-471317 GCF_059609765.1 Ruegeria sp. YTSC106
CAGGCATCTCCCACCCAGCAAAATCAACCATCTTACCACCCAAAGCAACGTGAAGGTCATACAAGGGCGTGCGTTTCAAATCGGTCATTTCTTCAACCTTTCAATCAGCGGGACTGGTCGCGAACGACCATGACAGTGCAATGCGCATTGCGCACGACACGGGCCAGGTTCGGGCCAATCTCGTAGTTCGGGAAATCGCCCTTGGTCGATGCCATGACGATCAGATCAAAGCCTTCCTTGTAGGCAAGCTTCAGGATTTCGCGGTAAACACTGCCTTCTTCCACATGAACCGGCACGTCGGAAGCATTGGCATGATCCAGAATCACCTGAACCGCACCCCGCACGTGGTCTTTGGCGCCGGCGCCATAGTTGGCGGGCAGGTTCGGCAGCTGGATGATCTCGGGGATGACAGCAACTGCATGCAGTTCAGCACCGTAGAACTTGGCCTGTTCCAGCGCGAGCGGCAGGGCGTTCTTCCACGAGCGGTCGTCGGTGTGATCAATGGGCAGCAGGATTTTCGTGGCCATCACGTCTCTCCTCGAGATATTAAATTCTGTTTCAAAGGCGGGGGGCCGGGATGGCCCCCCGTTTTGGTCGGGCCGAGCTTATTCGGCAGGTGTGCCGCCCGGCTCTTCGGACTTGCCGCCCGAGGCGAAGAACTCTTTCGTCAGTTTGAAGACGATCGGGCTCAGCAGCGCCAGGGCGATCAGGTTCGGGATGGCCATCATGGCGTTCAGCGTATCGGCCAGCAGCCAGATGAAGCCCAGATCCGCGGTTGCGCCGAAGTAGATCATCACGATCCACAGAACGCGGTAGGGCATCAGGGATTTCACGCCCAGCAGGAACTCGACACATTTTTCGCCGTAGAACGACCAACCAAGGATGGTGGTGAAGGCAAAGATCGACAGAGCGATGGCGATCAGGTACCCACCGATACCCGGCAGCGACAGTTCGAACGCGTGGCTGGTCAGCGCCGCACCGGATTCACCCGATGTCCATGCCCCCGAAGCGATGATGGCCAGACCGGTGATCGAGCAGACGATGATGGTATCGATGAACGTACCCAGCATCGCGATCAGGCCCTGGTTGACTGGACCCTTGGTTTCGGCAGCGGCGTGCGCGATCGGGGCCGAACCCAGACCGGCCTCGTTCGAAAACACACCACGTGCCACACCGAAGCGGATGGCGGCCCAGACGGCTGCACCCGCGAATCCACCTTCTGCGGCGGACGGGGTGAACGCATGGGTAAAGACCAGTGACAGGGCGTTGCCGATCTCTCCGATGTTGATCAGCAGGACCAGCAGACCGGCGACAATGTAAGCAATCGCCATGAAGGGAACCAGTTTACCGGCAACCGCACCGATGCGGGTGATGCCACCCAGGATCACGGCTGCGGTCAGAACCATCAGGATAACGCCGGTGACCGAAGTGTTCAGGCCAAAGTTGGCCTCAAGCACCTGTGCCACACCGTTGGCCTGCACGCCGTTGCCGATGCCGAAGGCAGCAACCGCGCCGAACAGAGCAAATGCAACACCCAGCCAGGCCCATTTCGCGCCCAGACCGTTCTTGATGTAGTACATCGGACCACCGACATAGTTGCCCAGCTCGTCTTTCTCACGGTATTTCACCGCGCAGACAGCCTCGGCGTATTTGGTGGCCATGCCCACCAGGGCGGTCATCCACATCCAGAACAAGGCGCCTGGACCGCCCAGGAAGACAGCAGTGGCCACACCGGCGATGTTGCCTGTACCGATGGTCGCCGACAGCGAGGTCATCAGCGCGTTGAACGGGCTGATTTGCCCTTCGCCTTGACCTTCACGGCCTTTGAACAACAGGCTGAAGCCCGTGCCGATGCGCAGGATCGGCATGAATTTCAGCCCCACCTGCAGGAAGAAGCCGACGCCAAGAATGAGGACCAGCATCAACGGCCCCCACACGACGCCATTGATGGCCCCTACGATTGAATTTAACGCTTCCATGGTTTCCCTCCCATTTGCGTTTGGTTTATGCCCCGGTCGCGATGGCCCGCTGGCGGGCCTGCTTGAGGGCAGTGAAATCTTCGTCTGCATGGAACGACGAACGGGTCAGCGGTGTGGCTGACACGTGCAAAAAGCCCTTGGAACGTGCGATCTGTTCCAGTTGGGCGAATTCCTCGGGCGACCAGAACCGGTCAATCGGATGGTGTTTCGGGGTCGGTTGCAGATACTGCCCGACCGTCAGAAAATCGACATGTGCCGCGCGCAGATCATCCATGACCTGACGCACGTCGTTCAGGGTTTCACCCAGCCCGACCATCAGGCCCGACTTGGTGAAAATCTCGGGATTTGCACGTTTGGCATCGTCCAGCAGCCGCAGCGAGGCATAATAGCGCGCGCCGGGGCGAACTGTCGGATACAGGTGAGGGACGGTTTCCAGGTTGTGGTTGAAGACGTCCGGCGCTGCCTCGAAGACGATGTTGGCGGCGTCGCCCTTGCCTAGGAAGTCCGGCGTCAGGACCTCGACCGTGGTGCCGGGGTTCTGATGACGCACGGCCCGGATTGTCTGGGCGATGTGCTGTGCCCCACCATCATCCAAGTCATCCCGATCAACCGAAGTGATCACTACGTGGCGCAGGCCCAGTTTCATGACTGCCGATGCAACGCGACCGGGTTCGAATGCATCAAGCGCATCGGGACGACCGGTGGCCACATTGCAGAAGGAACAACCGCGGGTACAGACCTCACCCATGATCATCATGGTCGCATGACGCTTGGACCAGCATTCGCCGATATTGGGGCAGGCAGCTTCTTCGCAGACCGTTGCCAGATTGTGATCCCGCATCAGCCGTCGCGTTTCGTAATACGCGGCGCTGTCGCCCTTTTTCTTGCGTATCCATCTGGGTTTGCGCGGAATGACGCTGTCGGCCTTCTTGGCCTTTTCCGGGTGGCGTGCTCTGAGCTGGATCGTCATCTGGCTGTCCCTCGTTATGCGTGGATTGCACGGCCCATGGCGTCGAGACATGCTTCTTTGACCGCCTCACCCATGGCGGGATGTGCATGGCACGAGGCTGCAACATCAGCGACCGTGGCGCCTTTGGACATGGCCAGCACCAACTCGGCGATCAGATCGCCGCCATGGGCACCACAGATATGGGCTCCGAGAATCTTGCCGTCGGAACCGGCCAGAACCTTGACTGCGCCATCTGTTTCACCCGTCGTTCGCGCCCGCGAGTTGGCCATGAAGGCGAATTTGCCGACAACGTATTCGACGCCCGCGTCTTTCAGCGCTTCTTCGGTCTGACCAACCGAAGCCACTTCGGGATCCGTGTAGACCACACCCGGCACGGTGTTGTAATCGATGTGCCCCGCTTCGCCGGTCAGCATCTCGACACAGGCAACGCCGTCTTCTTCTGCCTTGTGCGCGAGCATCGGACCGGGCACACAGTCGCCAATAGCGTAGATGCCGGGCACAGACGTTTGGAATGCTTCATCGACTTCGATGAAACCATGTGGGTTTACGGACACGCCTAATTCTTCCAGTCCAAGCCCACGCGTGACGGGGCGGCGTCCGACGGCGATCAGAACCTTGTCGGCCTCGATCACCTCCTCCTTGTCCTTGCCGACGCGATCCACGGTCAGGGTCAGGCCAGCCGCGGTTTTCTCAACCGATTTGAGGGCACGACCCAGCTGGAATTTCAACCCACGCTTGGACAACGCGCGCTGCGCCAGCTTGGCGATTTCGCCATCAATGCCGGGCAGAATGCGATCCAGATATTCAACAACGGTGACTTTGGCGCCGAGACGCGCCCAGACCTGACCAAGTTCCAGACCAATCACACCCGCTCCGATGACCACCAGATGATCCGGAACGTTCTCCAACGCAATTGCGCCGGTCGAGCTGAGGACAACCTGCTCATCAATTTCAATCCCCGGCAGTGAGGTCGGCTCGGATCCGGTCGCGATCAGGATGGTCTTTGTTTCATAAACGTTATCGGCGACCTTGACCTGACCGGGTGCCGGAATGCTGGCCCATCCTTCAATCAGGTCGACACCGTTCTTCTTGAACAGAAACGCGATACCCTTTGTCAGATCACCGACGATCTTGTCCTTGCGCCCCATCATCGCACTGACGTCGATGCTGGCCCCCTCGACCGCAATGCCATGGGAGGAGAGATGTGCAATTTCGGCATATTTGGCCGAGGAGGTCAGCAACGCTTTGGAGGGGATGCATCCGACGTTCAGGCATGTGCCGCCAAGTGCGCCGCGTCCTTCGACACATGCAACTTTCAGGCCCAACTGAGTCGCGCGGATCGCAGCAACATAGCCGCCCGGCCCGCCCCCGATAACGATGAGGTCGTAGGTATTCATTTCGCGTACTTTCAGTAGATCGGGTGGTTTGCACAGAGCGCGCGAACCTGTTCGCGAGTTTTCATTTCGACGGTTTCGTTCCCATCAGGGGACTGCGCGAGTGCGTCCAGAACATCCCCGATCAGATGGCCGATCTGCTTGAATTCCTCTGGGCCAAAGCCACGGCTGCACCCGGCGGCGGTGCCCAGACGGATACCGCTGGTGATGGTGGGTTTCTCGGGATCACCAGGAACGCTGTTCTTGTTGCAGGTGAAGCCGGCCCGCTCGAGTGCCGCTTCGGCGTCTTTGCCTGTCACGCCAATCGGGCGCAGGTCGACCAGCATCAGGTGGTTCTCGGTGCCGCCGGAAACGATGTCACATCCGCGCGCCATCATGACGTTTGCCAAGGCCGATGCGCTGTCTACGACGCGCTGCATATATTCCTTGAATTCAGGCTTGAGTGCCTCGCCAAAGGCAACCGCCTTGCCCGCGATCACATGCATCAGTGGGCCACCCTGCAAGCCGGGGAATACGGCCGAGTTGATTTTTTTCGCCAGCGCTTCGTCATTGGTCAGGATGATGCCACCACGAGGCCCGCGCAGGGTCTTGTGCGTGGTCGAGGTCACGACATGTGCGTGTCCTACAGGCGAGGGGTGCAGGCCGGTCGCCGCCAACCCGGCGATATGAGCCATGTCGGCCAGCAACCAGGCGCCAACGTCATCCGCGATTTCACGGAATCTGGCAAAGTCGATCTTTTGCGAGTAAGCCGACGCACCTGCGATGATCAGCTTGGGCTTTTCCGCCCGCGCCAAATCGGCAACCTGATCATAATCGATCAATCCTGCATCGGTCAGGCCGTACTGTACGGGCCGGAACCATTTACCTGACTGAGCTGGTTTCGCGCCGTGGGTCAGATGGCCGCCCGCATCCAACGACATTCCCAGGATGGTATCGCCCGGGCTCAGCAGCGCCAGCTTGACTGCTCCGTTGGCCTGTGCGCCAGAATGGGGCTGAACGTTGGCATATACACAGCCAAACAGTTTCTTGAGACGTTCGATGGCCTCGACCTCGACTTCATCGACATATTCACAGCCGCCATAATAGCGTCGGCCCGGATAGCCTTCGGCGTATTTGTTGGTCAATACCGAGCCCTGCGCGTCGATCACGGCCTTCGAGACAATGTTCTCCGAGGCGATCAACTCGATCTGATCCGCCTGACGCTCTCCCTCACGTGAGATGGACGCGGCAATGACGGGATCTGCCTCAATCAGCGACGTTTTGAACATAGTCTCCTCCTTTTGCCCCGAATCCTCAGTACGAAACTTTGTTTCCTATAGGGGAAATAATGCGCATTAGGCAACAAAAATCTCTTATTCAAGAAGTTGCGTGTATATTGGGAAACATGTAACCTTTGATAAAACAGGGGAATTCAATGGGCGACGAAAGCCGAAATGATGTTTCCGGACAGGAAGATCTGAGTGAAGGTGAGGCTCTGGGCCGCTCCATCCGCGATGCACGGCGCGCAAAAGGGTGGACTCTGGAAGAAGCCGGCCGCGCTGCGGGTATCGGGCGGTCGACGCTGTCCAAGATCGAAAACAATCAGACGAAGCCAAGTTTTGACATTGTACGGCGCCTGACACAGGCCCTTGATATGAGCACCCCGCAGTTGTTTCTTCAGTCGGGTCAGTCCGGCATTTCAGGCCGCCGTGATTTCACTCCGAAAGGCGAGGGGGAAATCAAGAATACGCCCACTTACATGCATGAACTGCTTTGCCCCGAACTGACCAGCAAGCGGATGCTGCCCTATATCGCGACAATCAAGGCGCGCGACCTGTCGGAATTCGAGACGTGGATCCGACATTCCGGAGAAGAATTCATGTATGTGCTCAGCGGTGAACTCATCTTCGTGTCTGAACATTACCGCCCTTTGCCAATGAAGGCCGGCGACTCACTCTACTATGACAGTGGAATGGGGCATGGGTGTATTTCGACCAGCGAAGAAGACGCTAAGGTGCTGTGGGTCTCGCTGGAATAACTTCCATGGTTTTCCTTGGTTCTTGAGGAAAGCGGGCATCGCCATGCGCACCCCTTTCAGCCGTCAGACAGGCTTCGGTGGCGAAACGCAGTCGGTGTCTGGCCGAATTCTGCCTTGAATGCCCGCGTCATGGCGCTGGCGTTTTCATATCCGCAACGACTGGCGATTTCGGCGATGGATTGCTCGGTATCTTCTGCCAGATTGCGTGCCAGGTTCAGCCGCAGCCGACGATACAGCGCTTGCGGCGTGGTTTTAAGCTCCGCCTGAACGCGCATTTCGATCCGCTTTTGCGAACACCCGATCTTGCGGGCCAATTCCCTGATCGAAAGAGGTGTTTCAAGGTTCGCCTGCATGAAACCCAGTGCGCGATTGACCAATATGTCTTCGGACTTCAGGGGCAAAGGGTAATGATCCTGCCCATTTCGGCTCATCAGAAGATACCCGACTTCCATGGACAAAAGAGGCCCGTGATCCCGGCGGATAAGGGCCGAGGCCAGATCGAACGCGGCCATGGCCCCGGAACAGGTCAACCTGTTGCCATCGATGACAAAACGTTCCTGCACCGCATCCACGGCCGGAAAACTCTCTTCGAACCGGGAAAGCTCGTCCCAGTGTATGGTCGCCCGGTGCTCATCCAGCAAACCGGCGCGGGCCAGCAGCCAGCTTCCGGTATCCAATCCGGCCACTTGGCGGTGTTTTTTGGCTGCAGCCAGCACGGTGCGTGTGGTCGATCGTGTGTCCAGCTTGCGATACCCGTAAGACGGCATGACGACCAGAACATCGCCTTGCTGATCAGAGATTGCACCATTCGGTGTAACGACAAGGCCGCTGGAACTTTGAACGGGGTCTCCGTCAATGGAACAGAAACACCACGAATACAAAACCTGCCTCGACAGGTTGTTCGCAGCCCTGAGCGGTTCGACCATGTTTGCAAGGCAATGGTTCGAAAACCCGTTGAAGAGCAGAATGTTGTATTGTCGCGTTAAAATTTTCGAATTTGGCATGATCTTGTATCAATTCTGCATGTCGTGACCATGAGTGATGGCGTTTGGTTGGTCAACCACCGATCCAGGGAACACGCGCCATGCAGTTTGGTCTGACAGAAGAACAGGAAATGATCGTCTCGACGGTCCGCAGCTTTGTTGAAAACGAAATCTACCCGCATGAAGACGCGGTCGAGCGCTCGGGAACCGTACCTCCCGAGCTGGGCGAGCAGATTAAGCAGAAATGTATCGATCTGGGTTTTTATGCCTGCAACTTTCCCGAAGAAGTCGGTGGTGCGGGCCTGTCTCATCTGGATTTCACCTTGGTTGAGCGCGAGCTTGGCCGTGGGTCAATGGCACTGACACATTTCTTTGGTCGCCCGCAGAACATCCTGATGGCCTGCAACGACGAACAGCGTGAACGTTATCTTCTGCCTGCCGTACGTGGCGACAAGATGGACGCCCTGGCGATGACCGAACCGGATGCGGGTTCGGATGTGCGTGGTATGAAATGCCAGGCGGTGCGCGATGGCGGCGATTGGGTTGTCAACGGATCGAAACATTTCATCTCGGGCGCGGAACACGCGGATTTCTTCATCGTCTTCATCGCGACCGGCGTGGACGAAACCCCCAAAGGCCCGAAAAAACGCATCACCACTTTTTTGGTGGATCGCGGCACTCCGGGGTTTGAAGTGCGCGAGGGCTATAACTCGGTCAGCCACAAGGGCTACAAGAACTACATCCTGTATTTCGACAATTGCCGATTGCTTGACGCGCAGGTCCTGGGCGAGGTTGATGGCGGTTTTGCCGTGATGAACGAATGGCTATACGCAACCCGTCTGACGGTCGCGGCGTTCTCGGTCGGTCGCGCACGGCGCTGCTTTGACTATGCGCTGAACTATGCGGCCGAGCGTAAGCAGTTCGGCCAGCCCATCGGCAAGTTTCAGGGCGTCGGCTTCCAGATCGCCGACATGATCACCGAGATCGACGCCGCCGACTGGCTGACACTCGCCGCCGCGTGGCGTCTGGATCAAAACCTGCCATCGAACCGCGAGATTGCCTCGGCCAAGCTCTATGCCTCGGAAACGCTGGCGCGGGTGACGGATACCACACTGCAAATCTTCGGCGGGATGGGTTTGATGGATGATTTCCCGATCGAACGGTTCTGGCGCGATGCCCGGGTTGAGCGCATCTGGGACGGCACCAGCGAAATTCAGCGCCACATCATCAGCCGAGATCTTCTACGCCCCTTGGGCGCCTGACCATGAACAAAGACCTGACCCGGCTGCTGCGCCCGAAGACCATCGCCGTCATCGGCGGCGGCGCGTGGTGTCAGCAGGTTATTCTGCAATCCGAACGCATGGGCTATGCCGGTCCAATCTGGCCGGTGCATCCCAAAGCGTCGGAAATTGCGGGCCACAGGGTTTTTGGCCACATCGAGGACCTGCCCGAAGCCCCGGATGCGGTTTTCATCGGTATCAACCGCCACGCCACCATCGAGGCCGTTCGTGTCCTGTCCAGTATGGGCGCAGGCGGGGCGGTGTGCTTTGCCTCGGGCTTTTCCGAGGCCGTTGCCGAAGATGACACCGGCGGGGGCTTGCAGGATCAACTGGTCGGTGCAGCCGGTGACATGCCCATTCTTGGCCCGAACTGCTATGGCTTCATCAACGCGCTGGACGGTGCCCTGTTGTGGCCGGACCAGCACGGGGCGACCCCGGTTGACAAGGGCGTAGCGATCCTGACGCAAAGTTCAAACATCTCGATCAATCTGACCATGCAGAAACGCGGGTTGCCGATTGCCTATATGATGGCCTGTGGAAACATGGCCCAGACCAGCCAGGCCGAAACTGCCTCGGCCTTGATCGACGATCCGCGCGTAACCGCCGTGGGATTGCATATCGAAGGGTTCAAGGACGTCCGGGAATGGGAGGCGTTGGCCGCCAAGGCCTATTCGAAGGGCATCCCGCTGGTCGCCCTCAAAGTGGGCGCATCGGAACAGGCGCAGGCGGCCACCATTTCGCATACCGCGTCTCTTGCGGGCAGCGATGCGGGCGCACAGGCCCTTCTGGACCGGCTCGGAATCCCGCGTTTGTCCGCGTTGCCCGACTTTCTTGAAACGCTGAAACTGTTGCACTGCTATGGACCGCTGCCGGGTGGCAGCATCGCTTCGATCAGTTGCTCAGGGGGTGAGGCCAGCCTGATCGCAGATATGGCCGTCGGTACGGGCCTGCGTTTCCCGCAGTTGAGCTATGACAAAAGGGCCCGTCTGCGTGACGCTCTCGGCCCCATGGTCGCTCTGAATAACCCGCTGGATTACCACACCTATATCTGGCGTGACGAAGAGGCGATGGCACAGGCATGGTCGGGTATGACGGGTGAAGACATCGACCTGACGTTCTCGATCGTTGACTATCCGACGACGGATCCGACTGACTGGAGTTGCGCGACCCGAGCTGCGTTGAGAGTGCGCGCTGAAACCGGTGCTAGGTTTGCAATCGTCGCGACGTTGCCCGAAAATCTGCCTGAAGACGTCGCGCAGGACCTGATGGCCGGTGGTGTAATTCCGTTCATGGGTCTGCGCGAGGCACTGGCGGCAACCCGGGCGGCGGGTCAGGTCTCGGCCCCTGCCACGCATCCCGTCTGGTTGCCGGGAACGGCTGAGGCGACCCAAACCCTGACCGAAGGCGAATCGAAGCAGGCGCTGGCTGAATGCGGCCTGCATATCCCCCGAACCTGCACGGTTTCCGGGCCAGCGGCAGCCCTCGCAGCAGCGCAGGACATGGAAGCCCCCTTTGCCGTGAAAGGTGTTGGGCTTGCGCATAAATCCGAACACGCCGCTGTTCGGCTGGGCATTCAAACCAAAGACGTGGCCAGTGTGGCCGCTGACATCGGCACCGAAGATATCCTGATCGAAGAGATGATCACCGGAACCGTCGCCGAACTTCTGGTCGGTATCGTCCGTGACCCCGCGCATGGGTTTGTCCTGACATTGGGGGCGGGGGGGGTGCTGACCGAAGTCCTGCGCGACACGGCGTCAATGCTGGTACCCAGCGCGTCCGAAGACATCCGCGCCGCGCTCGGCAAATTGAAAATCGTCCCGTTGCTGGCGGGCTATCGCGGCCAACGGGCTGCTGATATGGATGCAATCATTGCCGCAGTCGAGGCTGTTCAGGCCTATGTCATGCAAAACGCCGACACGCTTGGCGAGGTCGAGATTAACCCGCTCCTGTGCACGCCGGACAAGGCCGTTGCCGTGGATGCTCTGATAAGAAAGGCCTGAGATATGGACCCGATCAAAACCCGCCGCGACGGAACGATCCTTGAGGTGACACTGGACCGGCCCAAGGCCAATGCCATCGATCTTGTCACCAGCCGCAGAATGGGTGAGGTGTTCGCCGAGTTTCGCGACGATCCGGAGCTGCGCGTGGCCATTCTGACGGGCGGAGGAGAGAAATTCTTTTGTCCGGGCTGGGACCTGAAAGCAGCGGCCGACGGTGATGCTGTGGACGGGGACTACGGCGTCGGAGGGTTCGGCGGCTTGCAAGAGCTGCGCGACCTGAACAAACCCGTGATCGCAGCCGTCAACGGCATCGCCTGTGGCGGCGGGCTGGAGCTGGCCCTGTCAGCGGACGTGATCCTTGCCGCAGATCATGCCACATTCGCCCTGCCGGAAATCCGCTCGGGGACTGTCGCGGATGCGGCCAGCGTCAAACTGCCCAAGCGTATCCCTTATCACATCGCGATGGAGCTGCTGCTTACCGGCCGGTGGTTCGACGCCGAAGAAGCCAATCGCTGGGGTCTGGTGAACGAGATCATCGCGGCAGATCAACTGATGGACCGCGCCTGGGAGCTGGCCCGGCTGTTGGCCTCGGGGCCACCTCTGGTTTACGCCGCGATCAAGGAAATCGTACGTGATGCCGAAGATGCCAAGTTTCAGGATGCCATGAACCGCATAACCAGGCGTCAGCTAAGTACTGTGGACGTTCTCTATGCCAGTGAAGATCAGCTGGAAGGCGCGCGCGCTTTCGCCGAAAAAAGGGATCCGGTCTGGAAAGGGAAGTGAACTCTGATCGCAGAACGTGAATTTGCCATTTACTGATCCGCACCACACGTGCACAGTTAGGCATGCCGTATTTCGAACGAAAACCATATGTTAGTGCATCTCGTGCGGTCAGCCCGATTGCGCCGCAGCCCGACAATCAACCGATTTCAGATATAGCACGCCGTGTGCTTGACAGGGAACGGGGCCCGCAGCAGCATCTGGACGGTCCCTTCATGTGCCGCAAAACCTGCCATCCCGGCAGTACCGCCACCATTCTGCTGTCCTTTGAGGCACCGGAAGGCGCGGCCCCTGTTCAGATGCAGTTCGAACCAGGCGATCTGACCAATCCGAACGGCGACATTCTGCCGGCGAATCGCATCAGTGTGATCCCGCCACAAATCCAGCTTGACCCTGGGGAAGCAACGGATGTTGCTGTTGCCGTCACTATACCCGATCTCACCGAACCCGGTGAATATCATGGCCGGATCGCCTGTACAGGAACGGACCAGACCTCGCTTGTGGTGGTTTTCGAGGTGGCGGGCGCTCAGACCTGACGGGTCACGAGATAGTCCATGAACTGTCCAAGAAACGCGCGCGGCCCGTCTTTGGTCCCCGCGAATACCTGCGCGAACTCACTCCGGGCTGAAGCCAGCAGATCATTCGCCGCGTCCTGTGCATAGCGGATACTGCCATAGTGGGTCATGCGTTCCAGCACCCAGGTGACATCTTGCGTCGACCGGGTATCGCGCGGGTTTGACAACATCTCGGCCAACCGTGCCTGTTCAGGTTCATCCGCCTTCAGTCCAAGCTGGCCCAGCATCAGCGTGCGTTTGCCTTCATAGATGTCGCCGCCAATTTCCTTGCCGTAACTGTCCTGAGAGCCGACGAGATTTAAAACGTCATCTTGAATCTGAAACGCTGCACCCAGGAAAAAGCCAAAGGCATTGAAATCATCCAGATTAAGCGCGCCGGACTCGACATCATGTGGCCGCGCAATCAGGGCCCCGATGCGCATCGGGTGAATGAAACTGTACCAGCAGGTCTTTTTCAGACACATCCTCAGATAGTCGGATGCATCGACATTCAGTCGATTGTCTCGTATCCAGCCAAGCTCCAACGCCTGACCTTCGATGGATTGCTGCAACAGATGGTCGAACTCATCAACCACGCGCATACCGGTTTCCGGGCCCAACGGTCCCAGGTTCTGACGCAGCAGGCGCAGGGCCAGCGATTGCATCCCGTCGCCGGTATTGATCGCCAGTGGAACCCCAAGCCGCTTGTGCATACATTCGCGCCCGCGCCGGAAATCGCTTTGATCTTCGATGTCGTCATGGATCAGAAAGGCATTGTGCAGCAACTCAAGAACTGCGGCCGAGACCCTCGCATTCTCGCTGTTTCCACCGAAGGCTTCGCATGTAGCCAGTAACAGCGCAGGCCTCAGACCCTTGCCCGAGGTTTCGATATAATCGCGCATCGGACCATACAGATAGGCCTGAGGCTCACCCGTCGGCAACAAGCCCAACAGCGTTTCGCGCGCCTGATCCCCGTATGAGGTCAGCGTTTCAAGAAAATCCTGTTTCGCCGCAGGATCCAAATGCGCGGTTCCGGATTTCACAGGCTCAGCCCTTCTGGGTGATGATCACGCGACTTTTGTTTTCCGGCGTGCCGGATCGTTCCGGACCGGCGCCAAAAGCAGAGAGCGGTGCATCCGAAATTGGTATCGCCCTGGACAAGGCATCTGATTGACCGCTGTCCCGACCCAGATCATACGCGACATCTTCGGCAAGCTCATCCCCCGGGATTGGAAGATCCGTGGTGGGTTCGTAATTCGCGATGAGGTCGTACAGCTCTTTCGGCGGGCAAATCATTCTAAGCGCTTCGGCAATGGCTGGGTCCTCGGTGACGCCGCCGGGTTTTGAATATTCCGTTGCCGGTTCTCCTATGGCGGCAAGGGGGCCATCACCGCCACGATCAACTCCTGCCGTGTCCTGACCCATTTTCAGCGCGGCTTCGACCGCAACAGCGAACCGGTTGTCCCACGGAAGGCCAGCCTGATACCGGGCGTAATCATAGGCACGCAGCGGTTTGAGGATATCGGGCTCGTGCAGATCCCAGATCTGGCAGGGTTGTGCATCCGATCCACTGCGCTGAAGGATGGCGTTGACGGCACGGCGCGCGGCCTCGTTCGCCCCTTCCATCGTGGCAAGGTCGGTGAAAGTGCGGACATAGTCCGACGCCAGGAAGAAATTCGGGATGAGCGTGGCCGCATCCGGGCGCAAGCGCCAGCTGTTGATACGGTTGACCAGCAAGGGTTCGACATTGCTTTGACGCTTGGGGTCGTTCGGGTCTTGAACGATATCGGGATCGAGGAACCAGTAATGCATATCCTCGTCCCGCAAAACGGTTTGGCCATCCACGTTGATGCCGCGCTTGACCTGTTCCCAAACCTCGCTTGCAATCTCTTCCCGGCTGCAATTACGCGCTGTCTTCCCGTTCAGACCGGGTTTGTCCCATTCGGAAATGTCGATCGACAGCAGGCCTTTGGTCTTTCCTTCAGCCCAGTTGTCGAAATCAATCTGGTGCCAGAACTGTTTTTGCGACACAGCGGTCAAAGCCCATGGGCTGTCAATGAAGATGACGTGGCCGTGGGTCAGTTCAACTTCCTTGGTCAGATAGAACTGAATGCCGTTCATCCACTGTACGTCCTCGGCCAGCAGAGACAACTTGGCGACGGCCGGGTCGAGCGCCATCATTTCCGGGGTCACAAGTGGAGCAATGCGTTCAATCGGCATCGCGCTGATAAACCAGTCCCCGGTGACTTGTTTTTCTTCTCCGTCCTGTTCGACTGTCGCGCCGATAATCCGCCCGTTCCGGCACTCGATGCCCGTAACTTTGGAGTCAAACTTGTAAACGACCCCCTTGCTTTTCAGGTAATCCAGCCACGGTTGAATCCAGACGAGATTGGTGGGCCCGTTCAGCAGCCTGTTGCAGTGTGGCTCGGGCGTGGCAATGCCCAGCTGAAGCTGAATCGCAATGTCCCCCACTGTCTTCGTGCTGGCTGTCGTGGCCTTGGCGGCCACCAATGAACGGGTCAGGCCGATGGCAAGGAACTTTTGATAGGCTTCGGAACGGTCTTGCGCGCCGATGAAATCCCACCAGCCGATCCGTTCATATTCGTCGAACCGGCGTTCCTTGCAGGAGCTTGCGATCCGCCACATGCAGGCGACAAAATGCTCGACATCCTCATACGCAATCTGGTCCCTCGGCGAGAGCGCGAAGGCAATCGTCTTGAAGGCATCTGAGACATCCTTGAGAGTGCGGGGAAACCGTTCCGGGACAATGATGCCGGGTTTATCGAACTGGCTGACCAGAACCTGAGTGGTGGGGACCAGATTGTCAAAGCATGTCCCCTTGTCGTAATACGGCGTACGGGCCATCGTGTCCGTGATATGCCGATAAAAGTTCGGAAAGAACCGAAATCCATGTTCGCCGGGCAGCCAGGGGCGTTTCACGCCGGGCGGATAACTGGCCCCATCCATCTCAGCCCATCTTTCAAGCGCCTTGATGTGATTTGCTTTCGAACCATGGTCCCCTTCACCCTTCATCACTGGGATGCTGCGGGCCTTGCCACCCGGGATCAACTGGCGTTCGTGGACTTCTACCTCGAACCCGCGTTCAATCAGTTCGTGCGCGGCGCTCATTCCGGCCACGCCGCCTCCAAGAATGACAACCTTTTCAGGCATCGGAAGTTCCTTTCGCGGAATAAACGTCAAAGCGCAGGGTAATGTCTGACAGGCTGGCTTCGCCAATGCCAAAACCCTGCAACCGATTCATCCAGCTGTAATGCGGGTTTGAGGTCAGGTAACGCGGAGCAAGCCGTACCGGGGCCGAAGCGGGCAGATTGCCCTTGGCCAAGGCCGCATAACCGTCCGGGCCGAAGTCACACACACCCGTATCTTCGAACAGGATCGGAGCATTCCCCATGGACGGTTTGATAAGCGCCTTTGCATGAAGCAGTCCCACACCATCGGAACGCACGCGCATCCAATCTCCGCCAATCGGTTCGATCGTTCCTTTCAAATGTGGGCCTTCGACGGTACCCCCCTCTTTGATCGCGAAGTGTAGCCAGATTCCGTCCGGTGTTTCGCCCGAAGGGGAAAAATTGCTGGTGAACGGCACGACGAATTTGGCGACATGCTCCAGAACGGGTGACTGTGCCGAAGGTTTCGCGAGTGTTGGTGGGGGAGCTGCTTCAGGCGCTTCTTCGGGTCCAGGGTCGTACTCGCGACCACCCGAGGTCAGCACCGGACGCCAGGACAAGGATTTTTCCTTTATCACCGACGGCAAAGTGGCTGTGAATTGTTGAAACCCGGTTTGCGGGTCTCGTAACACGGGCCACCCGCGAATGGCGCGTTCGGGGCCTCCGTTTTCCGAACAGATCAGACGTACCGTGTCATGCGACGACACTGCGGGACCTGCTTCCACCAGTACCCGATTGATACCGTCTGCGTTGATCGCCTCGGACCAACGCAGCGTGACGCCCCGATCTGTAAACTCGCGCACGACCCGATCTCCGGTTAGCACGTGATGGTGCAGATGGCCTCAGCTTCCTTGATCCTGAGATGGAATTTCTGCTGCACGCGGAAGATATGCTCTCCTTCGGCAGAGGTTTGCAGATACTTCACGGCGATATCCGAGGGCACGACGATTTCAACCGGTGCACCCAGCAGGGACACAAGCACTGCCTTATTCGGGGGCAGGGTGCTGGAACGCAGCAACGGCCCGTCCAGGAACGGGAGGATGCTGTCACGAGGCAGTACCATCGAGTTCGGCAGCGGAGTGGTAGCTGCCCGAAACAGACCATTGCCCATCACACAGGCATAGGGGCCCAGATAGCCATGCGTTTCCAGCGTGCTGATGCCCGCGACGACGGCCTCGAAAACATCGGTTCCGGTATAGCCCTTTTTGGTCGCGGAATTGGTTTTGCTTTCGCCCGCTTCAAGCAATCCCGGATATTTGCCACCGCCGCTGATCGTATAGATCTGCGGCAGTGAGGTGCCCGCGCCGCCAGCGTGTTTGGGGGCTTGTCCGGTACCGGGTTGACCGTTGAAAATGATGTCGTCCTCTACCCGGGCCACAACAGCGGCCGCTCGGCGGAACATGATCTGAGCTGCGGCCAGTTCCGGATCAGCCACCTGTGCACCTTTCAGGTACACGTTCACCGATACGGTTGTAAGGCGCAGTGTGTCATAATCGTTCACGTCAAGACGTTCTTTGGATGCACCAGATGAGTTGTCGACCAGACTGAGCTTGTTCAGCGGAACAGATTGCGTGTCCGCGGGCAGCGGTCCGTATAGGGGTAGGAAACTGGCTGCCACCCGGGCGCGCAGTGCCTCGTCATGGACGGCCTTGTTCACGGCGCTCCACTGATCTTCATTCCAATCCAATGCATCGGTCATTTCAAATCCCTCTCGCTGCTGCTGCCCAATTCGGCGGGGCAGTCAATATTGTTCTCATTTTGTTTCGCTCAATCTGTCCAGCTGATTGCGCGCCCGCTGCTCCTGAACGACACCGCGGCAATCTTGGGCAAGCGAAAGCGCTTGTTTCGCCTCGCCAATTGCAGCGTCCAAATCCCCCTTTGCGGCAAAAGCCTTTGCTCGCACACGGTGATATTCAGGTTTGTTCAGCATCTCCCCACGTTCCCAACCGGGAATGCAAACGGTTTCGAGCCGGTCCAAAGCCAGATCAATATCTCCGTGATCTATCATTAACTCAGACAGAACAATCTGATTCTGAGGAAAAGTAAAGTTTCCACCAGATTTGGAGATCAGGTTCATGCATGCCTCGATGCGTTCCGGAACACCTGCGATATCGCCTTTCCCGGCTTGCGCGAGACCCATGTAGATGTCCTGCATCGCGTGAAGGTAAAGAAACCCTTCCTCATCCGCGACTTTTCTGGCTTCCTTCATCGTCACATCAAGCCGGTCCCATTCACCCGCATAGGGCAGGAACATGCTGCAGGCGCCCATGACGTAGACAAGGTTGGGTGCATGATTCAGCGCCCTGCTGACCTCGATGGCTTCCAGACGCGCGGCTTCGGCCTTTTCGAATTTCCCCTGCTGCCACAGCAGGCATCCCTGAATGGCCAGCAAAGAGGCGGTCGTGGAAGACTGGGTCATGGGCATCATGGCCATATCCAGCTCGGGTGTGATCAGGGCTAATGCGCGCTCAAGCTGTTGTTCGCATTCAGAAAATTCCCCACGGAAGTAGTGAGTAAAGCTCAGGGCCCGCGCCGCAAGAACGTTGGCGACGGGGTCAGCGGACATGCCTGCCATCATATCCAGTGCTTGTCCCATTTCCATCGCTCGGTTCATCTGACCGCCAACAAAGAAGTTGGTCCAGCGGCAGAAGGTTGCGGCGAACAGGGTTTCACCGTCGCCCAAAGACTGGGCCAGTTCCATTGCCCGGGCAGCAGTTTCTCCGACCTGGTCGGCCGACCACCCGTAGATCGCCATATAGGCGGGCAGAATATTCATCTGAACCCGAAGCTCGAATCCATCGCGATCTGCGTTGGCCGCCATGGTTCCGATGTTGCGCAGGGCGGCCCGGAAAGCGGAAATCGCAGGCAGGTTCGCCAGCCGGGACAATGCCAGTTCACCTGCAGTGACCCAATTCGCAACGGCTTCATCCTTCAATCCGCCAAGATCGCAATGATGCGCGACGGTATCGGGGGCCGGACTGCCGAATGCTTGGTGACCGTCCAGCAAGGCCCGGGCAATTTTCAGATGCACCTTCTGCCGGTCTTCCCGCAGCAACGAATTATAGGCCGTATCCTGAACCAGCGCGTGGTTGAACGTGTATGTGGCCGACCCTGAAGCGCTGGTAATCAGCACGACGCCAGCCGCCATAAGCTGCATGAGGGCGCTTTCTACATCCATATCTGCATGCGCGACCGCGTGTATCATCTGAGCGTTGAAACTGCGTCCGATAACCGATCCGAGCTGGGCGACCGGCTTGGCATTTTCCATCCGGTCAAGACGCGACATCAGCGAGTCCTGAAGGGTGGCCGGGACGCTCAGCGCATCCAGAACCTCGGCATTGATCGGGGCGTCCTGGGGAAGCTGGTCCAAAACCGCCTTTGTCATTTCTTCGATGTACAGCGGCACGCCATCCGCCTTCTCGATAATCTGCCTGATCAGGATGACAGGCAAACTGTATGGCTCAGCCACGCGCCGAACCAGTTCGGATGCTTCGGTGTTGCCAAGCGGAGACAGATTAATGCGTGCGGCTCGGCTCTCGAAATGTTCCGGAGGTTCGTATTCAGGTCGATGGGACAGAACCACCAGTACCGGAAAGTTGCTCAAAGCTGACGCAAGCGCATCCAGGACGTCCAATGTGGTAGCATCGGCCCAGTGAACGTCCTCAACCACCAACAACAAAGTACCGCGCCTGTCGCACAGGCTGCCCAGACTGCGCAGCATCACGTCAAGAGACTTGCGCGCTTTCTTCAACGGATCCGACTCTGTCGGGGCGCCGGTCTCCACACCCGCCAGATCAAGAAGAACGGGCAAATCGGCTTCACTCAGACGAGAGGCCGTTTGCACGAAGTCGGAAATCGAAGATGTGATGCTGTCATTTGATTTATCACCTGAAACGCGCCTCAACTCTCCTACAATAGGATGCAGGGGAAGACTGGTCAGGTGAGGGATGCACTGCAACGTAAAGGGCTTGACCCCGATCTTTTCAGACAGCGATTTGATCAGCCTTGATTTGCCGATACCTGCCGCACCCCCGACAAGCGCCAGCCTGCCTGAGCCTTCCTGCGCCTCGCTCCAAAGTTGGGTCAGAGTCGAAAGATCGTCCTGCCGGGCCACAAGATCGACCGCAGATTGACCCACCCGCGCGTCGAACCGGCTGGAGGAAATGATTTCCGACACCACGCGGTACACGTTGCGCTGATTGTCAAAGCCTTTCAGCTCATGGCTGCCACGTGGTTCGAATTCAAAGGCACCTTGGGTCAGCCGCCAGGTCTCGGAAGAAATGATCACTTCACCCGGTTCGGCCAACCCCTGAAGACGGGACGCAAGATTCGCCGTTTCACCTACCAGAAAGTCCTGAGATCCCAGGCTTTTCGAGGAAACGACTCCCACAACAACCATACCGGTCGCAATACCCGCCCGCAGGTCGAGCTTTTCTCCAAACTCGTTTTCAAGATTCTGAACGGCTTCAATGGTTTCCAATACCGCCCGCACAGCACGCTCGGCGTCATCTTCCATGGCCTTCGGGTATCCGAAATACACCATGATGCCGTCGCCCTGCCGATAGGCCAGGTGGCAGCCGTGTTGTTTCAAGGTGCCGATCGCCGTATCCAGATACAGGTTCATGATCTGCATCAGGTCTTCCGGGTCATATCGCTGAGCCAGCCGTGTCGACCCCACAAGATCGCAGAAAACCAAAGTGAGATGCCGGCGCTCGGCATTCGACTGAACTTCGGGCCGCGTCGAAGCTTCCTGTGATTTCAGCCTGGCCTGCGCCTTCCGAAACCGCTTCCTTTCACCAACCGTCAACCCGAGATCACGCAGTTCCGGATCAGTCAACTCGTCCAGAATGTCGTCATCCACGCCCTCTCTCTGAAACAGAGTGGCATAGTCATTCAGATCTGCCAGATAAAGGACTTTTGAAATGCGTGGTGATGCCTCAAGGACTCGCGTCATTGTCTTGCGACTCCGTCCATATCTATCCCCCTGATTTTCCCCTTAATACATAATGTATATGTATAATCCAAAAGTAGAGAGGATTTTGTGCTGAATCCATGTTTGGCGTAGGCCGCACAGTTAACTTGTTACATTGATAGACCGATATACGTCAGAATTATCACACCGTCACGTGTTTTTCCTTCCAAATCATCGGGTTCCAGCTTCCAATTGATCATACCCGCAAGGGCTCGGAACGACCGGACTATCAAGATTGTCGTCATATGCCTGACGTCACGTCAAGGTTGCCGTATTTGCGCAAGCGCTGTTGCCGACATTAAATATCTGGCAGAACCGCCTCGTTTCGCAGCGTTTTCTGCCTCGTTCCAACGGCAAATCGGACACTCACGATTGCATGTCATAAAACTCAAATGGCGTTGCGTTCGTGTCTGCTCATCAAAACGCCCTGCATCAGGTTCGCATCACATCCAGCGCGCTCAGGTCAAGGACACAGCCACCCGACATGCGCCTTTCCAAGCGGCTTCTTAATGGTTTGCAGGAAGGTATTCCGAAGCCGTGCATAAGGAAGCTGCGAACCCGGAACCAATCCACTTCGCAAGAAAAAATCCACGTCCCGTCGTCACCCTGAATTGAACTCAGACCGACCTTTGCCGGCATTAAAGCGTCGGCGGATGCGATCCAAAGCTAGGAGACAGGCAAAGTCACAACCGGTTTCCAAGTTTGATGTGCCAGCGGGCAACCTTCTATTCTTGCGCCACGGCTCTCGCATGGGCCGCAAAGGACGGAGCCAGCATCAGGGCCTTGCACCGTTCGAACCGGTTGGTGGCATAGGCCCAGAAATCTTCGGCCGGGTTTTCATCCGCGTGCTGGATCAATCCCCACAGCGTCCACAGCAGATCGCACATGGCTTTGTAGATCACCATACGCCCGATCTGCGCATCGCTGGGCGGGTTTCCGAAATAGGCCGTCAACATCTCGAGTTCCTGCTCGTCGCTCAACCCGGCCTCGACGGACAGATCACCCAGATCCCATAGGGCGTCGTTCATGCCTGAATACTCATAATCGACGATCCACATGCGCTGGCCGTCATCCAGAAAGTTTTCGCACAGCGGGTCGCAATGACTGGGGACCAATGTCCCGGGTTTGTCACGCAGCAACGCGCGGATCGGAGCCGCTTCTGCCACGACGTCCGCGTAACCTTCTGGCAGGGTGGCGTTTTTGTCCGCAAGCACCTTCATGTATTCGCTGATCATCGAAAACAGCTCAAACCGAAACTTGAACGGCTCAAGGGCGCCATGAAGCTGCTTCAGGGCCTTTCCCGCGCGGGCAGCAGACCCCGGGCGCGTCGCAAACATCTCGGGTGTCATCGTGACGATGTCGGTCACGCAATCACTGATCATCACGCCAGATGACGCGTCTGCCCACAGAACTTCGGGGCCGACCCCGGCTTTTGCCGCCACCCGTGCGTTGTGGATTTCGACCGCGCGGTCGATATAGGCTTCGGTGCCTTCACCGGGGATACGCACAACCACCGTCCTTGGCCCGCCTTCGACGCGATAGACCAGATTGGTCAACCCACCCAGCCGCTGGGTGTGAATGTCCGCCTCAACAAGGGTTTCGAACCCCGCCACGTTGCGAAGGACCTGAATAATCTCATTTTTTGGTTCATTCTGCATCGCTCATTCCCTCAGGCTTTCAACCGGCCGTTTGCTGGATCATAAAGCGGCCCGTCCACGCGGCGGATGGCGTGGCGTTCCCCGAACACCTCCACTTCGAAATCTGACCCACCAGCCAGTCCCGCAGGCAGATAACCGTAGAGGATGGTCTTGCCGACGGTAAACCCATATCCACCGCTGCATGCCAGCGAGACTGTCTTGCCGGACTGCAGTATGGTTTCCCCTCCGGTGACCGGCAGCCGTTCTTCAGTGATGAATGTACAGAGCTGCCGGTCAGGACCGTTCACTTTCTGCGCCTCCAACGCCGACCGTCCGATGAAGTCCTCTTTGGACTTCAAATGTACCCGCGAGCCAAGGCCTGCTTCGATTGGTGAATAGTCTGGGGTGATGTCAGTACTCCAGTAAAGATAGCCTTTTTCCAGCCGCAAGGACTCGATCGTGCGGTAGCCGATGTCGCGGATGCCTTGGTTCTGACCGGCATACCACAATAGGTCGTAAACATGCAGGGCGAACTCGGTTGGAATATGCAGCTCCCATCCCAGCTCTCCCACATAGCCTATACGGATCGCGCGGACCTTTGCCGTTCCCAGAGTGATCTCTCGGGCCGTTGCAAAGGGAAACGCAAGGTTCGAGACGTCTTCTTCCGCAACGGTCTGCATCACATCCCGCGCTTTGGGGCCGCAGATGTTGATGACGGCGCGTGCCGATGTCATTTCGATCAGCTGCGCGCACCCGTCGCGGGGCAGGTGACGTCGGATCCAGTCCGCGTCATGCACGCCGAATCCGGACCCGGTCACGATATAAAAGTGTTCCCGCCCCAATCGGGTGACGGTGATATCGGCTTCAACGCCGCCGCGATCATTGCACAATTGGGTGTAGATCACCGTGCCATCCGGCTTGTCCATGTTAGAAACGGCGAGGTTTTGAAGGGCTTCCAGCGCGCCAAGACCGATCAGTTCGAACTTTGAGAAACTGGTTTGATCGATCAGAACTACACCGTCGCGCGCGGCCTTGTGTTCCTGCTCGGCATAGGCTTTCCAACCCGGCGACAGGAAATCCAACTGATCCACCGGCTCTACACCGACAGGAGCGAACCAGAGCGGCCGCTCCCATCCATTCTTTGACCCGAACACCGCCCCATGTTGCTTCAACCGCTCATGCAGTGGCGACAGGCGCAGGTTTCTGGCCGTTTCCGCCTCCTGTCCCGGATATCGCATCTTGTAATGATGCGCGTAATGTTCGACAGCGCGGGGATACATGAAGGCGCGCGTGGCGTGATGCGGACTGAACCGGCGAACGTCCAGAGGCCACAGATCAAGGCTCGGGCGGCCTTCAACAATCCACTCCGCGATCATCTCTCCCGCGCCACCACCTGCCGCGATGCCGTACAGAAATCCGGTCGCCAGCATCAGGTTTCCCAGCTCGGGCGCCCATCCCATGACAAAATCGCCATCTGCGGAATAAGGGATGGGGCCGTTGATGACCTGCCGGATTCCAACGGTGTTGACAACCGGTGTAACCCGACCTGCCAGTTCGGCAAGGGGCCCAAACCGCTCCAGGTTGTCGGGCAACAACTGCCGGACAAACGCGCCCGGAATGCCCCTGTCGCCGAACGGCAGCGTGTTGTCCTCATACCCGCCGATCACTAGTCTTCCGCCCGCGTCAGGCTTGTAATACACCAGCCGCTCGGGATCCCGCAGGGTTGGCAGGCGTTTTACAAGATCGGGGTCGGGCAGGGGTTCTGTTACGATGTATTGATGCTCGACGGCGCAGGCCGGGACAACGACCCCGAGTTTCGCGGCAAGCTCGCGGCTCCACATTCCGGCGGCCAGAACGACGGTTTCCGCTTCATAGTCCCCTTCTGATGTCATCACTTTGGCGATGCGATTGTTGTGGATTTCAAAATCGGTAACCTGCACGGATTGGCGGATCTGGGCACCGTGCATCCGGGCACCGGACGCGATTGCCTGACATAAGCCTGCGGGATCGACATGACCGTCCGAGGCGATAAAGGCCGCGCCTTCCAATCCCTTCGCGTCGATATAGGGAAACAGCGTTTTGGCCTCGGCCGCCGAGATTATCTCCATCTCCAGATCAAAGCTGCGGGCCATTGTCGCTAGACGCTTGGCTTCCAGAAGCCGCTCTTTGGTTGCCGCCAGGCGCAGGCTTCCAACCTTCTTCCAGTCGAACTCCATCCCGGTTTCTTCGGCCAGACGATCATACAGCGCCACGGACCGTTTCAGCATCCGCGTCGTGTTGCGTGATGACCTCAACTGCCCGACAAGCCCCGCCGCATGCCAGGTGGCCCCCTCGGTCAGGGACGCCCTTTCCAGAAGAACAACATCTGTCTCACCGGACCGTGCGAGATGATACGCGATTGAGCATCCGATGATGCCCCCGCCAATGATGAGATGTCTGACCGAATGCGTTGTCATGCGCCAACTCACTTCAATTGATATGCTTTCATCAAAAATCCAAAAACAACATAAATCAACAAAATAGTTTGAATAGTGTTGAAGTAAGTCGCTTGAACAGCGTCAACCTTACAAGTAACCTGATGAAATCAACAAATAACGCGGCGCTTTATGTCGAAATACGAGCAAGAGATTCTCAGCACGGTAAACCTGCATGGGCGAATTTCGGTCATGGAACTGGCGCGCATTCTCCAGGTGTCGGACCAGACCGTAAGGCGAATCGTGAAGCCGATGGTCGCCAAAGGCAGCCTGTCCAAGGTGCATGGTGCATTGGTCAGCACTCAAAATGTGCTGGATCCACCGTTTCTGGCCCGCATGACGAAGAACCGCGCCGCCAAAGTCGCGATAGCCGATGCCGTTGCAGGGCGGATACCGGACGGTTCGGCCATCGCCATCGACACGGGTTCGACCTCGGGCTTCATAGCTCAAGCACTTCGCGCGCGGAAAAACCTCACGGTGGTGACAAATTCGGCCTTCATCGCTGCCACGTTATCGATGGAAGAGGGCAACAGGGTCTTCATGGCGGGAACACAGTTGCGTAACCACGACGGGGCCGCCTTTGACCGCGCCGCATATGACGTTATTGCAGGATTCTCGGCCCGGACGGCCATATTGTCGGCATCGCTGGTGCATCCAAGCAAAGGCTTCATGGTCTATGACCAATGCGAGGCTGACATGGCCCGTGCGATGTCTGATATCGCTGACCAGACCTTCATGGCTGTTGATTCTACAAAATTCAACGAGGCCCAGACCAGCCCGGCATTACGCCTGCCTGGGCTGACCGAGAAGGACGTGCTTATCACCGATCGCAAATTGCCCGCATCCTTCCGCTCCTTACCCGGAGATGCGGAATTGGTGATAGCGGGCGTGAAAGCACAAGCAGGCAGTCCTTGATTTTGTGACAATTCTGCCCCGGCCCGACGGGACAAGCCGGTTCCACCGAAGTGGTGAAACCGGCTGAGTTTCAGGCCGTTGCGCCTTTGATGCGAATGGCAGTGCCCAAGCTTCCTGCACAGATGCCGACCACAATCGAGATGATCAGTTCCAGTGGCTCTACATGCGCAAACTGGAAGCCTGCAAAAACCAGCGTTTCAAATACGCCAACTGCACCGCCCAATGTCGCGCCCAGCCACAACTTGCGGGTCATCATGCCGAGGGCCAGACCGAGTATGCCGGGCAAACCAAGGATGTTGCTGCCAATGGTTCCAAGTAACTCTAACATCTCTGCCCCCACATCAATTTGAGCTGTTGTTCAGGAAATCGCGGATGTCGTCACCCACGGCAGTCGCGTGCTCCTGCACAACTTCACCGTCCAGTGCAGCAGTCACCTTCTCGTATGTTTCCAGGTAGTTGGGTGGCAGGTTGTGCGCAATGCCCTGGTGGCAATCGATACAGGTCATACCGCTGTCTATGGCGCGTTGGTGTTCCGACGCGGCGCGTGTTTCCTGAATGGTGAAGTCCATGTAGTCAAAGTTGTGACAGTTGCGGCACTCGCGGCTGTCAGACGCTTTCATCTTCTTCCACACGGCCGACGCCATCGCCAGACGGTGTTCCTCATATTTTTCGGGTGTGCTGATCGTGCCCGCCAGTTCATGATAGACGTCTTTCACGGCCATGATCTTGGCTTTGATCTTGTGGCTCCACTCATCCGGAACATGGCAATCCGAGCAGATCGCACGTACACCGGAGTGGTTGTTATAGTGGATCGTCTCCCGGTACTCGCCTAGGTTCGTTTCCATCGTGTGGCAGGACACACAGAACTCTTCGGTGTTGGTCAGTTCCAGCGTCCAGTGAAATCCACCCCAGAACAGGATACCGGCCAGAAAGCCGGCGAGGATCAGAAAGCCCGAGCTGAACATCACTGTCGGTGTCCAGATCGCGTTCCAGAGGCGACCAAGCAAGCCGCGTTTTTCAGGGGAGTCTGCCATGTCGGTGCTCCTTTCAGTCTTGCGTTGGATCAGTTGCTGGCGGAGGGCTGGAACACGTTGTCGACCAGTGGCGGTGCGTCTGCCTGTGGAACGTGGCACTGATTGCAGAAGTACCGGGTTCCGGCAATCTGATCCAGCTCGTTGCCATCGCGATCTAGATAGTGGGTCATCGACAGGGTCGGTGCGTTGCGCTCGCCCGCCTTGGTCCAGTCATGACAGGACAGACATTGGTTGGTGCGAATGTCGATCTGGTATTGTTCGACCGAATGCGGGATCAACGGCGGCTGCTGGCGATAATTGCGCTGCTGCCGCCCTTCGACGTTGCGGTGGATCTGATCCAGTGGCACCGGTTCGTCAATCTCGGCCCCGCGCAGGGATTCTACCTGTGCGGATTGCGCAAGGGCCCATCCGCTCAGCAACAATACGGGTAGAAGGGCAATTCCGCCTGTAACGATTGATCTTTTCATCTTGGCACTCCCCTAGATAGGTCTGGCGGCGCGCGGCTCAGGCGCGGCAACTGGATCGGAAGGTTGAACGACATGGTCGTCGAACCGGTGAGTAAAGTTAAAGACGTCGACTGCGCAGACATCGATGCAGCGTCCGCAGTTTGTGCAGTCGGGTGACAGGATCAGGGGCGAGCTTCCCGGCTTGCCTTTCAGCGCGGGCGAGATCACCTGATTTTCAGGACAGACCGCATAGCAATCCATACAGTCGTCGCAGGCCGTGCGATTGGCCGCACTGACCCGCAGCAGGCTTTTGGACCCGATTAGCCCGTAGAACGCGCCCACGGGGCATAGATGGCCGCACCAGCCATGGCGTGAGACGAAAACGTCAAAGACGAAGATGGCCGCGATCATGGCCCAGACAAAGCCCATGCCGAATACCAGCCCGCGATGCAGCATGGTGATCGGGTTGACCAACTCCCACGCGATCACGCCGTTCAGGCCCGAGACCAGCAGGACGGTTGCCAGAATCCACAGCCGAGTGACGCGCTTGGGTTGCCAGCCTTTCGGCAGGTCCAGTTTGCGGTGCACCCAGTTGGCCGCGTCCGTCACCGGGTTTATGGGGCAGACCCAGGAACAATAGGCACGCCCACCGATCAGGGCATAGATCACCAGAACGATCAGCCCACCGATCAGCGCAGTAATCGCGGGCCAATGGCCTGCAACGAAGCTTTGCAACAAGATGAACGGATCGGTCAACGGCAACACGCCAAGCGTCAGTGACCCCGCCAAAGTGCCCTCCACGATCCAGATGCCGAACCATGGGCCCAGCAGAAACAGAACCAGAAAGAACAGCTGACTTGCACGACGCATCAGCAAAAAACGATGCGCCCCGATCCACCCTTTGCCTTCAACGGCCTCCTGACCTACGGGCATATGTGTGCGAGCACTCATTGTCCCACCCCAGGCAGATCATATTCCGGCGCAAATCCGCCGGGCGCGGCAAGATTGTCGGTTCCCGGTCCGGGCAAACGGTCAGGCAGATCGATGATCCCCTCGACCACTGGTGCACCTTTGGCGGCTTTTTCCTCCCACCCCTTACGGTAATGCTCTGCCGAACTGCCGCGCGCCAGTCGGGCAGGCAGAACCTTGATGGCGGCCTCGGGCAGAACACAGCTTTTTTCGCACATGCCGCAACCTGTACAGTGGTCGGCATGGACGGTGGGAATGAATAACGCATGATGGCCCGACCGGGTATTATGCGCCGTCTCCAAAGTGATCGCCTCGTCAATGACGGGGCAGACGCGATAACAGACGTCGCAACGCAGACCGAGGAAATTCAGGCAGTTTTCCTGATCGACCAGTACGGCAACCCCCATCTCGGCGTCGTCGATATTGTCCAGCCCGGGGTCCAGTGCCCCGGTCGGACATGCGGCGACACACGGAATGTCGTCGCACATTTCACAGGGAACATCCCGGGCGGTGAAGAATGGAGTTCCCGTTGCCACCGCTTCCGAGCCAAGTTCGGCCAGTTTCAGGGTGTCGTATGGGCAGTCCCGCACGCATAAACCGCAACGGATACAGGCCGACAGGAACTCCTTCTCCGGCAATGCGCCGGGTGGGCGCAAGGCATCGGCAGGCAGGGCGCGGGCGTCGCGGGCCAGATAGGCCAGCAGCGATCCTGCGACCACGCAGCCGCCCGCCGCCCGCGCCGAGTCCTGAAGGAACCGGCGCCGCTGCGGCGAAAGGGGTTTATCGACAAGAGACATGGGAACGACCCGTACGATCCTTTCTGGTTACGCGCGCTCGACTTTACAGGCGCACTTCTTGAAATCGGTCTCTTTCGACAGTGGGCAGGTCGCGTCCAGCGTCAGCTTGTTGGTCAACTGGCTTTCGTCGAACCAGGGCATGAAGACCAGACCGCGTGGCACCTTGTTCCGACCCCGGGTTTCAACCCGGCTGGTGACCTCGCCGCGACGGGTTGACAGAACAATCTCCTGGCCCCGGCGCAATCCGCGATCCTTGGCGTCCTGCGGATGCATGTAGACGACAGCGGATGGATAAGCGCGGTGCAGCTCAGGAACCCGGCGTGTCATCGAGCCCGAGTGCCAATGCTCCAGCACGCGACCGGTGCACAACCACAGATCAAATTCCGCGTCGGGCTCTTCCGGAGCAGGTTCATACGGCGCAAAAATGATCTTGGCCTTGCCGTCTTTGTGGCCATAGAACTCCACACCGGTGCCCGCCGATACATATGGGTCATAGCCTTCGCGGAAGCGGTAAAGCGTTTCCTTGCCGTCGACGACCGGCCAGCGCAGGCCACGGGCTTGGTGATAGGTTTCAAACGGTGCCAGATCGTGCGCGTGCCCGCGTCCGAAGTCGGCATATTCCTCGAACAGACCCTTCTGAACGTAAAAGCCGAAATGTTCGGATTCATCGTTATCAAAGCCCTCGGCGGTCTCCGACAGCGGGAACTTGTCGACGCTGCCATTGGCAAACAGGACGTCATACATGGTCTTGCCACGGTGTTCCGGCATGGTGGCCAGCAATTCTTCGCCCCAGACCTCTTCGACGGTGAAGCGCTTCGAGAACTCCATCACCTGCCACAGGTCCGATTTGGCCTCGCCCGGGGCCTTGACCTGTTGTCGCCAGAACTGGGTGCGGCGCTCGGCGTTGCCATAGGCGCCTTCCTTCTCGACCCACATGGCGGTGGGCAGGATCAGGTCAGCGGAAACCGCAGTGACCGTCGGGTAGGGGTCTGAAACAGTGATGAAGTTTTCCGGGTTGCGATAGCCGGGATAGCCTTCCTCGTTGATGTTCGGCGCAGCCTGCATGTTGTTGGTGCACTGAACCCAATAGGCGTTCAGATCGCCATCCTTCAGCTTGCGGTGTTGCAGCACGGCGTGAAAGCCGGGCTTGGGCGGAATGGTGCCCGCAGGCACATTCCAGGAGGTTTCGCAGATCTCGCGGTGCTTGTCATTCATGACGACCATGTCGGCGGGCAGACGGTGAGCAAAAGTACCGACCTCTCGCGCTGTGCCGCAGGCCGACGGCTGACCGGTCAGCGAGAAGGGCGAGTTGCCAGGTTCCGAAATCTTGCCCACCAGCAGGTGCACGTTGTACATTAGAGAGTTTACCCAGGACCCACGGGTGTGCTGGTTGAAACCCATAGTCCACAGACTCATGACCTTGCGGTCCGGGTCGGCATATTGTTTGGCAAGACGCTCCAGTTTTTCAGCCGGGACACCGGACAGTTCCGAAGTGTATTCCAGCGTGTATTCCGAAACGGCCTCGGCATATTCTTCGAAGCTTATTGGTTCCATCTTGCCCGAGTTCGGGTTTTCGGCTTCTTGCTGCAATGGGTTGTTGTCGCGCAGACCATAGCCGATATCGGTTGCTGTTTTGGTGATGTTGACATGGTTCTTGACGAACTCTTCGTTCACTGCACCATTCTGGATGATGTAATTGGCGATATAGTTCAGGATCGCCAGATCAGTTTGCGGTTTGAACACCATGCCATTGTCGGCAAGCTCGAACGAGCGGTGCTCGAAAGTCGACAGCACATGCACTTCGCAACCCGACTTGGTCAGGCGGGTGTCGGTCAGGCGCGACCACAGGATCGGGTGCATCTCGGCCATGTTCGAGCCCCACAGCACAAACGTATCGGCGTGCTCGAAGTCGTCATAGCACCCCATCGGTTCATCGATGCCGAAGGTGCGCATGAAACCAACCACAGCCGAAGCCATGCAATGACGCGCATTTGGATCAATGTTGTTCGACCGGAACCCGGCCTTCATCATCTTGGCAGCGGCATAGCCTTCCCAGACCGTCCACTGACCCGAACCAAACATCCCCACGCTGGTCGGGCCTTTCTTGGCAAGGGCCTCTTTCCATTTGGCGGCCATCACATCAAAAGCTTCATCCCAGCTGACCGGCTCGAACTCGCCATTCTTATCATAGGCGCCGTTGGTCTTGCGCAAAAGCGGCGTGGTCAGGCGGTCTTTGCCATACATGATCTTGGACAGGAAATAGCCCTTGATACAGTTCAGTCCCCGGTTCACTGGTGCGTCTGGGTCACCTTGCGTGGCCACCACACGACCGTCTTTAGTGCCCACCAGAACGGAACAGCCTGTGCCGCAGAACCGGCAGGCAGCCTTGTCCCAGCGAATATCGGGCGCGCCGACCTGGGCGTTGGCCTGACCTGCGGCCATGGGAATGCCCGCAGCCGAGGCAGTGGCTGCCGCTGCGGTCGCTTTCAGGAATGTACGACGGGATTCAGAGATGGTCATTGCATGGGCCTCCTGCTGGACGGTTGGCTTGGAGCATCAGGACGCGGAGCCGTCTCCGCGAGATCTTCGAAATGGTGATAAGTCAGTGACAGTGAGATCACGCCGGGGATCTGGTGCAGATCCATGATGGTGTCCGAGGCCAGCCGGTCGGCCGTATCCTCGACAACAACAACAAACCGGCCATCCTCGGCTTCGGCATGAAGCTCGACGCCTTGGGTTCCGGTCATCGCCGCGCGAGCGGCGTCGGTGTAATCGGGGGCGATGTGGACTAGACAGCCACAGATATTCATTGGGTCACCTCCGGGTGTTGAGGGGCGGGGCGATGCATCGCGATGGCCCCGGCGGGACAGGCGGCGGAACAACTGCCGCAACCGATGCAGGTTTCAGTTTCAAGCGCCGGTTCAGCGCGTCCGCCCAGTTGCAGGCGAAAGCGGATGGCATCCTGTTCGCAATTGTCCTGACATAAGCGGCAACTCACCCCGTTCATCGACAGGCAGCTTGCGGCGTCGATCCGTGCGCGCCATGGCCATTCGGAAACACGCTCGGGCAGCAACGCAGGGGTCGGGCAAATGTCAGCGCAGTCACCACACATGGTGCAACCGCCTGCGGAAAGGTCCAGAACGGGAAAGCCGCTGTCGTCGAAACTGATGATGTCTTCGGGACAAGCCCCGGCGCAATCTTCGCAACGCGTGCACAAATCTCCGAAGCCAGTTGCGACTGCCCCCGGCGGACGGATCGCATCGCGGTCCTCCCGCAGGACACGCGCGCTTAGAAAAGCGCGTCTGCTCGTCATCTGGCTCATAGCTGGCGACTCGTATTTGGATAGATAGGTTCGCGTCTTTACTTCCTAGCTGCCTGAAGCAGCGTACGAATTGACCTATATCATACTTTTCGCGAATTTTTCTTGATCTGCCTGAGAAACGTAATCCTTCGTCATACGTTCAGTTCGATACGGGCGTCGGGGAAACGTACTACGATCTCACTCGCTTTGTCGGCTGATGCCGCGCAAAGTGCAGTGGACAGCCCATCCGCAATTGCCGCTTCCGGGGCAGAAACCGAAACCGTTCTTTCACGGTTTGCTGGCCCGTCCGGGGTGATGATGTGCCCAAGACCGGGGCTCAGTTGAGTGGCCAGCGAAGACGATGTCGCCACGGCACGGTCGCGCAGCGCGATCCGCTTCAGAACCGTGTGATCCGGTGTTGCCAGCCCAACTTTCCAGGGCGCACCGTCGCCACGCGCGCCCAGAGCAGCAATTTCCCCCATATCCACCAGAACATCACTCAGACCAAAGCCACGCAGCAGTGCGGCGATCCGATCAGTGATCGCGCCCTGCGCAATACCGTTCAGCGTCAGCGCGGATCTTCCGGGCATGGGCAGGCGAATGGTCGAGGCATCGAAAATTACCTTTTCCCAGCCTATTGCCCGCTGAACATCAACCAGATCGTCAGCGCGCGCGCCCGCAGCCAATGCCCTCCACACGGGTTGAATGCTCGGATCAAATGCGCCACCCGATGCCTGATGCAGCGCTGTGCTGAGACTCAGCACGTTCAACAATTCAGGAGCAGGCGCCGTCAGAACACCATCGTGGTTCAACCGGCTGAGCTGCGATTGCGGGCGATACAGGCTGAAGATATCTTCCAGCCGGGCAATCTCGGTCTCAACGGCCGCTATGATGGGTGCAGCTTCAACATCCGTCATCCCGACCAAACGCAGACTTGCAGCGGCACCCAGCGCGGTGCCGTGCCAACGCGCGTCAGAGGCCGTGGCCGGTGTGGCCGCAGCACAAGCGGCTGAAATGATCAGAAATCGGCGGCGCGACAGGGCGGTCATACGGGGGTCTCCAACGGCAGTTCCAGATCGACGGGGCCAAGCACTTCGGTATCCGGGATGTCCGGCAGGCCCAGTGCGGTCCCGCCGTAAATTTCAATGAATGCCTTTGCATCAGCAGGATCGGCAAATGGCACCACTTCACGCGCACCCATGCCGCCCGCCACATTGGCGCCAACAACAAAGGTCGCGCCATCCGCGGCGATCCAGTTCGAGATACCCGGCTGTCGCCAGCTTGGTGCAATGCCCATGTTGCTGACATAGACGGCTGTGATGTCGGCATCTCGTTCAGGGCTTTTGAGATATGCCACCATGTCTCGCACCTGCGCAAAAAACAGCGGTGCGGGGTATCCCTTCAGATGGATCTGCCCCTTGGGGCCGCCATGTTCGGCTATGTTCATCTGGCAGAAATAACTCAGCGCATCAGGGGTCAGGTCGACCGGGTCGGGGGCTTCGGCCAGTTCTTCCTTGCAGGCCGCCAGCGCGATCAACGCAATCAGGACGAGGGGTTTCATGGCTCGACCCTCCGGAATGCCAGTCGCGCGAGGGCAAAGCCAATCACTGGCCAGATCAACAAAGATGCCGGCGCGGCCCACACAGGCAGGGCCTGCGCGGCCCCGGTCATGCCCGAAGCCATCGCGACTCCTTCGGTCGCAGCGATGTTCCACAGACGGAATGCGTCGGCCGGGTTGGCCACCATCACCCATGGAAAGACGGATTGGGTAAAGGTGCCGCCCTTGTCCATGACGACAGCCCCCAACAGGCCCAGATCATAGAGGACAACAAAAACCAGCCAGAGCCCGGCCGACAGACCCGCCGCCGCCGTAGCCCCCTTAGCCATAGCAGACAGCAGGTATCCCAGCGCCAGAAACACGGCGCCCAGAAGGATGGACGTGAGAATGAGACGGACCAAAGCCATAAGGCTTTCCGGCCCGGCACCGCCAAAGAAGGCAGCCACTGCGCCAGCGGTCCCGAAACCAACCGTCATGGCGAACGCCAGCGCAGACAGATGTGCGGTGAACTTGCCCAACAGGATTTCTCCGCGCCCTGCCGGATAGGACAACAACAGAGACAGGCTGCCCCGGTCCACGTCTCCGGCGATGGCGTCGAACGAGATCATCAACGCCAGAAGGGGCGCGAGGTAGACCGACAGCGTGGTCATCGACGCAACCGAAACGGTCAGCATGTCAACGCCCAGCGTGCCAGTTGGCGCGCTGCCCGCAAAGGTCAACGCCAATGCGAACAGCACCATGATAAGCGTAGCGACCAGCAACCAGCGGTTGCGGCGCAGGATCAGCATTTCGGTGCGGGTGATGGCGAGAAAGCGGGTCATTGCAGTCCCTCCTGCGCGTAGTGACGATAAAGATCTTCAAGCTTGGGCGGGGTCATTTCCACATCCGCGACCGCGTCGCCCATTCCGGCGATGCGGCGCAAAGCCTCCATCTTGTCAGCGGGGGTGCAGAGCAGTTCCACCAACGCACCGTTGATCCGGTTGCCACCCAGTTCAGCAGCCAAGGCATCGGCGTTGGCGCTAGCACGCACTTTCAGACGGATCGGAAGACCGGCTAGCGCCGACAGATTGTTCAGCGTGTCATCGGCCACCATCCGACCCTTTCGCATGATGGCGATACGGTCGGTGCGGGCCTCGACCTCGGTCAGTGCGTGGCTGGCAATCAGGACGGCGGTGCCTTGGGCGGCCAACTCGTCGATGATGGCATAAAGATCTTGCCGAGAAATCGGGTCCAGCCCGCTTGTCGGCTCATCCAGCAAAGCCACTTTCGGTTGGCCCAACAGCACCTGCGCCAGACCCAGACGTTGCCGCATTCCTTTGGAATAGGTTCCGATCCGACGGTCCAAAGCGTCGCTCAGGCCGACACGATCCAGTAAGCTGGGCACATCGGCCTTGGTCCCGGACAGTTTTGCGAAAAGGGTCAATTGCTCGCGCCCGGTCAATGCGGGATGAAACGACACCGCTTCGGGCAGATAAGCCGTCTCGCACCGTGCCTGAGCGCTACCGGGGGTGGCGTTCCCGATCCGAATGGCTCCGCGATGGATCGGCGTCAGGCCAAGGATGGATTTGATCAGGGTCGACTTGCCTGCGCCGTTATGGCCCAGCAGCGCAACGCGCTGGCCGGGGGCAAGAGACAGGGTGATATCGTCAAGAACGCGGGTTTGCCCTCGATCCTTGCTGACATGGTCAATAGTCAGGGCCTTATCCGTCATGAGGCACCTTTTTCATAGCTGGGGGTTCAGGGGGTTGCATCAATGGATTGCTGTCCATCACGCCACCGGGCAACAGTGCCGGAAAAGCGGATTGCGACCAGCGCACCAGCTGCACGGCGGGAGAGCCGAGCAGCAGTTTGGCTGCGGGTTGGGTCCACAGCACATGGTCCATCGAGTCATTTGGGCGATAGGGGGCATCGGCGATGCCGTTGCCATCCACATCATAGGCGGCAAAATCGGACCAGTAATTGCCGCGGCCGTCTTCCGACCACTCGACCCATTTGGTCGAGACGTATTTTACCTGTGTCCGGTTGCCGACAAAGGCGTTGCCGACGATCCGGTTGCGTTCGCTGCCGGCGGTGAAATGGATTCCGATGCCGCATCCCTGGAACCAGTTGTCGGTGAACTCGTTCTTGTTGGAGTTATAAAGGAAAGTGCACTTTTCCTTGGCACCGATCACCACGTTTCCGGTGATCTCACTCTTGTTGGCGTAGTTCAGCATCACGCCATGTTCACGGTCACCGATCGAGACGTTGTCTGCGACCTTCACATTTGTCGTGAACATAACCGCATAGCCCAGATCGTTACCGATCGAGACATTGTCGCTGACCACTGAATTGTCGGCATACATGTAGTGCACTGCGAACCGGAGGTCGCGGAACAGGTTGCCTTTAAAGGTGTTCTTCTTGGACGAGTTCACGAAGATTCCGTCGCGCCCATAGCGGATGTCATTGCCCTCGACCACCGCGCCCGGCGCATTCCAGACATAGACGCCATTGCCGCGGTCATTCATCCGCTGGTCCAAACGTCCTTCGATCCGGTTTCCACGCACGATACTGCCCTTGGCACCATGAATGTCGACGCCATAAAGATTGCCCAGCAGAACATTATTCTCGACCACCGGCGCGCGGGCCGTCTTGGTCAGTTGGATTCCGCTGTCGATCCCGTCATGGCTTGAGCCCGAGCCGATCACAGTCAGACCGCGCACGGTCACGCCCGGGCCAGTCACGGTGATGACGCTGCCGGTGCCTTGCCCGTCAATGGTGGCCTGGTCCTGCCCGTCGATGATGACGGGCCGGTCCAGGACGAGATGCTCGGCATAGACACCGGGGCTCAGGCGGAGGGTGTCTCCATCCGCCGCCTGCGCCAGTATTTCATTGATGGCCCCCGCCCGGTTGGGCACATCCCAATCCGCCGCCCAAAGGGGCGAGCCGAGCAGGAGCGGTATGAGCAGGGACCAGCGCATGGGTCAGGCTCCTTGCGGTTCGACCAGCATCCGGCCGCGCATTTCCATGTGCAGCGCATGGCAGAACCACTGGCAGTAGAACCAGTGCACGCCCGGACGGTCGGCAGTGAAGGTGACCGAGGCGGTAGCCAGCGGCGCCACTTCCATAGCGATACCGTAGTTGCCCAGGCAGAAGCCGTGGGTCACGTCGTCCACGTCATCGAGGTTGGTGATGTAAACCGTCACCTCGTCACCTTGTTTGACGGTGAACTTCTCGAGGCTGAAAGTCGGCGCCTGCGAGGTCATGTAGACCCGCACCTTGTTGCCGTCCCGGATCGGTTCTTCAGCGCCTTCTTCCAGATCGATGCGATCGGCCTCGGCCTGTTTGCGGGCGTCTTCCCACGTGACGTCGTTGCGATCCCAGACGTTGACCGGGTTTACGATGTCGCTGCGTACAATGATCGAATCGTGCGGTTCGGCAAAGGTCGGGCCGTCATGCACCACTTTCATCTCATCCGACGAAATGTCGATCAGCTGTTCGTTCTCGGGCTTAAGAGGACCAACGTTCAGGAAGCGGTCTTTCGAAAACTTGTTCATCGAAATCAGCCACTTGCCATCGGCATCCTTGGTTTCGCCCATGGAGGTAGAGTTGTGACCCGGCTGATAATGCACGTCGACCTTCGAGATGATCGGGTCCACGTCCTCGCCATTGTAGGCGCGGATGGCCTTGTCGATGTTCCACTTCACGATCTGGCTGTCCAGGAACAGCGTGGTGAAGGCGTTGCCCTGACCATCATAGGCGGTGTGAAGTGGGCCAAGACCCAACTGCGGTTCACCAACGATGCAGGACCGCGGGTCGGCATCGCTTTCGAACAGCGCGTCCAGCTTGGCGACGTCCATGATCGACACGGTCGGCGACAGTTTACCGTTGATGCAGACGTGCTTGCCGTCTGGCGCGGTGTTGATGCCATGTGGCGAATTCGGAATCGGGATGTAGCGGGTGTATTTCTTGTTCTGACCCTTACGTCCGTCCAGAACCTTGACGCCCTTCAGCTCCTGATAATCGCCGGCTTCGATGCCTTTTTCGATTTCCGCAAGGTTGAAGACAACGACGTGGTCCAATTCGTTCTCGGTCATCTCGGCCAGGTTCATGCCCATTTCCGAGTTGTACGAGGTCGAATAGGCGTATTTACCCTGATAGTCGCAGTCGGTGTTGTCGAGGTTGCCGGACACGATCACCTGCCAGGCGACTTCCATGGTGTCGCCGTCCAACGCGGTAAAGATGTTGACGTATTGCGACGGATCGTCCAGCACGCTGCCATCGTTGACCAGCGGCGTTTCATCTTCACCATTGGCAAAGACATAGCCGGTGCGCGGGAATTTCTGCGGACGCAGACCGTGGATCGCCTTGGCGTTCGGGATCTCGGTGATCTTGTCGCATTTCATCACGTCACAGCGCACACGGGCGACGCGGGTGTTGGCCTTGTCGTTCATGAACAGGTAACGGCCGTCATAGGTGCCGTCGGTGAACGACATATGCGGGTGGTGAAGGTCGCCGTTGTCATAAGTTTTCATGCCACGCTTGGCGAGAAACTCCTTGGTTTCAGGCAGCAACCCTTCGGTCATAATCTTCAGTGACTCGTTGGTCTGACCCCAGCCCGTGGCCGAGCAGCGGTTGAACACCGGCACCCGCATCAGTTCGCGCATGGACGGGAAGCCCAGGATGCGCAATTCACCGGTCTGACCCGAAGACCAGAAACCGTAATACTCATCCAGCTCGCCGGGTTCGAGATTGGCATTGGCCGCAGCGCTCGCCTGTTTTGCGGTCATCAGGGTCGAGCCCAGACCAGTCCCGGCCAGCACGGCGCCGGTTGCAGTTGCACCCAGCATCCCGCGGCGTGTGACGGTTAGTTTGTTGTCATGTTCCGACATGTTCGTTCCTCCTTTTAGGAAACGGATTGCGGTTTGGCGTTCGGATGGTTCGCCGGTGGTTGTCCGAGGGGGGTCTTTGGTTGGACCGACCCTGTCTTGGCCCGCCGTTTCAGTTGGCGGATAACGACGGGACATTTGTCCTCGGACTGGTAGAGCACCTGACAATGCAGGCAGGTGACGCACTCGTTCGGATTGATCTCACCGGTGGGATGGATCGCCTGAACGGGGCATTCATTGGCGCAGGTTTGACAGGGCGTGCCACAATCCTTGTAGCGGCGCAGCCAGTCGAACATGCGGATACGGGCAGGGATCGCCAGTGCTCCGCCCAGCGGGCAGAGATAGCGGCAATAGAACCGTTCGATGAACAGCCCGATTCCCAGCAGGGCCAGCGCAAAGACCACGAAAGGCCAGTCGCGCATGAATTTCAGAATGATCGCCGTTTTGAACGGCTCGACCTCGGCGTATTTCTCGGCCAACGGGATCGAGACAAAGCTGAGGCCGAAGAGACCGAGGAAGATCATGTATTTTGCAGGCCACAGGCGCTCGTTCAGTCCCCAGGGCAGAGTCCATTGCGGTACTTTCAGCGCGCGGGCGATCTTGTTGGTCAGCTCCTGCAACGCACCAAACGGGCACAACCAGCCGCAATAGGCGCCACGCCCCCAGAACAGCAGCGCGGCAGCGACAGCGAACCACTGGATAAAGACCAGCGGGTCCAGCAGGAACGCATCCCAGGAGAACCCGGTGCGCAAGCTGCCCGCCAGCGCCATCAGGTTCACCACGCTCAGCTGCGCGTTGGCGTACCAGCCGATGAAGAACAGGGTCATGGTCAGATAACCGATGCGGAACCAGTAGAAGACCCGTGCATTCATCGTCGCGTGGAATTGGAAGAAAAACGTCGCAGTCAGCACCAGAAGCATGACGCCAAGAACGCCAATTTCGACAGTGCGATCCTTCCAGATGCGCTGCCACAGGGCAGCTTTGGCGGCGGCTTCGCCGGTTGCATCCTCTACAACCGTTGAGGCTGCAACGGGCAGCAGGTAATGGTCAGGCAGTTTGTAGCCCAGATCGAATGTCAGAAAGGTTTTCTCAACTGCTCCCACGGCACGCTGAACCAGCAGTTGCAGGCGGAACGGCTCTGTCGGGTCGAACTCGGCATCGGCGGGAATCTTGAAGATATCCAGCTCAGTGAAACTGGGTGCATCAGGGGCTGCAACCTTGCCAAGGCGTACTTGCTGTTTGTCGAAGAACCGGACCGAGTTGTCGCCCTGGATCAACTGAATTCGATCGAAAATCCCGCCGCGCACATAGCCCGACCCCTTGAAGCTGTAAGTACCGCGACCTAGCACCAGAATGGCCTGTTCGCCCTCGTCCAACCAGTTCACAAGGTTCTGGTATTCGGCGTCGCCTAGCAGTGATTTTCCGATCGACGGAACCGAGACAAGCGCCATATGCATGTCGATGAAGGTGTCATCCGGTTCGCCCGGCTCGGGGCGTTTGATCGCGCGCTGGTCGCCGGTGGCCTCGAAGGCGGCATTGACCTGCCCGACATCCAGCGTCAACCGCCGGATCGAGCCGTCACCCGACAGGGTCGACCAGTCATGGACCGCATTCTGCGCCATATCGACTTCGCGCTTTGGCCCATCGGCCTGCAACGGCGACAAGCCGCCCAGACCCAACGCACGCGCCACCTTGATGCCGCCACGCACAAGGCTGTCGTCGATCACCATGATCGTGACGGTCGCGCCCGAGATGATGTCGAGGTCGTGCCCCTCACCCCCGGTTTCAGCTTCAACCTTCAGGTCAAGGCCGGCATAGCCTTCGGTCAATTCAACCATGCGGGAATTGGGGATGCCGATCAGCACGATGGGTTCCGAGTGCTTGACCAATTGCACTCCGGTCAACACAGCATCGTTATCGATGGCGGCAACGACGTGGATCGGTTTGCCTGAATAACCCGTCGTGCCAACAAAGTCCGAGGTCAGGAATGCCCAGGCAACGGTCTCGCCGCCCTTCAGGACGGGGGCGACCTTGACGTCATCGCGCACCGGGCCAAAGGCATCGGCACCGGGGGCCAGATCGGCAGGTTCGATGTCGGGCAGGAAACTGGCCAGGCTGTCGGCATGGGCGCTGATCGCCATCAGGCAGGACAGGGTGAAAGCCAGCAGGAAATGGATTGCGTGTCTTACGACCACGGCGCACCTCCGATTGCTAGGGTGGGCGCCACGGACGCGCGCAGGGCGCGTTCAGATTCTTCTTGGGTAGCAAACGGGGGCCCTCGGGTTTCGGGCCACAGTCGCCTTGAGTTGTACAAAGTGCACAGATCCTCGATTGCAGCGGGTACGATCCGTACATTTCCCGATTGCGTCAGCGATGGCTGGTCAGGCAGCGGCGCTGCCGTTGTCACCGCGCACAGCGCGCAATCGGCGCATTTCGGGCAAGGTGCGGTCGGGTCATCAGTGCCTTCCTCAAGGTCCACTTCAACCCAGACCGCCCCTGCCTCCGAGCAGATCTCGATCCACATGCTGTCCCCGGGACTCGCCAGCACCGGGCCAAGCATCTGCAAAAGCAAAAGGAAAATACCCACCAAACCGCACACCGCGCGGGACACGCGATCAAACAGGCTATGCGGGGGGCGGAAGGTAGGCATTGAGAATCCAGCTCGGCGTTCTTTTCTGAACCGTAGGGGATTCTCTCAGGTGGAGACTTGACTTAGGTCAGGTGCCTGACAAATTGCACCTACCCGTCGGCCTCGTCCATCAATCCGCGCAACCACCGACCGGCCAACCATGCCGCAGGAATGCCCAGCGGAATCGACCAGAGGATTGCCGGAACCGGTTCGATTGCACCGAACCCGACGCTGTGCAGGATAAGGCCGAGCAAAAACAGGTTGATGGCCACGGTTAACGCCGTGGCCGGATACAGCAGAATGGCCAGTTTCCAAACCGGCCATTTCCCCTCAGTGGCTGGTTCCTTCCGAGAAGGTGATCTTGTTCCAGACATTGTATTTCCCCGAAGGTTTGCGCATCGGCAGGCGGCGGACCTCTTCCAGCGTCTGCGCGTCATAGACGATTACGGCGCCGTCATCTTCCCAGATCGAAACCAGTGCGTGGCTGCCATCCCTGGTAAACTCGACATGGGCCACGGTTTTTCCGGGAGCGGGGCGCAGGGTCTTTACGATTTCAAGGCTTTGCTTGTCGATGACATGCATTGCGTCCTTGTTGGGGCCGAAGAAAACGTCGGCCCAGACATAAGGCGAATTCTCATGGCTGCGCATGAAGAACCCGGGGCCCTCGGTCTTGATCCGTTTGACGGTTTCCCAGCTTTCCATGTCGATCACCGACACGGCGCCGTCTGTCAGGTGCGGCGTGGCCATCACGGTCGTATCGCCGTGTTTCCATGTGATCCCCGAGCCCAGATGTGGCATTCCGGGCAAATCCAGATCGGCCACCTTGTGCCCGATCACCAGATCAATCACTTGTCCGCCCTTGCCATCGCGGGACGCTCCCATGACATATTCATAACTCTGGTCGAAGAAGAAATCGTCAAGGTAGTCAGGCGTAGTGATCTTGCGCACCGGGAAGGGGTCGGGGTTCTTGAACTGGCCTTCGATGCGGAAGTCATGACCAAGCCCGGATTGCGGGGGATTGGCGCCGTAGAACACTTCCCAAATCTCGGGCACATCCTTCAGCGCAAGAACAAAGCTTTCCCGCGGAGGGGCCTGGTAGACAGCGGAAACGCGGCTGGGCAGGCCCTTCTTGCTTTTGACCTCGATGACCTTTGCGACTGAAAGGTCTTCGGTGGACAACACTGTCAGGCTGTTGGGCAGGTAGTTCGCCACAGCCACCCATTTGCCATCGCCGGACATGGCGATATTGCGGCTGTTCAGGCCGGCACGTACACGGCCCACCTGTTTCAGTGCCCAAATGTCGTACTTCTGAACCCACCCATCGCGGGACATGATGAAGACGTAACGCCCATCCGGGCTGAATTTCGGTCCGCCATGAACGGCGAAAGGAGTTTCGAACCGGTCCAGCACTTCGAACGTATCCCCGTCCAGAACGCTGACATGGTGATCCCCGGTCTCGACGACCAGCGTGATGTTCATTGGGTCGCTGTCCCAGACGGGTGTATCCACCGGCACATATTCCTCGTCCAGCGTCCGGCTGGCCATAATCTCAGCCTCGTCCCATTCCGGATCGGATTCCAACGGCGATTTCAACCAGCCTGCCAGTTCCTCGATTTGCAGAGCATCCAGCTCGTGCGAGAATGCGGGCATTTGTGTCGCCGTGCGACCTTCGGCAATCACGGCAGCTACCCGCGGGCCCCGCATGCGCTTGAGTGTTTCCGGGATCAGCGCGGGGCCAACTCCGCCCAGACGGTTTTCGCCGTGGCATGAAGCACAATGTTCAGCGTAGTCCGAAGGGGCATCCGCCCATGCGGTTCCTGCCAGAAGTACGGACCATAATGTGCTGACCGTGAGTGTCTTAAAAGAACTGATGCGCCGGATCATGGCTTTTCCCCCGGAACGGTGTGACCTGAAGGCGCTCACCTGCGGTATCCACACCGATTTCCTGGTTGGTCAGGTAACAGGCTGGATCCTCGGCCCATGGATCACCGGTCAATTGCAAGGCGCGGATGCGGGTATTGCCGCCGCACACGTCCTTGAGTTCGCAGGCTCCACAGCGCCCCTTCAGCGGGCGTGGGCGGGTGCGGAGCATGGCAAGCATCGGATCATCGCTGGTCCAGAGTTCGGAAAACGATTTGGTCTTTACGTTGCCGACTGTGTAATCGGACCAATAAGTGTCCGGGTGGACCCGGCCAAGATTGTCGATATTGGCGACACCCAAACCACTCGAGTTTCCGCCCCACGCGGCCAGGTGCTCGCGCACATGTGCCGCTTTTTCGGCGTTGAAATGCGCGCGAATCCAGTTCAGGAAATATCCCGCGTCGGCGTCATTGTTCCCCGTCACGATATCCAACGGACGACCGCCCGATGCGGCCTCCCAGGCGCGTTCCAGCAACAGGTCCAGACCCTTGCGGGTGCGCTGATGTTCGGCGTCTTCACCCCGGTTCTTGTCGCCGCGCCCCGCATAGACAAGGTGAGACAGGTAGAACTTGTCGACACCTTCATCGTCACACAGTGTCAGCAAGTCAGGCAAGTGATGTTGCGTGCCTTCGGTCAGGCAGAACCGCAGGCCGACCTTGATACCGCGCTTTTTGCATTCGCGCACGCCGCGCAGGGCGTCAGCAAAAGCGCCCTCGACGCCACGGAACCAGTCATTCGTCGCTCCAATCCCGTCCAGCGAGATGCCGACGTAGTTGAATCCGACATCCGCTATCATATCGGCCGTTTCGTCGTAGATCCGGGTGCCGTTGGTCGACAAGGCCAGCATTGGCACCAGATCACGGGCCCGTTTTGCGATGTCGAAGAAATCGAACCGATCCAGCGGTTCCCCACCCGAGAGGATCAGGGCCGGGACGCGAAATTGGCCCAGATCCTCAAGGGTTACCATGGCTTGCTCATGGCTGAGCTCACCCGGGAACGCGACATCCGCCGAGACGGTGTAGCAATGGCGGCACTTCAGGTTACAGCGCCGCGTCAAATTCCAGATCACAACCGGCTTTACCGCGCCGGGGCGACGTTTGCGCACCGGAGTCGGTTTGACCAGCTGATGCATGTATTCGGTCAGGCGGAACATGTATCAACCTTTCTGTCTCAGGCGCAGCCCGGTCTTTTTCAGGATGCGCGTGGAATAGAGGATGTCGCTGCCCCGGCAGGCCGATCCCAGAATCGCGGCGATCTGGCCGCGTTTGTCTTCGACCTCGTCGCGCGACTGGCCGTGGACCATGGCGAACAGGTTGTAGGGCCAGTCGGGCAGGGCACGAGGCCGTTCATAACAATGGGTGACGAAGGGCAGGGCCCCGATATGAGCGCCCAGTTCGCCGATCAGGTCATCCTGTACATCCCAGACGGTCATGCCGTTCGATGTCATGCCCAGCTTATAGTGGTTGGGGGCTGCGGCGATCCGTCGGATCACTCCGCGCGCTTTGAGGGATGACAGTCTCTCAAGCAAATCATCTTCCTGCAGCCCCAGCTCGTGGGCAACCTGAACATACGGGGCCGGGGTCAGGGGTAAGCCCCCCTGCAGCGCCTCGATAATCTGTCTGTCTGTTGCGTCGATCATGCCGCTACCCGAAACCCGATAAAGAATTCCTGAAGTTTGGGGAAACGTAGAACGCAGATCCCCGTTTCCCATTCGATGGCATCGGCGGCGGCCTCGATCCCCTCGGGTGTTTCGGTGGCCAGCACGAACCACATGTTCAGCCGGTGCGTACGTTCATAATTATGGGCCACCTCGGGATGTGCATTGACTTTGGTCAGGACGGTTTTGAAATCTTTGGCTGGAACGGCCATTGCACAAAGGCAGAAAGCCCCACCCATGGCCGCGGCGTCGAAAAATGGACCGAAGCGCGTGATGACGCGGTCTTCTTTCATGCGGCTCAGACGCGTCAGCAAATCCGCCTCGGACAGGCCCAGCTCTGCGGCCACGGTTGCGTAAGGATGCGAGGTCAGTGGCAGATCATCTTGCACGCGATTCAGGATCGCCCGATCCGTTTGGTCCAGCGTCATGCGGCAGCCTCCTTGGCCTGAATCAGCGCTCCGGTCTGCTTGAAACAGCGGGTTGAGAAAAGAACTTTGTGCCGTGCTCCGGCCAGTTCGGTCAGTGCAATCGCACCCGCCAATGTTTCCAAGGCCTCGCTTCGGGTTCTGGCATGGATCATGGAATACAGGCGATATGGCCAGACATCGGGCACCGGATTACGCTCATAGCACAAAGTCACCCCTGGGTAAGCGGCCAAAGCGGGACCAGCGGTGTCGATCCGCTCTGCCGGCAGATCCCAGACCACCATCGCATTGGCCGACCAGCCAAGTGCCCGGTGACGCACGATGACGCCGAGCCGCGAGATTATTCCGGCGGCATGCAAGGCTTCGACCCGCTCCATCACGTCGATGACATCCCGTTTCAGCGAACGAGCCAGAGCGGCGTAGGGTTCTGAGACCAAAGATAGCCCGGAACTCAGAGACTGTAGCAGGCAACGATCGCCCTCGCGCATGACAGATGCATCGACCTTTCGCGCTGTGGGCACGTTCTTTGTGCCTCCAGTCATGCGAAACCCAAGATCCACGTTGAAAGGACGCACCAGCCGCAAGTCCAGCACTTGCAATCCGGTGGATCGACTGATCCGCGCAAGGGTATTGTTGACATGCGCGCGATCCGGCCCGGTCGCGACAAACCACAGGTTCCACGCGTCTTCACGTTGATAATTGTGGTTCACGCCGGGTTCAGCATCGATCTGGGCGGCGACCTCCTCCAACCGATCTTCCGGAGCCGACACGGCAGCCAAGGTGCTGGCCGTCACCGCGCCGGGCGTGATGGTTGCACCAACCCGTGTAATGCGGCCTGTGGCGCGCATTCGGGACAGGCGATGAATGACTTCGGCCTCGTCCAGCCCGAGAGCGTTACCCAACACCTGAAACGGTCTCTCAGCAACTGGAAAATCGCGTTGAAACTCGTCCAGCAGACGGCGGTCGATCGGGTCCGTAATATGTCGCATCGGTTACAGCCCTGTTCTGTGGGCGCGAGCAGTGAAGAAAATGCCGGACGGGCTGTCTGCATCGATCTCGCGCAGTTTTTCAAAGCTATGCGTGTCGTAGACCATGACCTTGTTGGCGTCGCGCACGCTGATCCAGACCTCATGCCCGCGCGGCGTAAACTCCATGTGCAATACGGCCGGGCCGGGTTTGAATTCGTGGATGATCTCTTTGCTGACGCTGTCGATCACCTGAATCGTATCGTTCAACGGGTGGGCGAAATTGACCCAAACCTGCCGCCCGTCGGGACGTGCCATGGCGAAAACCGGCTGGCCATGGGTTTTGGTGCGCCCGGTTTCGGTCAAGGTTTCCGCGTCGATCCAGAGAACCTCGTGATGGCCAACGGCGGGCAGAACAAACTCGCTCCCGGTCAACGCCCAGCCTTCCAGATGGGGCATCTTGTAGACCGGCATTTCTTCCTGCCCACGCCCGTAATCGGGCAGAACGCGGATCGGCTCGGGGGATTCGGACCACAGATCAAGCGCGGTCAGGCCGTCCTCGCCAAACAGGCCGGTGATATAGGTGCGGCCATTGGCGGTAATCAGCGCGTCATAGGGGTTCTTGCCCATGTCCGGGATTTTGGTGATCTCTGGTGCGCCCTTTGCGAAATCGGCTATCCAGGTTTCCCCAGTGTCCCACATCGTGAAAACGAACCGCCGACCCGGCGCATCGACCAGGCCGATGGTTTTGCTATCGGTCGGGATGTCAGCGACCATCTCCAGAGTGTCCGCATCAAAGACGCGCACGCCACCGGGTTCATAGTTCGAAACAGCCACAAGCTTACCATCGTCCGAAATCGCTCCTCCAATGGCGTTTCCGGCCTGCACGACGCGGTTCACGACCTGACGGGTCACGATGTCGATCTTGGTCAGTCCTCCGTCGCGGCCAAACACATAGGCAAACCGTTCATCGGGCGAATAGACCAGAGATGCATGAGACAGATCGCCCAACCCCTCAATCCGGGCCAGAGCTGCACGGTCGGATTGATCCACCAGCAGAACCGAGCCCTTGGCACGTTCGATGACGAGGCCAAGATCGCCTGTCGCGGTTGGTTCAGCCTGAGCTGTGGACATCATCAATGTGGCTGCAAGGCCAAGGATGAAGCGTTTCATTGTGACTCCTGTTCCAGCAGGTAACGGGCGATCCACTCGGCTTCTTCTTCACTGATCAGAGGCCGCCATGGGGGCATCGCGGTGTCAGGGATGCCGTCAAGGATGACGCTGGTCAAAACATCCGCGTCGTAGTGGCCCAGTGTTTCACTGCGCAGGTCAGGACCAAGGCCGCCCTTCAGGGACAAGCCGTGACAGGAACCGCAATCCTGATGCACAAGTCTTTTCAGGGTGTCGGGGTCGATGACATCAGCCGCGAAGGCGGAGGTCGCGGCCAGAACCGCAATGGTCAGGCAGGTTCGCCCAGTCCATCCCGACCGCCCCGGCGATCTGCCGGCACGTGTTGGGTCAATCCCTCGGTCTCTTCTGCCCAGCTTAGCCATGGGCCTGTTCCAGAAGCTCGGTCAAAGGCTGTTCGGCATAGAGCGAAACCACCTTGCCAATGATAAACAGCGTCGGCGCCTTCAGCTCGGCTGCGCGCACATCCGTGGCCAGTTGGTCAAGCCGTGACACAAGACGACGCTCATCAGGTGTTGTGGCCTTGCCCACTGCCAAAACCGGTGTCGAGCCCGGCAGGTTTTCGGTCATCAGCCCCATGGCGATCTGACCGATATTGGCAACGCCCATATAAACCACCAATGTCGAGTCCGGATCGGCAAGACGTTTCCAGTCCAGATCCAGCACTTTGTCGGCCTGCCTGTGCCCGGTAACATATTGAACCGAGGTTGCCAGCCCGCGATGGGTCAGCGGCACACCCGTCGAACAAGACGCCCCCTGGGCTGCCGTAATGCCCGGTGCGTACTCGACAGCAACACTGCGGGCAATCAGGTAAGCAGCCTCTTCCGAGCCGCGACCAAAGATCATGGGGTCGCCGCCCTTCAGCCGTGCAACCGTGTGACCAGCGCTGGCCTCTTCGAGCAGTATTTCGTTGATGCGGTCCTGCGGAACGGTGTGGCATTTGGGGGCTTTGCCGACAGGGATCAGCCGTGCGCCTTCCGCGTGTAAATTCAGAATGTCGGCTGACACCAGCCTGTCATAAACCACTACGTCCGCTTCTTGCAGCATCCGCAGTGCGCGCAGGGTCATCAGTTCGGGATCGCCGGGGCCTGCGCCAATCAGAAATACCTTACCGCTCATGTGCAAACTCGCTTGGTCTGAAAGTCTTCGTAACCCGGTGTCCCATGCAGATCCGTTGCGTTTGCAAGACGTTGCTGGGTGAGCCGGGCGGGTCTTGAGGGAAGACTGGCCCATTCGATAACCAACCTCCTTGACATAAGTTAAGGAGCGCGGGATTTGCCTCCGCGCTCCTTCATCTTGCCTGTATTGTGCCTTGCTTCAGGGTTCGACGGTGATCATTCCGATCATGTTCTGTGTCTCCCAGTGCGGGCCGCACAGATAGTCCTGTGGGCCTGGCGTGAGGAAGGTCAGCTCAACTGATTCCTCCGGGAACAGGCGATCACTTTCAGGTTTGCTTCCGTCTTTCAACAGAACTGAGTGGCTGGTGCGTTTGTCGACATTCACCCACCGGACAGTTGTGCCTGCCTTAACCGTCAACTCGGACGGGCAAAAATTGTATTCATACATAAGTACCACTTCAGCGTCCTCGACAGCGGACGAGGGTTCTCCGAACAGCTCGACGTAGCGCTCTTCAGCCTCGGCACAGATTTCGGCGGTCTCGTCCGCCCAAGCGGGCGCGGCCAGAAGCAACAGCACAGGAAGAAGGCGTTGGGGTTTCATGGTCCGTGTCTCCTTTCCAAAATGGTGGGGCCGGATGAACCGGCCCCGAACCGTTATTGTTTGACCACGTTGATGAACGCGCTGTCGTCATCCAGTGCCAGGCTGGTGTTCAGCGTCACGTGGTGGAACCTTGCAGCAGCGAAGTCGTCGTGGATGGCAAAGCCGACGGTATAGGTCTGGCCTGCTTCCAGCGGCACATCACCGGGCGTCCCTGAGTTCAGTGGGCGGGTAAAGACCACGGTCCACATGCCGCCGGACAGTTCAGCCGACGCGGCGATTTCACCATCATTGACCACGCGCTGCTCTAGCAGATAGCCGTTGGTGGCGCTGCCGTCAGCGTAGACACGCATCAGATCAAGATAGGTGCCGTCGGCCAGATACTGCTCGATCTGTTCTGCGGCCTGCAACTTGTCCCAGCCACCCAGAGCTTTGCCACGGCGGCCTTTGACCTCAACATCCGTGCGACTTTCGCTGATGTATTTGGTTACGCTGTCCTGTGTGCTGAGGCGACCGGCAACTTCTGCGTTTGCAGCAATCGCATCCGCTTCGGGCGCAAAAGGCATATACGTGTTGTCAGCGTGGCACGAGGCCCAGCAACCCACCTGATCGCCCAGCTCGATACCGGTGCCGGTGATCATCATGGCAACCTTGATCTGGTTGTCTGGATCCATCTTGCCGCCATCGACGAACGGGGCAGGGTTGTGACCCGCATCAGGCCATTGAAGACGAATGTACAGGTTCTCGTCGTCATGGGCCGCCTGAACGGTTGCGTCGATGATACCGCGCTTGCCGGGGATCGGTGTTGGCTCCAGTTCGCCACCAGCAACGATCTTGTTGCCGATCGTGTCCAGTTCCTTGGCGTGGCAGGTTGTACACTGATCTCCACCTTTGGTCAGAGGACGCGCCCCACCGTGGAATTTACCATTCTGCACCCATTCGAACGAGGCCTGACCGGGGTAGAACAGTTTCAGATCCGCAGCGGCGACGGCATTCCAGTCGATATCTGAACCGACATTGCCACCACCACCTGCAGGCGCTGCGGCAGCATCGCCAGAGGCATTGGCGCGCTCTTCGGCCACAGCCGCGTCAACTGCTGCTGCGATTTGTGCCTGGACCGCCTCCTGCTGAGCTTTCTTGGCTGCTTTTTCCGCCTCGGCTTCTGCAGCTTCCTTAGCTTCGATCCGCTCAAGACTGGCCATGTATTCGAGCGGAATCGGGCGGATAAAGGCCGGGTTCGGGGCCTCAAGCTGTTCCAGATATTCTTCTTCGGCCCGGTCGCGGGCGTCCGAGTGGGCGATCCCCTTATGACAGTCGATACAGGTCTGGCCGATCTCCATCGCGTTCAGGTGCTGCTGACGCGCGCGGGGTTTCTGGAACTCGGGCATCATCGACTCAAAGTCGTGGCAGTTGCGGCATTCGCGCGAGTCGGTCGCCTTCATCCGTTCCCACTCGTTCATCGCCAGATGCACACGCTTGGCCTCGAACTTTTCGCGGGTGTTGATGGTACCGACCATCTTGCCATAGAGCTCTTTTGACGCCTTGATCTTGCGGATCATCTTGTGCGTCCAGTCCTTGGGCACGTGGCAGTCGGAACAGACAGCGCCCACGCCCGAGCGGTTCACATCGTGGATCGTGCCGGTATATTCCTCATAGACGAAATCGCGCATCTCATGGCACGAGATACAGAAATCCTTGGTGTTGGTGGCTTCCATGGCAGTGTTGAACCCGCCCCAGAAGATGATGCCGGCGGCAAAGGCCGCGGCGATACCGGCCACAGGCATTCCCCACAGGAAATACCGGCGCCAGATCGGTTTTTTCTTATCCGGTTCGGAGGTCATATCCGGGCTCCGTTTTGGCTGTCTTGTCTGGCCTTGGGTGGCAGGCCGGTGAGTTTGGCTGATGTCTCAAACGAGGAAAGGGCGGGCGAGGGGCCCGCCCTTTCCGGTGATGGTTGCGAACGCGTCAGGTGACGTGGTTCGAACGGTTGTAGACGTTGAACTTGCCGGTCGGGGCATAAAGCCCTTCGATGCGACCAATTTCTTCCAGCGTCTTGGCGTCGAAGATCACGATCTGACCATTGGGTTCTTTCGAGTCCGACAGGTTCCATTTGGAAACCCAGACCTCGGTACCGTCAGCATTGAATTCGAAGTGAACAGCGGCGCTGCCTTCGTCCTCGGTAATCTGGATCGTTTTCACGATCTCGCCGGTCTCTTTCGAGATGACCTGCACGGATTGCTGCACTTCCGGTTCGGGATGCTTGGTCTGGTCAGCCCAGATGTAATCCGAATTCGGGTGGGTGCGGACAAACAGGCCGGGGCCGTCGGTTTCCACTTCGTAGCAGACCTTCCAGGCATCGTCCGGACGGTTCTCGGGGTCGTTACCCCAGACTGTCACGGTGCCAACGCCAAGGTGGGTCGTACCAGCAACCGGGCCACAGTTCGGGTCAACCCAGTTGGCCCCCGGACCTGGGTGCGGCAATGCGGCTGTGTCGATCATCGCCTCAAGCTTGTGGGTTTCGGTATCGACAACCACCATCTTGTTCGACGCGTTTGCGGCGATCTGGAAATACCGGCCTGTCGGGTCAAAGAACCCGTCATGCAGGAATTTGGCGCTGTCGATCTTATCGATCCGCAGATTGTCCAGATCGGTATAATCGACCTGCCACAGTTGCCCCAGCTCTTTCACCGCGACAATCCAGGTGGGCTCGTTCGGAGTGGTATAGATCGCGGCCACGCGGGCCTCTTCCACATAGTCACCGTCGACGTTCACACCGCGGGTCGAAACGACCTTGACCGGTTCCATGGTCTGGGCATCAACGATTGCAAAGTGCGGCGGCCAGTAGCCCCCACCGATGACATATTTGCCATCGCCGGATACGGCAACGTCGCGCGCGTCATAGGCAATCTTGACCTCGGAAACCAACATCTTGTCCGGCGTCTGCCAGAGGTCGATCTTGGTCATCTTGCCGTCGCGTCCCATGGTGTACCAGAAGCGCCCGGGCTGTTCCGGCTCTTCCAGCGCATGGTGCTCGGATGCTTTCAGAACGTGCACCGCATAACCGGTCGGGATATGGGTCAGCACCTCTTTGGTGTCACCGTCGATCACGGCCACCTTGCCCACGTCACGTTCGATGACGACAAAGAAGTTTTCCCAGTTGCGGCCATGAAGGGGCTCGGTCGGATAATCCTCTTCCTCGACATAGACCTTGCGGGTCGCCATCATCTGTTCCAGCGACATTTCCGGCGGCTTTGGGGCCTCCATCTGGATATAGGTCGCCATATCCTTGATTTCCTGCTCGGTCATGATGTCCGAGAAGTTGTTCATACCGCCCTCGGTCCCCCAGGCGATGATCTTCTCAAGACGTTCCTGGCCCAATTGCAGGGTGCCGCCTTCGGTTACGGTACCGTCGGCCGCGGTCTTTTTCCAATGCGGTTCAAGGCTTTTGCCTGTAGCGCCTTTACGCAGAACGCCGTGACAACCTGCGCATTGTTCAAAGTAAAGCTGCTTGGAAGCCTCAAAGGCTTCATCGCTTAATGTTGGCTCTTCGGCGAATGTCGGAGCAGCGACGCTGCCCAACAACATTGCCAATCCGACCCCGAAGGCGCGGCCGGTTTTGTTGTAGCTGATTCCAAGTGACATGATCACTCTCCATATGCGTGGTGAGGCACCGCCGAGAGTGAAACATCACGAGGATGTCATCCTTGACCAAAGTCAACGGGAAGGGCGAAGTCTGGGCACTTTGGGCAGAAAACTCAGGTCAAAACCCCTCAATAAATCTTGTGTTTTTATCGCATCTTTAAGCCTTGTCTTGATTTCGGTTAAGGGCGCCGCGTCGTGAAGGAACTACACATTGCTCAACGGCGGGAAAAGCTATGGAGAGCAGGCATGACAGCTGTAATCGCACGTGTTTTCAGTGAAGGGTTCCGGGTCTTTTTCCTCTCGGCGGGTCTTTATGGTGTGTTTGCAGGGGTCGCGTGGGGCGTGTGGTTGGCGTCGCTGGACGGGCTGATGCCTTACATGGAACAAAGCTACGCCATGCCCCCGGTCATGTGGCACGCTCATGAGATGATTTTTGGATATGCAACGGCCGCTCTGGGCGGCTTCTTTCTGACCGCCGTGCCGAACTGGACTGGTGCGCCCGAGGCGCGGGCCCGTTTTATCACGCTAGTCGCATTGATCTGGATGGCCGGGCGCCTGACGGTCTGGTTTTCCGGAGCGTTGTCACCCATGGTCGTCGCGATCGTGGACCTGAGTTTTGTTCCCATTCTGGCGCTGAAGATTGCCAGTCAACTGGTCCGTCGGCCCAAGCCTCAGAATGTGGTGTTTCTGTATCTTCTGGTTTTGCTTCTGGCCTCGAATGTAATGGTTCACTTGGAATGGATGGGGGTCACGGTGGATACACTGAACACCGGCATCCGGGCCGGGCTTTTGACCTTGTGTTCGATGATTGCGATCCTGGGCGGCCGGATTACGCCAGCTTTTACCCGCAATGCAATGAAGAGAGCTGGTCAACCCGAAGCATCGTGGCCGGTATCTGTGGCCTGGTTGGACAGGGCGACGATGATTCTGGCACTGCTGCTGCCCCTGCTTGTGCTTGCACTTGATGTTGGGCCTCTTGCGGGAAGCGTTGCCCTGGCGATGGGTGGTGTTCAAATGATGCGCATGGCGCGTTGGAGAACCGGATGGGCTTTGCGTCAACCGATCCTGATCGCCCTGCATCTGGGCCTCGGGATGCTGGCCTTGGGTCTGATTCTTTGGGGGTTGGCAGCCAATGGAATGGGAAATGAGATCGGCGCGCTCCACGTTCTGGGCATCGGTTGCGTTGGCGGCATGACCCTTGCCGTCATGAGTCGCGCCGCCTTGGGCCACAGCGGTCGTCCCCTTGTCGCGCCAAAGCCCATGGCGATTGCCTATGGCTTGATGGCGGGTGCTGCGCTTGTGCGTTGGCTGGGGTCCGGACTGGCGGGAGGTTACATGACAGCGATGCTGACCGCAGACGGGTTTTGGATCGCCGCAACAGGACTGTACCTGTTTGCCATGTGGCCTGCCCTGACGGGCCCCCGTGCCGTGAAACAAACCTGAAGCTTATTCAGACTGAACTTATCTTCCAGCGATCAGAGGCCGCTCGTTTTTGATATGGCGACGGATCAGCGCACGGGCACGTTTCCCTTTATCCGGTATCCGTCGTGCGGCCGGCGGAACGTAATTGCGCTGACCCAATTCAGGGAACAGTTCAAGAATTTCTGACCGCGCGTCAGGGTGAACACTGGACAGGGCCTGCGCGCCGGTGAGCAGGCTTTCGGAAGGTGCGCCTTCTGCATAGATGATTTCATGACGGTCGAACAAAAGATGGACATAGGTCACCGCACAAGTGTCTTCGGCGACCGAAATGCCAGGAACGCCCACAAGAATGTGAGCAGGAACAAGAACTTCTTCGGCGTCGAACAATCTGACGGCAATCGGGGACCGGACCAGCATACGGTGTTGCGGTGACACGAACAGATCGCGCTGGGGCAACTGATCGCCCAGTGAACCGGCCTCGATCCGGATGGGCTTCAGCCTCAGACGGGTGCGAAGCGCCGCTTGGTCCAGATGTCGCGTGCCAATCCAACGTATGTGTTGCGGCCCATTGTCTGCGGTCAAAACCACATCGCCAACTTTCAGATCCTCGACTGGTGTTGGACCGGTCGGGGCCATGATCCGTGTTCCCGCCACAAAGCACGGTACATCGACAATCGCGGAGGGATCCGTAGTGTCAGGGGCGTTGGTCGGAGTAACGTTCGAAGCTTGGAATGTATAGGTCAGACCCGGAACCAGAGGCTCGGACGTGATGTAGCCAACCAATGTGCCTTCAACTTCGACCCGAAACACGTCAATCGTCCCGCCTGCTGGATTGGTCAGGGAGTAGGATTCTTCAAGGTAGATGTCTCCGTTGGCAAAAGTAGTCGATCCGTTCAGGTTGGTCACCACACCAGTTTGCGTGGCGTCGTCACCGTTTTCGTTATTGAAGCGGTCACCATTGAACACAGTGCCAGTATCGGGCAGAGGGTTCGCCCCGTTCAGGATCGTTCCGCCAGCTGCATCGGTGACATCAAATACACGACGGTCTGTTGCGGGATCGAAATTGGGGTCAAGCGTAATGAAGTCGGGGCCAAAATTAAAATCGACCGTAATGACCCCGGGGGCGTAACCAATATAGGAATAGTTTGCCATACTCGTACCTTTTAACCATTGGCGCTACCGAGGCACCGGAAATCTTACCCACAGTAAGGAAAGTGCGATGACTCTCCTTCCTTTCATACTGCTTGGCAAAAACTTGCGTCAATTTAAAGGCCATACAATGGAGAGAACACTCAAAAAGAAATGCTGTTCGCAAATTGATTGGCAGGTCATTTTCTCCTGACGATCAGCGGGTCCAAATCGCTCAATTCTGAACCGTCCGGTTGATCTCGTGACAGGCCTTGACTTTCGTTAAGGCATCGCCGGCTCCCGCCCGGCATGTTGCTCTCACTAGCTAATCTGCGCAAAGGAGAGCGCGATGCGAGACGTCATGACAAAGAGCATGGCCCGCAATATTTTTTATGGCGGGTCACTGTTCTTCATTCTCATCTTTTTGGCCCTTTCGGCCCACTCCCACTGGTATATCGTCAATTCCGAAAATGCCGCGAAACTCGATGATAGTGTGGTTCGGGGTAAACATGTCTGGGAAAAACACGCCTGTGTGAACTGTCATTCGATTCTGGGTGAAGGGGCCTACTTTGCCCCCGAAGTCGGCAACGTGATGACACGCTGGGGCGTGCTGGACGACCCGGAATCAGCCTTTGAATCCCTTAAGGGCTGGATGGAAGCACAACCGACCGGCATTCCCGGTCGTCGACAAATGCCCAATTTCAACCTCAGCGACGAAGAGATCCGTGACCTGACCAACTTCCTGATCTGGACGGACAATATCGACGCACAGGGCTGGCCGCCCAACGAGGCAGGCTGAGAAAGGGAACGGAGCAATGAAATACGAATCCCAAAAAATCGCCTATGCCTACTTTGCGGTAGCCATGGCGTTGTTCGCGATACAGGTGATTGGCGGCCTTCTGGCCGGTTTCATCTATGTATTCCCCAATTTCCTGAGTGAGCTTCTGCCGTTCAACATCGTGCGGATGCTGCACACCAACTCTCTGATCGTCTGGCTTATTCTGGGCTTTTTCGGGGCCGCCTATTTCCTGATCCCGGAAGAGGCCGAGCGCGAGATACATTCGCCCAAGCTGGCTTATCTGCAGTTGATCATCCTTGTGGTCGGGACGTTGGGCGTGGTTGTGACCTACGTCTTCAACCTGTTCGAAGGCAACTGGCTGCTGGGCAAGGAGGGGCGCGAGTTCCTTGAGCAGCCCAAATGGGTCAAGGCCGGCATCGTCGTGGCCGCGCTGATCTTCCTTTACAACGTGTCGATGACAGTGCTGAAAGGTAAGAAAACCGCGATCACAAATATCCTGCTGTTGGGCCTTTGGGGTCTGGCGCTGCTATTCCTGTTTGCCTTCTACAACCCGGGCAACCTGTCGCTGGACAAGCAATACTGGTGGTATGTCGTCCACCTGTGGGTCGAAGGTGTGTGGGAGCTGATCATGGCCTCGATCCTGGCCTACCTGATGCTGAAGCTGACCGGTGTTGACCGTGAGGTGGTCGAAAAATGGCTCTATGTCATCGTCGCCGCCGCGCTGTTCTCGGGCATCCTCGGCACCGGCCACCACTACTACTGGATCGGCACACCTGCATACTGGCAGTGGATCGGGTCGATCTTCTCGAGCCTCGAGGTGATCCCGTTCTTCGCGATGATGGCCTTTGCCTTCGTCATGGTCTGGAAGGGCCGTCGGGACCACCCCAACAAGGCCGCGCTGCTGTGGTCGCTGGGCTGTGCCACGCTGGCCTTCTTCGGCGCCGGTGTCTGGGGCTTCCTGCACACGCTGCACGGGGTGAACTACTACACCCACGGTACGCAGATCACCGCGGCACACGGGCACCTGGCCTTCTACGGAGCCTATGTCTGCCTCAATCTGGCTATCTTCAGCTACGCGATGCCGATCCTCAAGAACCGTGATCCCTATAATCAGGTTCTGAATATGGGTTCGTTCTGGCTGATGACCAGCGGCATGGTCTTCATGACCTTCGTCCTGACCTTCGGTGGAACCGTGCAGACGCACATGCAGCGTGTGGTCGGTGACTACTTCATGGACGTGCAAGACCAAATCGCGATCTTCTACTGGATGCGTCTTGGCTCCGGTGTGGTCGTGGTTCTTGGAGCGTTGCTGTTCATCTACTCGATCTGGGTTCCCCGGAAAGAGGTCATTGAACCCGGCGCAGCCGAAACCCCTGCGGAGTGATGGATATGGATGGCTCCATGAACCTGAAAGAGGGGGCGGCAAACGCCCCCTTCTACCTCGCCCAAGGTGATGAATGCGATGTGTTCACCGCCGCCTACAACAACGACCTGCCGGTCTTGCTGAAAGGACCGACGGGCTGCGGCAAGACCCGGTTTGTGGCCCATATGGCTGCGAAACTTGGCCGCCCGCTCTATACCGTGGCGTGCCACGACGATCTCGCCGCCGCCGACCTGATCGGACGCTATCTACTGAAGGGCGGAGAAACCGTTTGGGTCGATGGCCCCCTGACCCGCGCGGTGCGCGAAGGCGCGATCTGCTATCTTGACGAGGTTGTCGAAGCCCGCAAGGACGTCACTGTCGTTCTGCACCCACTGACCGACGACCGGCGCATCTTGCCGATCGACCGAACCAGCGAAGAACTTGAGGCCGCGCCCGGCTTCATGCTGGTGGCTTCGTACAACCCCGGCTACCAAAACATCCTGAAAACCCTCAAACCCTCGACCCGGCAACGGTTCATCTCGTTGGAATTCGACTTTCCCTCGCCCGAGTTGGAGGCCGAGGTGGTCGCGGAGGAAAGCGGCCTGCCGCTGGAACGCTGCAAGCCGCTGGTGCGGCTGGCGGGCAAGTTGCGCGGGCTCAAGGGTCAGGACCTCGAGGAAGGTGTATCCACCCGGCTGGTCGTCTATGCTGCGACGCTGATCGCGCAGGGCATGTCCACTGACCGCGCCATCCTTGCCGCCATGATCGAACCTCTCACCGATGACGAGGATATCAAACGCGGGCTCCTCGATCTTGTCACCGCCGTCTTTGGGTGAGGCCGGCGATGGTCAGGATCGACTTTGAGCCATGGGAACCCGAAGAAACGATCGGGAAACTGTGGCACACCCTTGCCAGCCGCCTCGATGCACCCCAGGTGCATGTTGGAGCCGCGGTCGACCTTTCTGAGGTCGCGGGGCGGCTGGCAGTCCTCTTTCGGGGGCTCGGGGGTAGTCCGGGCGTTGAATTGCGCCCGGTCTCACCCGAGGTTTCGCGTCATCGCCTGAGTTGGCGCCGCAAACTTGCAACCGAAGTGGAATTGATGTCGCGCGCCTCGTTTGATGGAGAGGTTTTGCGCTTGCCCGACCGTCTGGCCGTATTCCCGGCGCGCGAAGCTAATGGCGCGCTCTATGTCTGGTTGGCCGCCGCCGCTGCCCATGCCGGAACCCGAATTGATGAAGACGATCCACTGCTTGCCGACCTGCGTGCCTTGATTGCCGCCCGGCACATGGTCGAGGCGACTCTGGACGACGCGCTTGGCTTGCGTCCGCTTTATACTGAGCTTTGCAAGGGCGTGCTGTATCAGCGCGACATCCCCAGTCTGCCGCCTGCCGAGGCTGCGGTCGAAGAACTGATCCGTCATATGCTGGGCGATCCCAAACCCTTGTCGGATCAGGCCGAGCAACTTCTGGCACTTGACGACGACCTGATCGCTCCGCGCGGCTATCAGCCGATGCGCCCGGTTCCCCTGTGGCCGGAATTGCGGGCAGTTGGGTTCTCGGAACACAACGAGGTTGAAAACCCCGATACTGAAGGCCCGCCAGAGGAATCCGGCGAAAAGACACACCGCGCCCGGCGCCGCAAATCAGATCAGGCCGAGCGCAGCGACAGTTTCATTCTGCACAAGTTCGAAGCCATCCTTAGCTGGGCCGAATTCCTGAATATCAACCGTCGCATCGATGACGACGATCCCGACAACGCCAAGAAGGCGGCTGACGATCAGGAAGAGATCGGTCTTGGCCAGATTTCAAAAGCGCCACCTACCAAGTTGAAGCTTCACCTTGATTTGGCGCCCGAGGACGTCAACCGCGAACGTCTGTCAGGTCGCATTCTATATCCCGAATGGGATGTGCGGACGGGTCAGTATCTGCCGGATCATGTGAACGTTCTGCTTTCGGATGCCGATATCCGCGACGATGCCGCCGAGTTTGGCAAGGATCCGGCAACTGCACGCCGCATTCGTGCCGTCAAGCGCCAATTCGAGGCGCTGCGCCCGGGGCGTGTGATGACTCGGGGCCATCTGGACGGAGACCAGCTGGATGTGGAAGCCGCCGTTCGGGCGCAGGTTGACCGCTGCGCAAATGGTGAAGGGACGGAACGCGTCTGGATGCAATCCCGTCCCGAGGCCCGTGATCTGGCGGTCTCGATCCTGCTGGACGTCAGCCGCTCGACTGAAAGCGCCGTCACTGGTCGCGCCGTGATCGATATCGAACGCGAGGCGCTGGGCGCATTGGCCTGGGGCCTGAACGCGTGTGGTGACGATTTCGCCATTCATGCGTTTAGTTCCCTCAAGCGTCAGCGCGTCTATGTGCAGTGTTGCAAACGGTTTGACGAGCAGATGGGAACCAAAGTTGAACAGCGCATCGCGTCGCTGCGCCCCGGACATTACACAAGGTTGGGCGCGGCAATCCGGCACTGTTCAGCAGACCTGGCAAGCCAGTCCCGCAAGCGCCGATTGCTGCTGGTCATAACGGACGGTAAACCAAACGATCTGGATCACTACGAGGGGCGCCACGGCATCGAAGACACCTGCATGGCCGTCCGTGAGGCGCGTCGCGCCGGACAGTCAGTGTTCGGCGTCACCATCGATAGAACAGGCAAAAGCTGGTTTCCGCGGATGTTCGGGCAGGGTGGTTTCGCGGTCATTCCTGATCCGCATCGCCTGACCATGGCGCTGCCGCAAATCTACCGCCAGTTGGTCGGCGCATGAGTGATGCCTCTCTGATCGACGAACTACCGGGCGAGTTCCTGATGTGGGTTCTCATCATTTCGGAGCTGCTGGTTTTTGGCGCGGGGATGATCGCCTTCCTGGGCGTGCGCCTGACCGATCCGGCTGGTTTTGCAGAGGCGCAGTCGCATCTGCATCGCACCGGCGCGGCATTGAACACAGCGGTTTTGGTGACATCTGGCTATCTGGCTGCACAGGCGTTGCAATGGCGGCGAAACATGCAGCGTTCGCTGGCCCGTTTGGCGTTGATCCTTGCCGCGCTTCTGGGTGTCGTGTTCCTGATCATTAAGGGTACGGAGTATGCCGACAAGGCGTCCCAGGGGATTGGTTACGAAACGCACCCATTCTTTCTGTTTTATTACTTGCTGACCGGCTTTCATGCTGCGCACGTACTAGCCGGGGTTGGAATTCTGTTGCTGGTGGCGTGGCGTGATGACCCTGGCAACATAGAAGCTGGCGCGCAATTCTGGCACATGGTCGACCTGATCTGGATCATGCTGTTCCCAGTGATCTATCTGCTGGGATAAAACAGATGGTCCAACCTTCATCTTTGGCCAAAAATTCCCGCCAGAGGTCGCTGAGCCCCCTGACCCAAGCGTGGCTTGGGCTGTTGGCCCTCAGCGCCGGATCTGCGCTGCTTACTCTGATTGGCGCGCCAACCGCAGTCATTGCTGGCGGTATCGTGTTGTTGGCGTTGATCAAAGCTCGCGTGATCCTGAAACACTACTTGGATTTGGAGAACAGCCAAAGCTGGCTGCGCGGGTTCACTATGGTACTGGTGGGTTTTTCCGCAGTGATTTTTGCGCTCTATCTGGTCTGAGACAAAAAAATGCCGCCCCGAGAGGCGGCAGTATTCAAGCAAAGGGGGCCTTGGTTACTGAGCGGCCTGTGGTATCCGCGCAATCTGACAGCGTTGCCACAGCGCCGACAAGGCACCAACCAGATGATCAATATCCTCATCTGTGTGAACCGGGGACGGCGTGATCCGTAAGCGTTCGGTTCCTTTAGGAACAGTGGGATAGTTGATCGGCTGGATGTAGATGCCGAATTCTTCAAGAAGCGTATCCGAGATAAACTTGCACTTCACCGGGTCTCCTACCATCACCGGGATGATATGGCTGGGGTTCGGCAGATGCGGAATTCCTTCCGCATCCAGACGGGCGCGCACCTGATCCACACGGGCTTTTTGCAGATCACGCTCTGCGCTTGACTGCTTCAGATGCCGGATAGATGCTGCAGCACCGGCTGCGATCGAAGGCGGCAAGGCAGTGGTGAAGATGAAGCCGCTGGCAAAGCTGCGAACGAAATCACACAGAGCTGCCGACGCTGCGATGTACCCACCAACCACGCCAAAGGCCTTCCCCAACGTACCTTCAATCACGGTCAGGCGATCCATCAGGCCCTCGCGCTCGGCAATGCCACCGCCGCGTGGGCCATAGAGGCCGACGGCGTGAACTTCGTCCAGATAGGTCATCGCGCCGTATTTGTCGGCCAAGTCGCAGATTTCCTTGATCGGCGCGATATCACCATCCATGGAATACACGGATTCAAAGGCGATCATCTTGGGCGCGTTCGGGTCTGCGGCGGCCAGCTTGGCCTCCAGGTCTTCAAGGTCGTTATGTTTCCAGATTACCTTCTGCGCCCGTGAGTGGCGGATGCCTTCGATCATCGAGGCATGGTTCAGCGCATCAGAGAAAACAATCAGACCGGGGATCTTCGCAGCCAGCGTCCCCAGAGCGGCCCAGTTTGACACGTAGCCCGAGGTGAACAGCAAAGCGGACTCTTTGCCGTGGAGGTCTGCCAATTCTGTCTCAAGCAAGACGTGGTCGTGCGTAGTGCCCGAAATATTCCGCGTCCCGCCTGCACCGGCGCCACAACGCTCCAGCGCATCGTGCATGGCGTTGATGACCGACGCGTGTTGTCCCATACCCAAGTAGTCATTCGAGCACCAGATGCGTACATCCCGCTGGATTGCTCCATCGGTCTGGCGTGCATTCGGGAAAGCTCCGCAGCGTCGCTGCAAGTCGATGAAAACCCGATAGTTCCCTTCATCTTTCAAAGCGTCGAGGCTCTGGCTGAAAAATCGCTCGAAATCCATCTGACATGCTCCCCGGATAACTGGCTGTGAACCGACCCTAGGGCAGCGATGGGCGCCACGACATGACAATTGTCAAGTTGATCTTCAAGAAAAAGGCTGGCCCTGACACGCCGGCTTTGGCATAGCAGGGCATTGGGGATGATTACCCGGGCCATCGCCCGGACTGGATGAAGAAGGGAGTGCCTTCATGCCACACGAGGCACAAAAGGCGATTGCGCGGCAGTCTCTGCTTCTGCGCAGCCTGCCGGATCAGCATGTGGATACTTTGCTGAGGCAGGCGATTTGGCGGCAGTATGACCGTGGCGAGACGATCTTTCTGCAAGAGGAAGAAGCCAAGGCTGTACACGTCGTGCTGGCCGGATGGGTCAAGCTGTTCCGTATCTCTCCGACCGGGGCGGAGGCGGTGGTGAGCGTTTTCACCCGTGGAGAAAGCTTTGGTGAGGCCGTTGCGCTGCGTAATGTGCCATATCCCGTTTCAGCCGAAGCCGTTTCAGCCTGTGAAGTGATGCACATCCCCAGCCCGGTGCTGTTGTCACTGATGAAGGAAGACCCGGAAATCGGGGTGTCAATTCTGGCTGCCACGTTCACGCATCTGCATGCTCTGGTGTCCCAGCTGGAGCAATTGAAGGCGCAGACCGGGGCGCAACGTGTTGCAGAGTTTCTGTTGAATCTGTGCGATCGGGATTCCGGTCAGTGCGAGGTGGAACTGCCTTACGACAAGATGCTGATCGCCGGACGTCTGGGAATGAAGCCTGAAAGCCTGAGCCGCGCGTTTTCGCGATTGAAACCTGTTGGTGTCAAGATCGACAGGAACCACGCGGATATCGCTGACATGGATGACTTGCGGAACTACGCTGAAAGCGATCCGAGTGAGAAGTAAATTTCCACCGGCGGCCAAGTCCATCGAAATTGTAGTTTCGCGGAATACATAGGATCCAAAGCTGGCACCGTTCAAATGGGGGCTTCTCAGTCAAGCGCTTTTGCGCGCGATCAGCCTTTTGGCTTGATCAGTTGTCTTCCGCGCTGGCAGTGTCCTCTTTATCTTTGTCAGCAGTGCCAACCATCGGCACGAGTCGCTTGCATGAATATGAAGGGGCACAGGGTTTATGATTGACGAGGCGCTTTCAAGCTTTCCCCGCGCGAAGTTGATGACATCGGTCACCCCGGTAGAACGGCTTGAGCGTCTTTCTGACCAACTGGGGCTGGATCTGTGGATCAAACGAGACGACCTGACCGGGCTCAGCTTCGGTGGCAACAAGACCCGTCAGCTGGAATTTTATTTGGGTGAGGCACTTCAGCAGAGGGCCGACACCATCCTGATCACGGGCGCGGTTCAATCCAATTTTGTACGCACGGCAGCCGCAGCCTCAGCAAAACTGGGAATGTCATCCATCCTTCAACTGGAAGAACGTGTGGCGAATATGGGAGAATGTTACCATCGATCCGGAAATGTTCTTCTGGCCCAGCTTCTGGGGGCCGAACATATGAGCTACCCCAGGGGTGAGGACGAGGCAGGTGCCGACAACGCTCTTCACGAACGCGCCGACCAACTGGTTGCTGAGGGGCGAAAACCGTATGTGATCCATCTGGGCGTCGATCACCCTCCGTTGGGGGCGTTGGGTTATGTGGCAGGGGCAGCCGAGTTGCATGCGCAGATCTGCGATTTCGACGCAGCGGTGGTGCCGTCTGGCAGCGGGTCTACACATGGGGGGTTCCTGGCCGGATTGCGTTTGGTCGGGCAGTCTGCACCTGTTTACGGCATATGCGTTCGCCGCGATCAGAACCAGCAGAAAGCGCGTCTGCAAAAGGTCTTGGGGCGATTAGCAACCATGATGGGTTTCGACCCTGTTTTGGTTACGGGAGACATCTATACTTGGGACGGCGCCCTGGCACCTGGATATGGGCGGATTGGTCGGGCAGCCCGCGAAGCACTGACCCTCATGGCGCGCGTTGAGGGCATCCTTCTGGATCCCGTTTATTCTGCCAAAACCTTTGCAGGGCTTTTAGGGTTGCTTGAACAAGGCGTCATCCGCAAAGGCCAGAAAGTAGTTCTGCTGCACACAGGCGGCCAACCGGCGTTGTTTGGATATCAGGATGAGTTGCAATCGAGTTGATGCAACTACCTTTTGAGCGCCCTTACTTTCAGGGCGATGGGATGGACGGAAGGTTATTGCCCGTCGAAAAGGCCGACAAAGGTTATCTACGATAGTTTCACTTGATCGAGCAAAGACATGGCCTGCGCAACATCGCGGGTCTGTGTGCCACCGACAATCTTTCCCAGTATGTCTCGAAGATCAGGGGGCGAGGCCGGTGTGCAGTCAAAGTGGCCGCAAGTTTGCACGTAATCCACGGCTGTTCGCAGTTCGAACATCCTTGCCTGCTGTTCGCGTGCGGTTTTCAGAGCGTCCATGAACAGATCGTCAGCAGCATTGTCCGTGGACCGCACCAACGCCTGTATCCGATCTGTTTCCGCTTGAGCCCACCCTTCATGGGTCAGTACCTGCTGTTCACGTGCTTCATCCAGCAGGCGCTGCGCTGCCATCGGTTCGCCCGCTGTCAATGACGCTTCGGCAAGGGCCGTCAGGAACACCGGCTTGTAGTTTCCAGCCCCGCTGGCCCACCAGGCTTCGGACGCCTCACGCATTGCACGGATCGTTTCTGGGCCAGGCGTGATCTGCGCGTCTGCCCAGCAACGCCAGACATTCGCCGTCAATTTCATGAAGGGGAAGGTGTGTTTGGTTGCCAGTTCTTCAAGGCGAGCGGCAACGTCGTAAACTTGTTCCGGTTCACGCCGCAACAGGTGCAGCATACAAAGATACGTCAGGGTCTGGGCCAGACTATGCGCGTGATCCAGTTCCTGTGCGGTTGCGACTGCCTGATGCTGGATCTCAAGTGCGCGATCAGGTTCCCCGCGCAACCAGACTGTTATGCTTAAAAAGCACGATGTAATGGCAGCATGATCCGTTCCATAGACATAGGCAAGGCGGCTGTGCTGCTGAGGATCATACAAATGCAATGCCTGCCGTAGGTGATCATAGGCGGTGTCCTGGTGCCCGATATGCAACAAGACGGCACCCATGGCCCGGTGGGCAATCATCGTGTGGTGCGTTTCTTCGGTCAGATTGGCCAGTTCCAGCAACTGCGCCGCGACGTCCTTGGCAAGGTCGTATTCACCGCGGACCAGATGATACGCATAGAGTCCATTGAGCACGGGAAACAATTGTTCGGTTTCGCCCAGCCGATTACACAAGTCGCGGATCCGGGCATATACCGCCCCCGTTTCGTCGGCCGCGATGCCAGCGGTCGAGCGAAGAACGCCAGCCCGCAACGTTTGTATTTTGGTTTCCTTGCGGTCGCGGTCAACCGAGTCATCCTGCTGTTCCAGCAACGCGATGGCACGACCTAGCTGAGTGGCCGCTTCGATCCCGGCCGAGCGTTCAACGGCACGTTGTCCGGCCTGATACCATTGTTCAATCGCTTCATCCGGCATATCTGCCATCGTGTAGTGATGAGCCAGAATTTCCGGTTCGGCGAAATTGTCATGCACTGACGAAGAGTTCAGTGCTTCGACCACACGAGCATGAAGCGTTCTCCTCTCCCGTTTCAGCAGGCTGTTGTAAGCGGTGTCGCGAATGAGAGCGTGGCGGTAACTGAACGTTTCCTCGGGCTCTGAAGCTGAGACAATCACGATCCCGGCATCCACGAGCGAATCCAGGCCGGAACGTAACGCCCGTTCGTTAAAACGGGAAACGCTTGCAATCATCGGATAAGAGAATTGCGGGCCAATGACAGCACCAATCTGTGCGACTTCCTTGGCTGAGCTCAGTCGGTCAAGGCGTGCCATCAACGCGTCGTGCAGTGTTTTCGGTACAGGAGGCGATGGCGTGGACCGGTCCAGCGTATAGGCATCAGCACGTTCAGTCAGAAGATCGGATTCCAGCAAATCCTTTGTCACCTCTTCCACGAAAAGCGGGACACCGTTGGATCTGGCGGCGATCAGATGGTAAACTTCGTCCGGGACGGTTTTGCCTTTGGCAATATCGTTCACGATCTCTTTGACCTGCACGAAGTCCAGTTGTTGGAGCGCGACGTGCATCAGGTTGTGTGATTGTGGCCAGCCCGGATCAAAGCCCGTACGATAACTCATTACCATCAGCAGGCGCGCGTCCCCAATCCGGTTCACAAGCCGGTCAAGCAGTGTCATTGTCGTTGGGTCGATCCAATGCGCATCTTCAAACAGCAAGAGGGTCGGGGTTTCCTGCGCCGAGTTGATCATATGATTGACCAGCATTTCCAGCGTCTGCTTCATGATCTGCTCAGGGGTCAGATCCAGCGGGCCAAGCCTGTCTTCAAACGGGACCGACAATAGTGTCGCAGCCAGTTTCAGTGACCCTTCAGAAGGATCGCCCAGGATGCTGGAAATCTTTTCCAACTTTTCGTCCGCGCCGTCATTAGCCCGAAGTTCGGCTGCATTTTCAAGCTGGCGAATGATCGGGTACAGCGCACTTGCATCATGGAAGGGTGAACACTGAAAGCGTAGCTGCTGATGGTCTGGACCCGGGATCTTGCGGCGAAGCTCTTCGATCAGCCTGGACTTTCCTATACCCGCCTCGCCCGAGACCGACACCACCTGACCATGGCCCTGGCAGGCCAGCCTCCACTTGCTTTGAAGGGTTTCGTGCTCCTGCGTGCGCCCGACCAATGAACTCATCCGGGCGTCGTCTGCCGCAAGGAAGCGGCTGACAGTCTGGCGCGTGCCGGTGACCTGCCAAGCTTCGACCTCTTTGGCAAAGCCTTTCAATTGAAAAGTGCCGCGGCGCACATATTCGAAAGCTTCACCCGCCAGTTCCTGGGTCGTCGGCGCCACAATCATTGTACCCGGATCCGCCATCGATTGAAGCCGTGCGGCCAGGTTCGGGGTCTCGCCCATGGCCGTGCCGTCTTCGAACATCTTCTCTCCCCGCAGGTCACCGACGACAACCAGGCCGGTCGCGATCCCGATGCGGACTTCAAGATGTGCATGCGTGCGGATTTCCGGAATTTCGCGAATAATTCGAAGACCTGCATGAATGGCACGTTCCGGATCGTCTTCATGCGCATGCGGAAAACCAAAAAACACCATGATGCCATCGCCATAGTAACTAGCGATATGACCATCAAAAGCCGCAACTGCAGCAGCGCAGGTTTCCTTGAACAGTCTCAGAACTTCGGCCAGATCTTCGGGGTCCAGCTTCTGCGATATAGCCGTCGACCCAACAAGATCGATGAACATGACCGTCAGCTGTCTACGCTCGGCAACGATGTTGGGTACCTGACTTGCGCGTTGTGTTGCTGCGGGCCCTTGGTTTTCTTCCCGAATGGCTTTCAGAAAGCGGCGCCTTGGTCCTAGGGGCAGGCCAATTGTGACAAGGTCATCGTCACTCAGTTCCGACAGATCGCCCAGCTCGATCTCGTGCCGTGAAAAGGCATCGACATATTTGGACAAGCCGTGTCTGGCCAGCCAGTCCTTAGTATCAGTCATTCGACTGCCATGCATGTCGGCGGTGGCGCGATGCCATGCAGTCCCCATTTCTTTTTAGCCAGTACAATTTACCCGGGAGTAGTCGGGAGAAATCTAACCCTATCAAGGACGACCCAGCAATTCGGGTCAAGTCTTCAAATTGAGAGAGAAACTGTTTACTGGCCAAAAATATCGGCGACTTTCGCCCTTATTCGTCAGCCGGAAAATCGATGTGGACATGATTGCCGTCCGGATCCCAGACATTCAACTGCACTATATTGACTGCCGTCAGAACCGCACGGCGATAGAGAACATCGTTTACTTTGAGGTGAGCTTCGAAACTGTCCAACCCGTTTGCCGAAAAGGCGAAATGCTCGAGCTTCAGCTCGGCCTCCGATCCCGCGGCTTCGATCTCGACACCAACAAGATGCACGTAAGCGTGTCCACCGACATAAAGCCAGGCTCCGGGAAAGGGGAAGGGCGGGCGTGGGCCGACCTGCATCCCCAGCACTTTTCTGTACCATTCGATCATCTCCTCCAAACGTGTAGTGCGCAGGTTGACATGATCCAGCGTAGCGATCCCCATGACCTAGCCTCGCGTCCATTTGATCGAACATCCCATTGACGGACTCTGATGCCGGGGACCTTGCCCGGTCTGTGCAATCTGCAGCATGGCATTGACCAGCTCCGGTTCGCGCTCGCCTGTCTGGCTGCGGCCCAGATTGTCCAGACGGCCACGGTATTGCAGTCTTCCATCCGCATTCAGCCCAAAGAAATCGGGTGTGCAAACAGCACCATAGGCCTTTCCTATGGTTTGACCTTCGTCTACGAGATAGGGAAAGTTGAACCCATTTTCCCTCGCGAATTCCAGCATTTTCTGCGGTGTATCTTCGGGATACTCCCGATAGTCGTTTGACATGACCGCCAATACCCCAATCCCTTTCGACATCAACAGGCCCGTGTCCTGTGCAAGCCGGTCAGTGATTGTTTTGACATAAGGGCAGTGGTTGCAGATAAAGGCGATCAGCAATCCGTTTTGCAGGTGATCGGACATGGTGAAAGAATGACCATTCGGGTCCCTGAGCGTGAAATCCGGGGCCTGCCAGCCGAAATCGCAGATAGGAGTGTCGAGCAGCATGAAAACCTTTTTTGTGACCTGTTGACGTGTTCCCGCCAGCTTAGCTGACAGGAACCGATAAGTAGAGCGTGATTTCCGGCGCTAAATTTTCAACTGATTACGACCGGAAAACGTATCCAAATCAGATCAGCAGCGTTGACAGGCTTGGAAAATAGCTGAGCAGAAGCAAAACCAAAGTTACCGCGATCAGGAATGGCCAAAGCGATTTCAGGATTGAGCCGGGCGATGTGCCGCTCATGGATGAGGCGATGTACAATCCGATCCCGACCGGGGGTGTCATCAGCCCAAGCACAAGGTTCAGGCAGGCAACAATGCCAAATTGATAGGGGCTGATATCGTATGAACCGGTTGCAATTGGCAGCAGGATCGGAGTGATCAGGATAATCGCGGCGATGCCATCGATCACCATTCCAACCAGCAAAAGCGCCAGATTCACTATCAGCAAGAACACGAACGGGTCCGAAGTGACGGAGGTAATCAGCCCAGCCAGTTGCTGTGGTATTTCCTCATAGATTATGACCCAGCCGAACACGCTGGCTGCCGAGATCATGAACAGGATCATCGAGGCATTGGCCGCCGTGCGTTTGAACATCTGTGCCAGGTTGCCCGGCTTCAGGTCCCCGTAAACCAACCAGCCCACCAAAAACGCGATCAGGGATGCGATTGCGGCGGATTCGGTCGGTGTGGCGATCCCGAACAGAATACCACCTATGATCGACATCGGGATCAGCAGGGCAGGGGCGGCGCTGATCACGGCCTTGATGGTTTCGCTGCGTGTCATCCAGTTCCCTTTCGGGAACTGCTGCCGCCACCCAATCAAGGTAATGACCAAAGCGAATGAAGCAGCCAAGATAAAACCGGGCAGAATCCCGGCAATGAACATGTCACCAATCGGGATCTGTGCCAGTACGCCGAAGATGACAAACATCATCGACGGCGGTATGACCGGAGCCAGAAGCCCGCCTGCGGCAGTAGTGGCAGCGGCAAACCCCTTGTCATAGCCTTCCTCTTCCATCGCAGGAACCATAGCGCGCGACATGACTGCAATCTGCGCTGTTGCAGAGCCGATGATCGCTGCCATGAACATGTTGGCAAGCAGGTTGATATACGCCAGACCACCGCGAAACCCGCCGACAAAGACCCGCGCCAATGCGACAAGGCGCCGGGTCATACCGCCTTCGTTCATCAACTCGCCCGTCAACATGAACAGCGGAATGGCCAGAAGGCCGTAGTTTTCAAGACCTCCAAACATCTTCTGCGCGAAACTGTCGTAAAGAACCGTGTTACCGCTTTCCCAGATGTACCAGATGGCCGTGACGGCCAACACGATCGCCACAGGCACAGACAGAAGCAGAGTGACCAGAAAGATGATGGGGCTCATGGCCGCGACCCCTGCCCCGAAGCGCTTAGCAGATGCATGGTAGAATGCAGCGTCGCGCCAAGCGCAAAGAGCCACATCACCAACCAGAACAGATATTTCGGCAGGCCAAGGGTCAGTGTCGGCTCGGCATAGATGAAATTGAATGTCTGACCTTGAAAGGCCTCGGTGTCAAAGCCGCTTTGGGCGATGTCCAGCGGAAGGAACCAGCGCCAGCAAAACCACAGCATCGCAAGGGAAAAGGCGAACACGACCACGTCCACACTCTTGCGGATCATCCGTTTCGCGTGATCAGGCACATTGTCGGAAACAATGGAAATCGACACCGAACTGCGATGATGCAACGCGGCTGACGCCCCCAGAAATGTCATCCAGACCATGGCGTATATCGCCAGCTCATCGACCCAGAACAGGGCGTTTCCGGCGGTGCGTGTTACAACATTCAACAAAATCAAAAGCGTTATGCAGACCGCCAGAAAGGCGGCACACCACAATTCGACCCGCGCCAAGCCGGCCGACAGCCGATACAACATCGCTGTTCTCCCGTGAGAAAGGGCGCAGGATCGACCTGCGCCCTTTTCGTCATGTCGTTTTCGTTATTTTGTTTCTGCCGCAGTCTGCCGCAAAGCGTCAAGGGAAGAGGTTTTCTCGGACCAGATCCCGTTCCATTCTTCAATCGCGTCGCCAAAGAACGAGGCATCGACCTTTTTATAGGCCTTGCCTGTTCCCTCGATCTGTTCCAGCCATTTGGCATCATTTTCGACATACGCGTCGATGGTGCTGTCGACATGTTTGGCCATCAGTTCCGCAATCATCGCGCGGTCTTCTTCAGACAATCCGGCCCAAACCTTGGCCGAAACCAGCCCGACCATTGGGAACATCATATGATCCGATTGCACGATCGTGTCGGCGTGCTCATAATATTTCAGAACCCAGATCAGCTCGGCATCCATGTCTATGGCATCGACCTGACCGTTCGCCAAGGCATCATAGACCGCAGGCAATGGCATTGGCGTGGGCGCTGCCCCCACCGCATTGTAGAAATCCAGGATCGGCGTGAAGGGCGTGATCCGCAGTTTCAGGCCCGAAAGATCGTCGGCGGAAGAAACCTCACCGCGACTGACAATCTGGCGTAGCCCGGCCATCCCATATCCCAAGCCCACAACACCAACCTGACCCGGCAGGGGTTCCAGCATGGATTTGGCCGTGTCAGACCGCAGGATGCGCCCCGCATGACCAATGTCATCTGCCAGATAGGGGGCGTAGAATGCGCCCAATTCAGGCGCTCGGTTCGAAACCTCCGCCACTGTCATGAAGGCCATGTCCAACGCGCCGGTCTGCAATTGCTGCAGCATTTCGGCCTCATTGCCCAACTGGCGGGCCGGGAAAACCGACACTGAATGCGCGCCGTCGCTTGCCTCGTTTAGGTCAGTGCCAAACGCTTCGGCGGCCTTTGTCCAAATATGTGGTGGCGGTGTGATCAGACCCAGCCGGAACTCCTCTGCCTGAGCGGCAACAGACGCAATGGCCAGCACAGCCGCAGAGGCGGCGATTTTTACAATATGTTTCATGACTTCCCCTGTTTGATCTTGTTTATAACGTGACCCAACCCTTGGGCGGTTCCTTGCCCGGGTGCACCGCCTGACAGTTCGGGCAGGTGCGGTCTTCTTCCGAGGCATAGAACTTCTGATAAACCGGAGGCAGGTCATCAACGATGGACTTTAGCTGCATTTCCGCACGATGCACCAGCGAACCGCACTCAAAACAATACCATTCGATGGCATCCAGCTCTCCGGTCTGGCGTTTGGGTTCGATCACAAGCCCGATTGAGCCTTCCTGCGGTCGCTGAGGTGAATGGCGCACATGCGGAGGCAGCAGGAAAACTTCACCTTCACGGATCGGAACATCATAGAACTCCTCTCCGTCATAGATTTTCAGCACCATGTCGCCTTCAAGCTGGTAGAAGAATTCTTCAACCGGATCATCGTGGTAATCGGTTCGCTTGTTTGGCCCACCTACAACGGTAACCATCAGATCGGCATTTTCCCAAACCTGACGATTCCCTACGGGCGGCTTGAGCAGATGGCGATGCTCGTCGATCCAGGTCTTAAAGTTGAACGCTTTCAGTTTTGACATGTCCCACTCCCTATCCTGGAAAGTTTGCCGCGTTTTTCCATAACCGCAAAGAAATTTTCAGCATCTCGCTATCCGATTTCCTTATACTGCTAGGCCTCACCCGGCTCAGACGCGCAGCCCGCTTTCATCAAATGCTTTGCGAATGATCGCTTTTTCCGCGTCGGTCAGTTCCAGCATCGGCGGGCGCACACGGCCACCGACCTGACCCAACAACTCTTGCCAGTATTTTCCGAATGCAGTGGGTTTGCCCGCAGGACGGGCGCGTTTCATCGCATTGCGGACTGGGTTCAGACTGTCAAAGACACGCCGCGCTTCATCCGCCTGTCCCGCAAAGGCCAGACGTGTGTATTCGTTCATTCTCCGATCGACCGTGCTTTGCAGTTGGTAGGGCGGAGAGGAGCAGAGATACAGCTTCCAGTCCAGTTCCAGTATGTTGTCCAGCCATTCATGTTCGGCCGAAGTCGAGACGTGGATCCTGTCGCCCACCATATGGGTCAGCTTCACGTACATCTCACGCGGAACCGAATACTTAATGGCTACGATATTCGGCAAATCAGCAATGCGGGCGCATTCTTCAGGTTGCATCAAATAGCCGCTGTCAGGATGGCTCCACATGGCGATGCCGATATCCAGCTCATCGCAGAAGCGCTTGTAGTACTGATACAAGACCTCGCCACGATCCTGTACGAAACTCAGAACCGGGGCGTGAAGAACGATGTAATCTGCACCGCAATTCTGGGCGTAATGCGCCAGGTCCAACGCAGTATTCATGTTCTGGTCCGAGACCGAGACGATTACACCGGCTTCGCCTGCGCATTCGTCGACCGCGATTTCGAAGTTACGCTTGCGCTCTTCGATGCTCATTGAAAAAAATTCGCCCTGTTTGCCGGCGACGAACAGGCCCTGGATGTCCAGGTCATCGATCCAATGGCGGATGTTGGCGCGCAGTCCCGATTCATCCAGAGACAGGTCATCATTGAACGGGTTCAATGCAGCTGCCCATATCCCAGCCATATGTTCGCGGGCATAGGCCTTCGCGTCGTGTTTTGAGTACTTCATTTTCACCGTGGTCCCAGTGGCATTGATATGAAGAAAAGCACACTGAGCGGGTCGATCCAGCGCTATTTTAGAGAAATGGCTATCTGAAAAACATATATCACCAACTTACCAATTCAGATTTTTTCAATGCTGGTCTAGGGTCGAGACATGAAGATCGCAGTCATTGGAACCGGCGCAATCGCGCAATATGTGCAGCGCATGTTGCCAGAACATGGGCATGAGTTGGCGGCCATTCTGGTCAGGCCACAGCGCGTTGATCCAAAATCGCCTATGTCAGTCGGTTCGGTTGATGACCTGCCGGCCGGAATCGAAGTGGTTCTGGATTGCGCGGGGCACGAGGCATTGGCCGGGTTGGGTCCGGAAATTCTGGCGCGAGGGCTGGATATCATCAGTGTCTCTGCCGGGGCACTTGCGGATCAGCAGGTCAGTGGCCGGCTGGACAGGGCCGCGCGAAAGGGTGGGGCTCGGCTGCATCTGGCAAGCGGTGCCATAGGCGGGCTGGACTGCCTCAGCGCCGCAGCGGTCGGTCCGCTCAAATCCGTTACATATGTGGGGCGCAAGCCGCCGGCGGGGTGGAAAGGATCACTTGCTGAACACAGTCTTGACCTCAGCAGTATCACCGCGGCTGAAACTCATTTTCAGGGTTCCGCGCGAGAGGCGGCTTTGGCTTACCCCAAGAACGCAAATGTCGCCGCTGCCGTCGCCTTGGCAGGTGTGGGATTCGACAGCACACAGGTTCGTCTGATCGCCGATCCGACGATCCACAAGAACATTCACGAGGTTGAGGCCGAAGGTGATTTTGGCACTTTTCAGTTTAGGATCAGCGGAACCGCGCTGCCCGACAACCCGCGAAGCTCGGCGCTTGCGGCCATGAGCGTGCTGTCCAAGCTGGATCAGCTTTGCAAGCCGATTGTGCTGTAGCCATGGTGGGGCGTCATTCTCGCATCGTGGACCGCGCCTTGACCCGTCTGAAACTGCGACAACTGCGTCTGCTAGTCGCGGTGGGCGCGCATGGAAACATTCAGAATGCCGCGCGGGAGTTGGGAATATCTCAACCAGCAGCAACCAAGATGATTCAGGATCTTGAGCTGGACTTTGAAGTCAAACTGTTCACACGCACCAATCGAGGAGTTGTGCCAACCGTTTTTGGCGAAACTCTCATACGTCACGGGAAACTGATATTTGCACAGGTTTCAAATGCCGCGCAGGAACTGGACGATCTGAACGAAGGAAACTCCGGCCGTGTCGTGGTGGGCACGTTGCTTGCGGCGTCCACCAGCCTGCTACCTGCCGCCATTGAACTGCTGCTGGAAGACCGCCCGAACGTCGCGGTCAAGATCAGCGAAGGGACCAACGAGGTACTTATGCCTCGGCTTCTGTCGGGTGAGATCGACTTGATTGTAGGACGTCTGCCGTCGCACCGGCATCGTGACAAGATTCGGCAGGAAAAACTGTTCGAGGATCGGATATTGGCCATTGTAGGCCCTCGGCACCCACTGGCGGGCCGGGACGCCGTGACCTTTGCGCAAACCAAACCGTTTGGCTGGATCCTCCCCCCGCAAGAGACAACGTTGCGACGTCAGGCGGATCATTTTTTTGTCGGTCAGCAGCAATATGTGCCACCGGTCGCGATTGAATCCGTGTCCTATCTGACGAACCGGGCGCTGCTGCAATCACGTGACCTGATCGGCCTAATGCCTGCCGAGGTCGTCGCCCAGGATATCGAAAATGGGCATCTTGCCCAGCTCGCCTGGGTGGTTCCGTTTGGGCAAGGGCCAATAGGGGTGTCCTTCCGTGCGGACGACGATCTGTCGCCTGCGGGGCGAGCTTTCAAAACGGCTCTGCATCGCGCGGCGCAGAGCAGACAGACCAGATATTCGCCAAATTGATATCCGTATTCGCGCAATGCGCTTGAAGTAATACGAGGCATCGAGCGATCAAAAATCAAGGCAAACGGAGGCCCCGATTTCATGTATCCAGAGCTCAAGCTTTTCATCGGCGGCACGTGGCGAAAAACCGGTCGCGATATCCCGGTTGTCAACCCGGCGACCGAGGAAGAACTCGGTCGATTGCCTTGCGCATCGGTGAAAGACCTGGACGACGCGCTGCAAGCGGCCGTCGAAGGCTTTCGACTGTGGCGCCGTACACCGCCGCGTGAGCGTGCGGATACGATCCTGCGGGCGGCAGCCCTCATGCGTCAGCGACAGGAAGAAATCGCGCATTCCATCACTCTGGAACATGGCAAACCCCTAAAGCAGGCCCGGCTGGAGGTCATTCGCGGTGCCGAGTTCTTTGAATGGGATGCGGGCGAGGCGATGCGGACCTATGGGAGGATCATTCCGGCCGCTCAGGGTCACAAGTTTGCAGTTCATCACCAGCCTGTTGGCGTTGTCGCCGCGTTCTCGCCGTGGAACTTCCCCATGAGCCAACCTGCCCGGAAAATCGCCGGTGCTTTGGCCTCTGGCTGTTCGGTGATCCTGAAGGCTGCGGAAGAAACGCCAGCCGGAGCTTTACACATAGCAAAAGCGTTCGAAGATGCCGGTCTGCCTCCGGGGGTTCTGAATTTAGTGTTCGGTGAACCGTCCGAGATATCCGGCCACCTGATCCCGCAGGACCCCGTTCGCTTGGTGGCCTTCACAGGCTCGACAACCGTTGGGCGCCATTTGACCACTTTGGCGGCCCGGCATGACACCCGAGTGCTTATGGAGTTGGGCGGCCATGCGCCGGTCATTGTTTGCGAAGATACGGATGTGCAATCAGCGGCTGTTTCAAGCGCGGTGCGCAAAACGCGCAATACCGGTCAGGTCTGCACGTCGCCAACCCGTTTCTTCGCGCATGAGAGTATATTTGACGCCTATGCGGCTGGGTTTACCGCGCGGGCTAAAGCCACAGTCGTCGGCAATGGGCTTGAAGCAACGGTTGAAATGGGCCCAACGGCCAACGACCGGCGCGTGCCGGCTTTGACAGAACTGGTTGAAGACGCGGTGGCACAGGGGGCAACGCTTGCTACCGGCGGATCGCGGCTTGGTGAACGGGGATATTTCTTTGAACCCACGGTGCTATTGAACGTTCCCGAAACGGCGCGGATCATGCGCGAGGAGCCGTTTGGACCGGTTGCCGTGATCAATTCGGTGGCTTCGCTGGATGAGGCAATCGATCTGGCGAATTCAGTTCCCTACGGTCTGGCCGGATACGCTTTCACCAACCGGGCGGATTATATCGACCGTCTGATCGACGAGGTCGAGGTCGGCAATCTGTCGATCAACACACTTGAAGCATCCATGCCTGAAACACCCTTTGGAGGCGTGAAATCCAGTGGCTATGGTCGGGAAGGCGGAACCGAAGGCCTTGAGAATTACATGACGGTCAAGAACGTCTGGCATTCGGCTAAGATCATCTGAAAAAGAGATCCCGATCCTCGTGCTCGTTCACTTTTTCATGGCCGTGCCAGGCTTTTTCTTTCGAAACCGACCAAAGGGCAACGCAACGAACAGTGCGCGGCTTCGGTTGTGATTTCAGAACCTGTGGAAGCAACAGAGGCGGCCATAGTGCCCTTGCTGACAAAGGCCCCGAACAGCGGGTCATGACCTATGTCAATGACAGTACGCCTGACGTGATGTCCATTGGCCGGGAATTTCTAGCCGGACTGTGCGACAAAAACCATCGCTCCCTTTTGCCGGTGATGATCAGCGTTCTGGCTGACCTGCTGGGGGATTCCTGCCGGGCGGCCTGAACTCCGGAGGGACAGATGAATGCTTCGCTGAAACACACTGCAGCAATCCTTGCCGGACTCTGGGTCTTTGCCCACGCTGCATCGGCCAAGGTTATCTCCGAGGCCGCTGTAATACATCAGAGCATCGACCCGAAGGCGGACACACCAATCCACGCCTTTCGGTTTGAGCTGAGGTCACCGCAAATCCCTGCCGGGGTTACAGGGCTCCAAGACTTCTTTGCATATTTGGAGGATCAACATGGCTGATGGATGTGCATGTGACCGCCACGCCAACGTGTATCTGAGTGTAGATCACGCCCTTGAGCGCGGTCTTTCTGTGGCCGATCCTCTTACTGAAACCGAGACTTTGCCGCTGAAACAGGCGATAGGCCGGGTTCTGGCCGAGGATTGCACCAGTAAGGTCGACATGCCCGCCTTCGACAACTCTGCCATGGATGGCTATGCCATCCGCACCAGAGATCTGGGCGACGGACCGGTATTCGAACTTCCCGTGGCCGGACGCGTGGCTGCGGGCGACCGCGGTGACCATGATGCACCCGAAGGCAGCGCTTTGCGCATCTTTACGGGGGCTCCTGTGCCGCCTGACTTCGATGCTGTGCTGATGCAGGAAGATTGCGATCTCGTGATCGACAGGGTTCGATTCAGCCGCCGCCCCAAACCCGGCCAGAATATCCGGCGTGCGGGGGAAGATCTTTTTGCTGGGGATCCGATTCTGCAGCGCGGTTGCGAAATTGGACCGCGTGAGGTGGCAGCCCTGGCATCCGCCGGGTACGGCGAGGTCTTGGTGTTCCGAAAACTGAAGGTTACGATCTTTTCGACAGGCAGCGAGCTGCGCCAACCGGGCGAACCCCTTGGCCTCGGCCAAATCTACAACTCGAACCGTTATATGCTGCTGGCGTTGTTGCAAAAACCCTGGATCGAACTGAACGACCGGGGGCCGGTCGAAGATGACCCGGCCCGTCTTGGACGGGTTCTGCGCGAGGCATGCGATACCTCGGATATGATCGTTACAACCGGGGGAGTGTCCGTAGGGGATGAAGATCACATGCCCCGACTGTTCAGCGAGATCGGCGGCGAAACCGATGTCATGAAAGTCGCGATGAAGCCAGGGAAACCGGTCATGTTCGGGCGGCGCGGACGTGCTCTCTATGTTGGTCTGCCAGGCAACCCGGTTTCGGCTTACGTGACATGGCAGATAATCGGATCGCAGATGATCGCGCGCCGCGCGGGTCTGCGTCACATGCCTCAGACACCTGTGCAGGCGGTGCTGGCCGAACCCTTGCATCGTCACGCGGGCCGGCAGGAATATCGACCGGTCCAGATTGACGGCACCTCGCCGGATGGCCTTCCGAGGTTGCGTCTTATGGCACCATCCTACAGTGGCCGTGTGGCTTTGCTGGCGCAGGCAGACGGGTTGGTGATCATACCGGCAGAGGCCGAGGACCTGCCCGCAGGGCACACGCTTGAATTGTTGCGGTTTTGATCCCCACACACGCGGCGGTGCCTATGGCGTTGTAACAACAACCCCGGAATCACGGAAGACAACCGGACGATGGCCGGGCGGCTTCGCACGGAACGTTGATCTTCGCGCGATGGCTGCACGGGCCCGTGACCCATGCATTGGTAATTTGCTCAGTCGTCCAACAGTCTAACCGAACACGAGCCTGAAAATTGTCGCAACTGATAAACTCTGTGACGGATTACGCCGTGACTGAGTCCGTTCAGGTGGCTCAAGATGCATCGACGCACAAAGGGTTAAGGACTCATCCATATGCGGTATTCGGCACTCGCGATCATGCGGCAGGTTTTGAACGGGCACCGGGGCTGGACACCGGCATGGCGCGATCCCGAACCTCAATCAAGCTATGACTTCATCGTGATTGGCGGCGGCGGTCATGGCCTTGCTACGGCATACTATCTGGCCAAGGAACACAACGCCGCAAGAGTGGCCGTTCTGGAAAAAGGCTGGATCGGCGGCGGTAACGTGGGGCGGAACACGACGATCATTCGCGCCAATTACCTGTTGGAGGGCAACCAGCCTTTCTATGAACTGTCGCTGAAACTGTGGGAGAACCTGGAGCAGGACCTGAACTACAATGCGATGGTCAGCCAGCGCGGTATTCTGAACCTTTGTCACACGGATGCGCAGCGTGACGCGTATCGCCGCCGTGGCAATGCAATGATGTTCACCGGTTCTGGGGCCGAACTTCTGGATACGGACGGCGTTCGCGCGATGTATCCGTTCCTGAACTTTGACGATGCGCGCTTTCCGATCAAGGGCGGTCTTTTGCACCGTCGTGGCGGCACGGCGCGTCATGACGGTGTGGCCTGGGGCTATGCCCGTGCCGCGGATCAACGGGGTGTCGACATCATCCAGAATTGCGAAGTCACCGGGTTCCGCATCGAAAACGGAAAACTGCTGGGTGTTGAAACCACACGGGGATATATCGGCGCCAAGAAGGTGGGCGTGGCGGTGGCCGGTTCTTCCGGCCGCGTGATGGCTCAGGCGGGAATGCGTCTGCCGATCGAAAGCCACGTGCTACAGGCTTTTGTGACCGAAGGGCTGAAACCGGTTCTTGACGGGGTGATAACTTATGGCGCCGGACATTTCTATGTCAGCCAATCGGACAAGGGCGGGCTGGTCTTTGGTGGCGATATCGATGGCTATAACACCTACGCCCAACGCGGCAACCTGCCTGTGGTTGAGGATGTGGCCGAAGGTGGCATGTCCCTGATGCCGATGATTGGCCGCGCGCGCCTGCTGCGGATGTGGGGCGGTGTGATGGATATGTCGATGGATGGCTCGCCGTTCATAGATCACACCGGAATTGACGGGCTCTATTTCAATGGTGGCTGGTGCTACGGCGGTTTCAAGGCAACGCCAGCATCTGGTTTTTGTTTCGCGCATCTTATGGCCACCGACCGACCGCATGAAGTTGCAACTGCCTATCGTCTGGACCGGTTCAAAACCGGACGGATGATTGACGAAAAAGGCGTGGGCGCACAGCCCAACCTGCACTGAGGAGGCCCGGACATGATCATAAATCATCCATTGCTTGGCCCGCGAGACGCATCCGAATTCACCTATCTGGGTGACGCGAGCCTGATCAATCGGCCCGACTGGCAATCAGACTCGGCTGCCGCAGAGTTTCACGACTATCTCTACCTGCGCGACAACCCCGCAGGAACCCATCGTGAGTTGTGGTTTCACGAGCAGGGCGACCGCTCGTGGCTTGTTGTGACACGCAACACGCTGACCCATGAAATTCTGGCAACAGAACTGGCGCGGGATGTAGCCCGCAAGACGGGGCGGGGAAAATGACCCAGAACAATCGTTTGCAGGGCGGTCTGATCGACCGGTCCAAAAAGCTGCGCTTTACCTTCGATGGCAGATCCTACGAAGGTTATCAGGGCGACACGCTGGCCTCGGCTCTGCTGGCCAATGACGTACGGTTGGTTGGCCGCTCGTTCAAATACCACCGCCCACGCGGTGTGCTGGCCTCGGGCTCGGAAGAACCCAACGCGCTGGTTGAGCTGCGCACAGGCAACCGGCAGGAACCGAACACACGCGCGACCACAATTGAATTGTTCGACGGGCTCGAGGCGACATCGCAGAACCGCTGGCCCTCGCTCGCCTTCGACGCGCTGTCAATCAATGACCGGTTCTCACCGTTTTTGACGGCGGGTTTCTATTACAAGACCTTCATGTGGCCCAAGGCGTTCTGGGAAAAGCTCTATGAGCCGATGATCCGCAAGGCGGCCGGTCTGGGCAGCCTGACGAAAGAAGCTGACCCGGACATCTACGACAAAGGCTATTTGCATTGCGACGTACTGGTTATCGGAGCCGGTCCTTCTGGCCTGATCGCAGCCTTGACGGCGGCGCGGTCTGGCGCGCGGGTCATTCTGGCCGATGAGGACAGCCGGATGGGTGGGCGTCTGTTGTCTGACTGTAACCGGTTCGAGGGTATTTCGAATGCGGATTGGGTCGCGCAGACACTGGGAGAGCTGGCGTCGATGGACAATGTGCGCCTTCTGACGCGCACCACTGTGTTCGGCGCCTATGATCACGGCATTCACGGAGCGCTTGAGCGCTTCTCGGATCACCTTGCAGTGCCCGAAGCGGGGAAACCACGCCAGATTCTGTGGCGCATTTACGCGAAGCACTCGGTGCTTTGTGCCGGCTCTACCGAACGTCCGATTGCTTTCGAAAACAACGACCGACCGGGCATAATGCTGGCGGGCGCGATGCGGGCCTATGCAATCCGCTGGGCTGTGACACCGGGCAAGCGCGTGGCGATCTTCACCAACAACGATGAAGGACACCGCGCCGCGCAGGATCTGATCAAAGCCGGGATCAAGGTTGTCGCTGTTATCGACCCGCGCCGCGATGCTCCGCGCATCGCCGAATGTGAATTGCTGGCGGGTGCGCAAGTCATCGGCGCGCAGGGGCGTCTGGGGCTGAAATCGATCACCGTGCAGATGGCCGATGGTCAGACCCGCCCGATTGAAGTCAGCGGTCTGGGCGTTTCGGGTGGATGGAACCCGAATGTGCAACTGACATGCCACCAACGCGGTCGCCCGCAATGGTTCGAACCGCTTGCAGCCTTCATCCCGCCGGCCGAGTTGCCGAAGGGTATGGTTGTCGCCGGTGCCGCCGCTGGCAACCTGACCAGCCACGGGGCGATCGCCTCGGGCACCAATGCGGCACTTGCGGCGCTGGACGGATTGGGGATTACGGCCTGCCCGGTCGACCTGCCGGAAGCTGAGGATGATGCGATCCGTATCACCCCGTTCTGGAACGTGCCCGGCAAAGGCCGCGCCTGGCTGGATTTCCAGAATGACGTGACCGTAAAGGACGTCAAACTGGCCGAACAGGAAGGGTTTCGCAGTGTCGAGCATCTGAAACGCTATACAACTCTTGGCATGGCGACCGATCAGGGCAAAACCGCGAATGTCGGCGCGCTGGCCGTGATGGCCGAGATCACCGGCAAGAGCATTCCCGAAACCGGCACAACCATCTTCCGGCCACCTTACACGCCTGTGGCGATGGGCGCCTGGGCCGGGCGCTCGGTCGGGAAAGAGTTCAAACCTACGCGACTGACGCCCAGCCACCAATGGGCTGAAGAACAGGGCGCGGTATTCGTCGAGGTGGGCCCCTGGATGCGCGCGCAATGGTTCCCCAAGGCTGGTGAAACCCATTGGCGCGAGTCGGTGGACCGCGAGGTTCTGGCAGTACGCAACGGTGTCGGCGTTTGCGACGTGACCACGCTGGGCAAAATCGACGTGCAGGGCGCGGATGCCGCGGAATTCCTCAACAAGATCTATTGCAACGGCTTCGCCAAACTGCCGGTGGGCAAAACCCGCTATGGTCTGATGCTGCGCGAAGACGGCATAGCCATGGATGACGGCACCGCCGCCCGCCTGGCCGAGGATCACTTTGTGGTCACCACCACAACCGCCAACGCTGTGGCCGTCTATCGCCACATGGAATTCGTGCATCAATGTCTGTTCCCGGACTTGGATGTGCAGATGATCTCGACCACCGACGCTTGGGCGCAATTTGCCATAGCGGGCCCGAAATCACGCGAGTTGGTGCACAAGGCTGTCGATGATGGTATTGACGTCTGCAACGAAGGCTTCCCGTTCATGGCGTGTCGAGAGGTGACCATTGCCGGGGGTATCCCGGCGCGGTTGTTCCGCATCTCGTTCTCGGGCGAACTGGCCTATGAACTGGCTGTGCCAACCCGGTACGGTGACGCGCTGATACGACATTTGATGGCGCTTGGAGAATCCTTGGGCGTATCCCCGTATGGCACCGAAGCGCTTGGCGTTCTGCGGATTGAAAAGGGGCACGCCACCGGAAACGAACTGAACGGAACCACTAGCGCCCACAATCTGGGCATGGGGCGCATGGTCTCAACCAAGAAGGACAGTATCGGTGCGACCCTCAGCGGGCGAGAGGCTCTTTCAGACCCGGATGGTCTGGCTTTGGTCGGCATCCAGCCGGTCAGAAACGCCGATACCGTGCTGGCAGGCGGCCATGTGTTTGACGACGGTGCGCCACACCTGCCGGAAAATGATTTGGGCTATGTCACTTCGGCTGCCTATTCGCCGCACCTGTCCAGCAGCATCGGCCTGGCCTTTGTAAAACGCGGGGCGCAGCGATTGGGCGACACCGTGCAGATTGTCAGCCCGGTGGATGACACCAACATCAAAGCGACGCTTGTCAGCGCGCATTTCGTTGACCCCGAAGGAGAACGGCTCCGTGCGTGATTTTGTTGCCAAGACCGCCATTGGCGGCACCGAACCAAAACGGGACGTGGTCGGACCTCTGACCTTTCAAGAACGAGAGGATGTGGCACTGGCATCCGTTTCGGCAAGACTGGGACAAGAAGAAGCTGTGAAGGCCAGGCTTCAAACCGTTTGTGGAGTCCCGGCGCCTGACGCGGGGCAATGGGAACAGAGCGAAACCAGCAGTCTGCACTGGTTGGGCCCGGATCAGTACCTGTGCGAAGAAACATACACAGGCCCATTGGAGCTGGCCCGGAGGATGGCGGTCGAGTTCGCTGGCATAGCGTCCGTGACCGATCAGTCGGACGTGTTTACACGCATCGACATGACCGGGCAGGGTGCCATCGACCTACTGCAACGCTTGACGGTTCTGGATGTCGAGCAGATGCAGGCCGGAGCCTTCAACCGCACTGCAATCCATCATGTGGGATGCCTGTTGCGTTGTAATGAGGCAGGAACGGATTTCTCGATCTACGCGCCACGCAGCTACGCGATTTCAGTTCACCACATGCTGACCGAGGTGGCCAAAGCCCTTTGACGGACGTTGACCAAAGGACAAGGCCGCGTGTCTTGCACCGCGGCTTCTTTCCTTGCGCTCTTGTGTTGGAGGCAGGCCGAATTCCCGCCGGTAATTGCTTGAGAATGAACTGGCGCTGTCATACCCGACCGACAGCGCGATTTCCTGCAGGGACTGGTCGGTATAAAGCAGCTTCTGCCGCGCCGCATCCAGCCGCAATCTGCGATAATACCCACCGGGGCTGATTCCGGTTTCTTTTTTGAAATGCCGTTCCAATTGCCGCATGGACATACCAACGAGTTTCGAGACCTGCTCGATTGAGATCTTGTTTTCGATATTGTTTGCGAACAACTCGATGGCCCGCCGAACCGGGCGTGGCAGGCCATTCCGGGTTTGATCTTTGCTATACCCCGGCAGAACCTGCAAAGTACCTGCATCACGCAAAGTCGCGTATTGAAACCAGCAGGCCGTTTCGACGGCAACCGCATCGGATACCTCATCCGAAATTACGCCCAGCATAAATTCAAACACCGCCGAAGTTCCGGCAAACGACATTCGGTTGCGATCTATGGTATAGAGCGTGTCACACAGGGTCACTCTGTCAAATTGTTCTTTCAAAGCAGCGGTATAGCAGAAATGCGCGCTACAGCTGTAACCATCGAAGAACCTCTCTTCCGCCAGCGCAAAAAGTGAACCGCTGACGGAACCGATCCGCACGCCATGGGACAAAAGCCGTCGCAGCGCTCCGCCTGACGCCTTGCGATCCCTGAACCGGGTTGACGCCCCGGCAAAGACCAATACCACATCTGTCTCATCCACCTCGGACAATGCCTTGTCGGGATTGAAGCTGAGGCGTGAGCTGGACATGACCGGTTGCCCATCTTCTGATACGACGGTCCAGCCAAGACCATCCCTGCGGCTGATCTCATTGGCCACGCGTAACGGGTCGATGGCCATGGACAGGGCAGCAACCGGGAAGTCTTCAAGGCATAGAAATGTGAAATGAGTCATGCTTTGTCTCTTTGCCACCGCAATAACCCAGTTATACCGGTTTCATCAGAACGCCAAACGATGGGCGCGACCGCGTTCGTATAGTTTGCGGTTCAGTTCATCCGCTTCGGGGGATCCGTATTCCAGTGCAAATACGAACGCATGTGTCAGATAGAAACAGGCCGCGTCATGATCCCGACGTTGTTCGGCCTGGCTGGCCGCTTCGTGGTACAGTCGGATCAGCGCCGGCAGATCGCTATCCGCATGGGCCTGCAGCAGTTGGTCATCGAGTTCTTGAAGATCCAAGGTCAGCCTTTCAGCGATATCGCGATGTTTTTGGTGCGCATGTATTTATACAACGCTTTCAGTCCTTTCTCGCGCCTGAAACCGGATTTTCCAACGCCACCAAACAGGGTCGAGAGTTCGCCAGCAAACACTTTCTGTTAGAGATCTGACCCGCCCTCGGCATGTGCGCCACCACCTGGGATCGGGCCAGACTGTACTGTAGAAAGTCGCCTATGCCTCTTCGCGGGCCTGTTCGATCTGTGTTGCCACCCAGTGGTGAAAACAATGCGTTGGACCATCCATCGCAGGCGAGAAGCGGCCGCCGTCGAATTTGACACCATGACGGCCCTTCTGCATGCCCTCAACCACGAACACATCCTCTTCGAAAACGGTTTTCCAAAGCTGCGCGTTCTTTGCGCGCAACGCTTCGTGCTCGGGTGCGTCTTCCGGTTTTTTGGTGTAGTACAACTCGATCCTCTCATTCGACCTCTCATGGGTGATCGGATCGATGATGAAGGCAAAGCCATGGTCGCGCTGAACACCCAGCAGGGTGTTTGGGTACACGACGATGTATTCCGCACCTTCGTGCCACTGTTCGCTCAGGTTCTGGAAGTCATCCAGTTTCTCGCCGTTCTGACCTTCGAACTGACGATAAACATAAGTGCCCTGACCCGAATACTTGCCCAGTTCATTGATGTTGTAGTGGTCTTCTAGGCGCGAATAGCTGTTAAGACCCGGGTGAACCCAAGGCAAGTGATAGCTTTCGCAGAAGTTCTCGACCGCCAGTTTCCAGTTCGACTCCAGCTCCAGCCGGACAGACGCGCCGGCACCGCCATGATACATCGGCTGATCGAAATCTTTCCAGCGTTCCATCAACTCGCCATGGACCTCTTCGAATTCCGGGGCTTTGCCATCCACATTGACGAAGATAACGTCACGCCAGACATAAGAACGAATGCGGATCAGGCCCAGTTCGGCGAAGTCCAGATCTTCATGCGTGTTCCGTCCGGGGCCGCCGACATGCGGCGCAGTGCGCAACTCGCCATTCAGGCCATAGCACCAGCTGTGATAGGGGCAACGGATCGCGCCACGGATTTTCTGCGGCTTGTCGACCAAAATCATTCCGCGATGACGACAGGTGTTCTGGAAAACACCTATCTGTCCGTCACGGTCGCGCACCATCAGAAGCGGCGTGCCAAGAAAGTCGATCGGATAGGCATCACCCGCTTCGGGAATGTCCTTGCCGAAACCGATGCCAGACCAGTTCGCAAACAGGACCGCATCCCGTTCCTCGGCGAAGACAGCGGGATCGACATAATGCTCGTTCGGCAGACCCTTGGCGGTGTTTACCGGGGTCAGAACAGACGAAAGCCTTGAATGCTTGTTCATCGGTTGCTCCTGAGTAATTCGGAATGCGTTAAACGTTACCCCATTGGCCGGTCGAGCCAGCTTCATTCAATATCAAAAAACCTAATGACCGATTGAGGCAAACTAAACCGAACTCCCGGACAATTCATCCAGCAACCAGTTTTTCAAGGCCAGGGCACCTTCTGTCAGTTGGTCGTCCGGGCGACCGACGAGATAAAAATTGTTCGGGGCGGGTATGCTGAATTCTTCCAGCGCAACAAGTTTTCCCGAGGTCAACATGGGTTGGATCAAGCGTTTCCACCCCAATGCAAGTCCAGCCCCTTTGCGGGCCAACTGCAACGCCAACGCATAGCTGTTCACGCGCGACTGCACCGGTACAACTCCGGTGTATCCAACGTCGTGAAACCAAGATGGCCAGGTGGTCCAGGTGTTGTCCTGCGTTTCAAGGTGGATCAGGCGACGCTCGACCAGATCTTCCAGGCTTGCCCCCTTCAGTTCCAAGGCCATCTCGGGACTACAGACTGGCGTCAAAGTATCACGGTACAGTTTGGTATGGTTCAGCTGCGAGTTCACGTCACGGCCATAGCGGATGAAAAAGTCGATATCCGGTCTGTCCGAGAATGGCTTGTCCTGCGCCATCTGGTTCACTTTGACGTACGGATAGTCCTGCCAGAACCGGATGACCGAAGGAGAAAGCCACAATGCCGCCACAGCGGTAGTGGACCCGACCGTCACCGGATTCTCTGAATCACCGCTTCGTATCTTTTCAAGCACCTTCGATACCTGCCGGAACGACGAACCGAGAACTTCGAACAGGTCCTGACCATCCTCGGTCAGTTCCACGCCCCGGTGCTTTCTGACAAACAACGCTGAACCCAATTCGCCTTCCAGCGCTTTTATCTGGTGGCTGACAGCACCCGGCGTAACGGACAGTTCACCTGCAGCTTCTTTGAAGCTGAGATGCCGGGCAGCGGCCTCAAAGGCCGACAATGTCGTGAGCGGAGGAAGATTGTAGTGGCGTCGTGACATGGCTGCTGCGTTACTCAAGGGATAGAGGTGAGTTCCATTCATCCGAATGTGAGAAAATTTGCAATTGAAATCTATGTTTTTTTCCTGCTGTTTGCCGTCTGATACAGGATCGAATTCGATCAAGAACGAACAGGACGTGTGATGGATACACAAGTTGCTCGCCTCGTGCGCAAAACACAGCTGAGCCCGGACACGTCCGATTTTTGCTTTGAGGTCGAAAACAGCCGCTTCACGGGCCTTCAACCCGGGGCACATGTCGATGTTCATCTGGCCGATGATCTGGTGCGGCAGTATTCACTGTGGAGCTGGAGCCAAGACGGTCGCTTGATCAATGTCGCCGTCAAACGTGACGACGCAGGGCGTGGCGGCTCGGTGGCGATGCACGCGTTGCAAGATGGGTCGATGGTCGAAATCGGCGGGCCGCGAAATCACTTCAAACTCGAAAGCCATGATCGGCACGTCACGTTGATTGCAGGCGGCATTGGGGCGACGCCGCTGGTGGCAATGGCGCGGGAATTGATGAACCGAGGGCAGGATTTTCGGGTCTATTACCTGGTACGGTCAAGGGAATATGCCGCGATGGATTCGCAGTTCCGAACGCTTGGATTGGATGAATGGTATCATTTGCACTGCGATGACACCGACGGTCAGTTTGATTTGGCATCGGTCATGCAATCGATGCCGATGGGTGCGGATGTGTATACCTGCGGACCTGAACCGATGCTGAATGCTGTTCTTGAAGCAAGTGCATCCTTGCGCGGCGGTGCAATCCATTTTGAAAGATTTGCAGCCGCATCTGATATCGAGCACGACACAAACGCCGAATTCCAGGTCGAAATTCAGTCAACCGGCGCGATCTACCCGGTCGGCAAAGAGGAGACCATTCTCGAAGTATTGCAAAACAACGGCGTGCAGGTCGATTTCGGCTGTTCCGAAGGGTTGTGCGGGTCCTGCATTGTTGACGTGGTGTCAGGAAAGGTCGACCACCGCGACGGAATACTCACACCGCAAGAACAGGAAAGCCACGAGTTCCTGTGCACCTGTGTATCGCGGGCCAAGTCCGAGAAACTGGTCCTGAAGCTATAGACAGTATGATAACCACCGCAATTCATAGCATCGCACTGTTCTCGCTAACATAGAAAACGAGTGAGTTTTATAGTCGTTTCACGTAATCGAAGTGTCGGATTTTCAAATTAGAACACTTAACCCATGCTATAGGTGTTTCGCAGTTGGAAGCCCAATAACCACTTACGACGCTGCGATCATGTTCAAAGACATGCTGACTTATCACTAGGACCAGGGATGTCGGCTGGCAGCGAATAATCGGGAGGAGATCTGCAGTAAGGAACGTAATGGGAGCACGCGTTTTTACTGCAAGCCCACACCTGGGCTGAACACAACTCATCATCAGTTTGTGCATCGTGCATGATGGTCCACACCGTGCAGCGCGGTGTCTTCCAGCACTGTTTTCTAAAGAACAAAAACGACACTCAAGGAGGAACGCGCGATATGTCGATACCTGAACCTTTCACGGACGTTGAAATAGAAACGGCTAATTCCGGATTCTATGAAAACTACAGCGTCCCAATTGCCCTGATCAGTAAGGCCATCATGGTCGGGCTGGTCCTTTGGGCCCTGGTTTTCCCTGCGAATGCAAACAGCACACTGGGAAGCCTGAACAGCCAGTTGCTTGAAGTCTTCAACAGCTTCTACATCATCATTGTCGGGTTTTTCTTCCTTTTCCTTGCCGTTGTTGCGATTATTCCTTCCACGGGTCGTCGGGTCATGGGAACGCCAGGGGAAAAGCCTGAGTTCTCCAACTTCTCATGGTTTTCTATGATGTTCGGTGCCGGTCTGGGTGTCGGTCTCATGGTCTTTGCGACAGCAGAACCGCTGGGTCTTTGGGGCTCGAATCCGGTTGTCGTTTCTGGTGATGTCGAAGGTAACACGCCCGAAGCACTGCAATCGGCCTACCGTTTCACTTTCCTGCATTATGGCTTCCACGCCTGGGCAATCTACGTGGTGACTGGTCTGTCGCTGGCCTACTACGCTTATACACGCGACATGCCTCTGACGATCCGCTCGGCGTTGACTCCGCTGTTTGGTCGCTTCGTCAACGGCTTTTTCGGCCATGTGGTCGACGTTTTGGGCGTTGTTGCAACGATCCTCGGCGTGTCCGTAACCATCGGTTTTGGCGTCAGCCAGTTCATCGACGGCCTCTATGCCATCACTGGTATCCAGTGGATCATGGATCTGGGCGGAGAGGTGCCGACCCCCAGCAAGGTTGGTCTGATCTCAGGTTTGGTGGTCATCATGTGCCTGTCGATCATTTCGGCTGTTTCTGGTGTCGGCCGTGGTGTTAAGTACCTGTCGAACCTGAACTTGGTGCTGTCGATCATCTTGCTGGGCACTTTCGTGGTCTTCGGTTCGTTTGTCTTTGCCTTGACCACCTACGGAACTGCGATGGTCGATTATATCCTGCAGTTCCTGTCGCTCAGCTTTAATGCCTATGGCCCGCTGTCGGCCGAAGCATTCGCAGCGGCCCTGCCGGCTGAAGCGCAAGCACACGCCGCAGACCTGATGGGGGGCGCAACCAACGCATGGGGCAGTTTTGACGGCTTCAAAAGCGGTCTGGAAGGTGCGGCAGCCGAGTTGGACGAAGCAACCTTGGCCGCGGCATATGCTGCGGGTGAGCAAGGACGTCAGTTTGGCTGGCAGGCAGGCTGGACCACCTTCTACTGGGCATGGTGGATCGCATTCTCGCCCTTCGTGGGTCTGTTTCTGGCGCGCATCTCCAAGGGTCGCAGCGTTCGCGAGTTCATCCTGGGCTGCGTGTTCGCACCTGCGCTGGTGTGCTTTGCCTGGATGACCGTTCTGGGCGGCACTGCGATCGATCTGGAACTGGCAGGCGCGGCGGAAGGAGCGATCATCGGTGCATCGAACACCAACAAGCTGTTCGTAACCCTGTCCTACATGATCGATGGTGGGCTGCTGTCCATGCTGAACGTCATGTGCGTGATCCTGATCATGACCTTCCTGGTGACGTCGGCGGACTCGGGCATTCTGGTCATGAACACCATCATGTCGGGTGGTAGCCAGGAAACCGGTGTCAAGCACCGCATCATCTGGGGTGTGATCCTGACGGCAGTGATCGGCGCGCTGATCCTGGCGGCGGGTGAAAACAACCCGATGGACGCGCTGCGCAATGCCATGATCATCGGTGCGCTTCCGTTCACAATGGTGATGGGCCTGATGTGCGTATCGCTGGCCAAAGCGCTGTTCCGCGACAGTCAGCGTGACAAGCACTCTGCCAGCAGCACGCAGGCAACCGAGTAAGCATAGGCTTAAGAAAAAACCGGGTCAGGCCGTCCTAACCGGGCGGCCTGTTCTTTTTTGGCAGAGCGTACCTTTTGAAGTAAAAGAAACCCAATATCACCCCGAGGTCGAAGATGTGCTGGACTGAGCTATGAACCAAGTTCAGCTCTTCATCGGACAGCTACATATCCGGAGCTTTTATTCGCTCTTGGTGCCGTGGTGACTTTTTTGCAGACCGGGGCCGGTGACACCTGCTGAAGTCGGGTTCCTTGTGCTCGCAACTTTGGCAGGGCTGCGGCAATCAATCGCTTTAACGGCCAGCATTGAACGCAGGGCTGCCCGAGGGTGGCCGCGCAGGCACTTAGGACTTTCGTCGAATGTCCCATTGCAGGACGGAAAGTTAGTCTTTCGACCATGCGCGTGCTCCTGGGAAGTCTGATGCTGCTGTTCAGCAGCCTGGCGGTTTTGGCCGAACCATTGTCGCGTGAAGATATGGAGCCCTACATCCGTGCGCCGTTCTCCTTGGGAGAGGCGTTGAACGAAAACGGCGTCTACAGCCTGCTGAACTCCGGTGGGGCCGAAGCGGGGTACGTCTTTGAGTCGGAACCTTTAGTACCGCTGCCCGGTTTTTCCGGCGCGCCGATCAATATTCTGATCGTGCTGGATCTTGAAGGGCGTTTTCTGGACGTGCAGTTGATCGAACATAACGAGCCGATATTTGTCTCAGGGCTGGGAGAGGCCCCGTTCCATAAATTTTTCGAACAATATGGGGGCCTTTCGATATCGGATTCGATCGTTGTCGGAAACCCGTACGGCGATGCAGCACGCGGATCCTCATTGGTCTATTTGGACGGGGTTACAAAGGCGACAGCAAGTGTGCGGATCGCGCATGAAACCGTCATGGGCGCGGCTTTGGCCGTCGCGCGCGAGAAAATGCAGGGATTGGCAAGTGCACCGCCTGCATTTCCGAATCCAGATTATGAAGAGGAACTCAACTGGCAGGATCTGGTCGGTCAAGGCATCGCGACACGCAAGGTTTACACCAATGCGGAAGTTGACGCTCTGTTCGATGGCACCCTGTGGGAAGACGACGATCCCGAGGCGCAGGACAACCCCGACGACCCTTATCTGGACCTCTGGGTTGTAGATGTGGGTCCGAAGTCCATCGCTCGCGCTGTCTTGTCCCAAGACAGTTATGAAGAGTTACAGCGCTTCATGGAAATCTCGGACAATGACGAACCGATCCTTGTGATCGAAACGGCACGCCATGGTTTGGTCAGCGAAGATTTCGTCCGCAATACATCACCCGACTGGGTTTCGGCAGAACAGGGCGGTTTGCCTGTCGCTCTGCGGGACGCTGATCTGTTGGTCGAGTTGGCCGACGACATACCCGATGGTGTCGCCATGATCTTGCGCACTGACCGGCGCTTGGGCTTCGACCCTTCCCGGGAATGGGTGCTAAAGGTTCTTTCGGTTCGCGAACATGGCATGTTCCAGCCTGAAACTGGTTCTGTCACTTTGGAGGTTGCACACGTCACTCCTGAGAAGTTCTTTGATCGACCAGAGCAGATTGCACCGGCACCGCCCTGGCTTGAAGCGCTGCGAAATCGCCAATCCGATCTGATCATTCTGAGCCTGTTTCTGACTGTTCTGTTGGCCGGTTTGGTACTACGAATGAATGCTTTGGCCGCCCAGCCACTGTTTACTCCCATACGTCTTGCTGTTCTGGCCTTTGTCACGATATTCGTTGGTTGGTGGGGCCAGGGGCAATTGTCGATCGTCACGGTTTTAGGAGCTTTGCGCACTGCCCTGGACGGCGGCAGTTTCACCTTCCTGCTCTATGATCCGTTCTCGTTGCTGATCTGGATGGTGACACTTGCAGGTCTGATCGTATGGGGCAGGGGATTGTTTTGCGGGTGGCTCTGCCCTTTCGGCGCTCTTCAGGAATTCGCGCATCATCTCGGCAAAGCTCTGCGCATACGCCAATTCGAACCAACGCCAAAATGGGACAACCGTTTGAAGTGGCTAAAATACGCGGTTCTAATGGCGTTGCTGGTGGTTGTGCTTGCTGCGCCTGATCAGGTCGACAAGGCGGCAGAGGTTGAGCCATTCAAAACGGCAATCACGACATTCTTTGTCCGGGAATGGTATTACGTCGCCTACGCCGTCTTCTGGCTGGTATTGAGTATGGTTTTGTTCAAGGGCTTTTGCCGATATGTCTGCCCTTTGGGCGCGTTCCTTGCGCTAGGCGGATTGCTTCGCGGCCGCGACTGGATCGAGCGCCGTGCCGAATGCGGGTCACCCTGTCAGCTGTGCAAGGTCAAATGTAAATATGGCGCGATCAAGCAAACCGGTCAAATCCAGTATGATGAGTGTTTTCAGTGTCTCGACTGCGTCGCCATACACGATGACCGCAACCGCTGTGTTCCTCTGATCGTCGCGGCTCGTCGTCGCACAAGAGAGGTCGCTGCCGAATGATCAATCGCCGCCGCTTCCTGGCCATTTCTGCTGCTGCATTGGCATCTCCATCTCATGCGCTGCCTACCCGTTGGCGGGGCTACGCCATGGGGGCCGATATCGGTCTGACACTGGATGCCGACCCTGTGGAGGCAAAACACGCCATTGCCAGTCTGCGATCCATTTTGGGAAAATGCGAAACGTTGTTCAGCCTGTACCGCCCGGACTCCGCCCTATCTGAACTCAACCGAACAGGGCATCTCAAAAGCCCCGATCCCGCTTTCGTGTCTCTCTTGCAAGCGTGCAATGCGGCTTACGACCTCACGAATGGTCGCTTTGATCCGACGGTTCAGCCACTTTGGCAAGCGACTTCAGTGAAAGAAGTTCAAAACGCTCGAGCGCTGATTGGATGGGATCGCGTACGTCTATCCAAGAACCGAGTGCAGCTGGGTCAAGGTCAAGCGCTTACCCTGAATGGAATCGCTCAAGGTTTCGCCACCGATCTGGTCGTACACGCCTTGCGCAAGGCCGGGTGGGAAAAGGTCCTGGTCAATATCGGAGAGTATTTTGCAAGTGGTCGTCAGTGGCTGCTGGGCGTCTCGGATCCAGTGCACGGACTTGTCGAAGTAACGCATTTGAAAGACCGCGCCATCGCTACGTCCAGTCCCGGCGTCATGCGCCTGCGGTCTGGAGGCGCTCACATCATCGACCCGATGGGCGAATACGCACCGCTTTGGTCAACGGTCAGTATCCAGGCGCCGGATGCTGCGGCAGCAGATGCGCTTTCAACAGCATTCTGTTACGCCTCAGAGTCTGAAATTGCAGCGACCCTCGCGCGAGCAGCCGGCGATTACATCGCGATCTGTGTTCGCCCCAGTGGAAAAGTGGTCAAGTTGCAAGGATAAAAAGCCCCGGATTACACCGAGGCTTTTCGAGTTCTTTGAGAGTGGATTATAGGCAGTCTGCAACCGCGCGTTTGGTCAGGACCGAAACGAGATGTGCTCGGTATTCTTTGCTCCCATGCAGATCCGCAATCATGTTTGCTGGGTTCACGCGCAGGTCCATAAGGGCATCAGGGCGAAATTCTTTGTTCAGCGCCTGTTCAGCCTCGGACCACCGGAAAACTCCGTCCTCGCTCGCGCCGGTTACAGCGACGCGTACTCCGTCTGCGAAGCGAGCCAGGTAGACCCCGACAAGCGCAAAACGCGACGCCGGCTGCAGGAACTTTTGATAGCTCGCCGCTTGCGGTACCGGGAAACGGATCGACGTGATGATCTCTCCTTCATCCAGCGCTGTCGTGAACATTCCCTGGAAATAGTCATCGGCTGCGATCTGGCGTGTATTGGTCACAACAGTTGCCCCTGATCCCAACACGCCTGCAGGATAACAGGCCGCAGGGTCATTGTTGGCAACCGAACCGCCAATGGTCCCGCGATTGCGCACCGCCGGATCGCCAATCTGACCGGCCAGCGCGGCAAGCGCAGGATGCACTCCTGCAGCCTCGCGAGCCACCACGGCGTGCGATGTCGCCCCACCGATCGACACCGATCCATCATCCTCGACGCAAACGCCTTGCATCTCGGGAATTCCGCTCATCGACACCAACTTGGAGGGGGCCGCCAACCGTTGCTTCAACGTGGGGATCAGCGTCTGTCCGCCTCCCAACGCCTGCGCATCTTCGGCCGTCAGTGCGGCAACCGCATCAGCAATGGTCGAGGGTTTCTCAAACTCGAAACTGTACATTTCGTTTTTCCTTTCCGAAAGGCTCGGATCCGCCCTTCATCTGGCTAAAAATATCTCGGGGGTCCGGGGGCTGGCCCCCGGTCCGCCCTCTCCTCTCAGCTGTTCATCGCCGCCCAGACGCGCGACGGGCTTACCGGCATGTCGATGTGGTCCACCGCCTTGCCCCCCGAGTTCAGCGCATTAATAACCGCGTTCACCACTGCAGGAGGCGAGCCAATCGCGCCGGCTTCGCCGCAGCCCTTCACGCCCAATGGGTTGTGCGTACAGGGTGTCTGGCTGGAATGATCGACACCGTAGAATGGCACGTCATCCGCACGCGGCATCGCGTAGTCCATGAAGGACGCGCTTAGAAGCTGACCGTTTTCATCGTAGGCGCAGTTTTCCAGAAGCGCCTGACCGATACCCTGACCGATACCACCGTGCACCTGACCATCCACGATCATCGGGTTAACGATGTTGCCGAAGTCATCTGCGGCTGTGAAGGCTTCGATGCTGACTTTGCCGGTCTCGGGATCAACCTCGACTTCGCAGGCATAGGCCCCGGATGGGAAGGTAAAGTTGGCCGGGTCATAGAAAGCAGTTTCTTCCAACCCGGGCTCTACCTCCAGCGGATAGTTGTGCGGGACATAAGCTGTCAGAGTCACATCACCCCAGGCCACTGATTTATCAGTACCCGCAACGCTGAACTGACCGTCCTTCAGCTCGATATCTGCCTCGGACGCTTCTAGCAGGTGGGCGGCGATCTTTTTGGCCTTGTCGATCACCTTTTCGGTCGCCTTGACCATCGCCGAACCACAAACCGCGAGCGAACGCGAGCCATAGGTGCCCATGCCAAACGGAATCTTGGACGTATCGCCATGCACGATCTCGACCATCGATTCGTCGATGCCGATCATGTCTGCCACAACCTGCGGGAAGGCCGTCTCATGGCCCTGACCGTGGCTGTGCGCGCCGACCATGACACTGATCGAACCGGTGGCGTTCACCCGAACGGTCGCGGCATCATAAAGACCCGCCCGGGCCCCCAGCATGCCGACGATGTTCGACGGCGCAATGCCGCAAGCCTCGATATAGCAGTTGATGCCCAGGCCCCGAAGCTTGCCCTTGGCTTCGCTTTGCGCCCGTCGCGCTGCAAAACCTGCCAGATCGGCGGCGGCCTCAAGCTTGTCCATCGTTCCGTTGTAATCCCCGGTGTCGTAGGTCAGCGCTACCGGCGTGTCGTAGGGGAACTGAGTGATGAAGTTCTGCCGGCGCAGAGCGATCGGATCGACACCCAGTTCGCGTGCGGCTTTATCGACCACTCGCTCCAGCTGGTACGTCGCCTCGGGGCGGCCTGCACCGCGATAGGCGTCCACCGGCACCGTATTGGTAAACATCGCCTTCACGTTCACCTGAATGACCGGCGTCTTGTAGTTTCCTGCCATCAGCGTGCCGTGCAGCCAGGTCGGAACCGAACTGGAGAATGTCGACAGGTATGCACCCAGATTGGCGTATGTGTTGGTGCGCAGCCCTACGAAATTGTTGTCGGCATCCAGTGCCAGCTCGATCTTGCTGACATGGTCACGGCCATGGGCATCGGACATGAACGCCTCGGACCGGCTCGATGTCCATTTGACCGGGCGATTGCAGGCCTTGGCAGCGAAGGTGCAGAATGCCTCTTCCGCATAGTGGAAGATCTTGGTGCCAAAGCCACCGCCCACATCCGGGGCCACTACACGCACCTTGTGCTCGGGTAGGCCCAGAACAAAGGCGCACATCAGCAGGCGGATCACATGCGGGTTCTGCGACGTGGTGAACAGCGTATATTCATCCGTGCCACGCTTGTATTCGCCTACAGCGACGCGCGGTTCCATCGGGTTGGCAACCAACCGGTTGTTCACCAGATCCAGAGTGGTGACGTGGGCCGCGTTGGCAAACACCTCATTCACCTTGGCGTCGTCCGCTTCACCCAGCTGCCAGTCATAGCAGACGTTGTTCTTCAGATCGTCATGGACCAGCGTCGCACCCTCTTGCGCGGCGGCTTTCATGTCGATCACGGCAGGAAGCTCTTCGATGTCCACATCGATTGCCTCAGCCGCGTCGCGTGCCTGTTCCAGACTGTCGGCCACAACGGCAGCAATGGGATCACCCACATGGCGTACTTTGCCCTGCGCCAGAATGGGGTGAGGCGGCTCCTGCATCGGCGCGCCGTGCTTGTCGGTCACTTCCCAGCCGCAGGGCATCCCGCCCACGCCTTCAAAATCCTTGCCGGTAAAAACCTTGACCACGCCCGGCATCCCTTCGGCTGCCGATGTATCCAGGGATTTGATACGGCCATGTGCGATGTCGGACCGCAGAAAATGTACATAGGCCTGGCCATGTACGTTGATGTCGTCGGTGTAATTGCCTGCTCCGGTCAGAAAGCGTACGTCTTCACGCCGCTTGGAACTGGCTCCGATGCCACTGTCTTTGGGCATTGCTTGTTCTCCTCCCATAAACGGATGCTGTAGCATCCCTTACTCATCCCACGGGCGTAACGATCACGCCCGTAGCGGCATCATTCTGCAGCTATGCTGCCAACGTCCTGACCGGATGCGGCCATGATTGCTTTGACGATGTTATGGTACCCTGTGCAGCGGCACAGATTGCCTTCCAGATACTTCCGGATTTCGGCCTCGGTCGGGCGTGGGTTCTCTTTCAGCAGCGCTGCCGCACTCATCACCATGCCCGGCGTGCAGAATCCGCACTGAAGGCCGTGGTGATCCTGAAAGGCCTGTTGGATAACGTTCAGCGAACCATCCGGCGATGCCTGACCTTCAATAGTTCCGACATCAGCGCCATCTGCTTCAGCAGCCAGCATGTTGCACGACTTCACCGCCTCGCCATTCACATGTACCACGCATGCGCCACACTGCGCGGTGTCGCATCCTACATGCGTCCCCGTCAAAGACAGATGATCGCGCAGAAAACCGGACAGCAATGTCCGGCCTTCGACTTCTCCGCTCACAGCTTTGCCGTTCACGGTCATGGAAATCTTCATGACTTTCTCCTCCCTGAATTCCAAAGGTTCAACCGCCTAACACGCGCTTGAACCAACCTTTCTTTTCTTCCCCGGCCTCTTCCTCATCCGAGGGTTCGGGCTCGGGTGCATCCTGAGGTTCGACCGCATTCTGGAAGTTCTCAAAGAACTGGTCGGCCATTTTTCTGGCAACCCCATCAATGACTCGCCCCCCCAACTGAGCCAGTTTACCGCCGACGCGCGCATCAACCTTGTAGGTCAGCAGCGTACCTTCCGGGACATCCGACAACGTGACGTCGGCCGCGCCCTTGGCAAATCCGGCGGCTCCTCCCTTACCTTCACCCGATAACTGCACGCTTTCAAGCGCCACGAGATCAGAAAGGGTCACAGAGCCTTTGAACGTCGCTTTGACCGGGCCTACTTTTTGCACGACGGTGGCCTCGAACCCGTCTTCGACCGAGCCTGTCATCTCCTGACATCCCGGCACGCATTCTTTCAGAACCTCTGCCGACAAAAGCGAGTCCCAGACCTTGGATCGCGGCGCGGCGATGACGCGGCTGTCACTAAGTTCCATTTCACTTCTCCCAGTAATTTTTGTTACGCTACGCGGTGTTCACCGCCATGCCTATAAGACCTTGGGTGTAGTCACCGCAGCGCCGGGGGCAAATGCGTAAGACCATGACGTTCGAAGATTTCGGCGATGCGCCCGTCCTGCAATGCTGCATTGATGGCATCATCAACAGCATAGCTGAGACCGCGGTAAGCGAAATGAACTGCCACACCGCTGGTCCATGAGCTGACTGCGAAGCCGGGCAGGGGTGGGGCATGGATGTCCAGCGCCGGGGTCAGTCCGGCTTCAAGTTGGGCACGTGGTCCCATGGCCGCCATTGTCTCGCCGACGGCAAGCGCCTGCATTGCCTCAGCAGCGGTAGGATATCTGTGCAAGTTTTGGGCCAATTGACCGCCAGGAAATGCCGACAAATAGAAATCAGCAATCGAATCATTCTCTACTGCGACGGTGTCGAACCGGAAATACGCAGGAACTGGCGGGTCGTCTGGATAGGCATCGCGGCTATATGCGATGGCGATTTCCTCGTCATGGTATTGCCCGGTGAAAACCACCTGTTCGACCCGGCAGGCGAATTCGCTGTCATACGGAACGTGCAACATCACATTTGCGACCCGCCCGTTGATCAGGGGTCCCTTCCAGATCCAGTTGCGTAGGTCGGCCTCAAGGTTATCTCCGGCAGCCACCAGATTGAAACGCGCTTCAACATCCAGCTCCTCGGCAATCAACCTGCCTATGTCGATGTCCACGCCCTGTATCCTGCCGTCCTTCTCATAGGACCATGGTGGGAAATCGTCATAGGCGGCGAATTCGATATAGCCACGCTCGACAATGGTATCGAGATCGGCGCCAACGATATCCCGGCTGGCGTTTTGTGGTTTGGGTTGAGGCACATGATCCTCGCATCTAGCCATAGCCATCCCGGTTGAAAGGGTGGCAGCCAACAGGGAGAGAAAAAGTGAGCGTCCGATCATGTGCCTCAGTCTGCCGCCCTATTGCGCGGCAGACAATCCAATTGTCAGTTGTTCTGCTGCTTCCGCGAAATCAGGACTGTCGCCCGAGATAAGAACAGCGGCACGGAAGGCCACGCTGTCAGCCACAGGGGCACCCGATCCTGTTTCTATGGTGCTTGCAATCTCGTTGAGCTCAGACTGAAGGGCAGCGGCATCGCCTTCACCGCCATCGGCCATAGAGGCCAGCAGGTCGCGGATTTCCTTCAGGCGGTCACTATGATCGTCCAGCGCGCCGTCATCGGGTCGCGTTTCGATATAGGTGCGAATGGCCCAGGCGGCCTTTTGCCCCAATAACTCTCCGAAGGCCGGCATCTTAGTGATCCCGTTCTGAGTATACCCTTCGCGGAACCGCTCCATATACCATTCGTCGCCGTATTCTTCAGCCTCGAGGTAGCGCAGATCAGGTGCCAAACCGCCGGAAACCACGCCCAACCCATGGCAGCGCGCGCAGTTTTGATTGTATCCGGAATCGCCTATTTCGATGGCGGCTTGCCAAACGTCCTCACCCTGATCGCGATAGGGGTTTTCGATCAACCATTCCTCACCCACATCCGGTAAGGCATCTGTATTCACAGGTTGCGGGGCGACATCTCCGTGCGCAAACGCCATACCGCCTGCGGTCAGGGCAGCCAGCGCTGTGTTAAAAAAAACAAGACGCATCGTCTCCTCCTTCTGATGCTTACCCCGGTCATAGCCCAGGGACAAACGCCATGAAATTCGACCTTGGTTGCAGATGAGCCAATGCTTGCGACTAAGGTCGAATGGCATGCCACCCAAGGACCCATTTTAGTGGAGCAGCATCGGAGGAGGAGCAAACACGGCCATGTTTTTTCGCGTCTTTGCAACTCTTGTTTTGTTACCAATGGTGGCCGCGGCTGAGGTTGCCGTTTCTGTTGTCTACCTGCAGCAACAGGTTGAGCGCCCACCGGTTTTGTCCAACCTTGATCAAATACCTGAAGACCTTGGTGCGGCAGGTGCGGAACTGGCACTGACAGACAATCTGACGACGGCCAAGTTTCTGGGTCACAAGTACGAACTGACAGTTATGACGGTCCCTCAAGACGGTGATTGGCTGGCCGCAGCGCGTCAGGCCCTGTCCCAGACAGGCTTCTTGATTTTGGACGCTCCGGCGCGGGCGCAACTGGCTGTGGCTGACCTTCCGGAGGCTGCCGAAGCCATCTTGTTCAACGCGTCTGCACCTGATCGCGACTTAAGAGATACCACCTGCCGCGCCAACCTGCTGCACACTATGCCGTCTGACGCGATGCGCACGGACGCACTGGCACAGTTTTTGGTCAAAAGGCGCTGGGACGATCTGGTTCTGATCACCGGAGAGCACTTGTCGGACGTGGCCTTTGCAGACGCCTTCAGACAGTCGCTGACCAAGTTCGGACTGGAACTTCGTGCAGAAAAGACCTGGCGTTTTGATGCTGACCTGAGACGTAATGCGGCCCAGGAAGTTCCAGTTTTTACTCAGGATTTCGGGGATTACGATGTCTTGCTGGTAGCTGATGAACTGAACGACTTTGCCCGTTACATACCGTTCAACACGTGGGAACCAAGACCGGTTGCAGGTTCGGAAGGGTTGCGACCGGTGACGTGGTCGCCCGTGGTCGAGCAATGGGGGGCGGTTCAGTTGCAGAGCCGGTTCGCCGATCAAACAGGACGACCGATGAGGTCAATCGACTACGCGGCATGGGCTGCATTTCGGTCATTGGGCGAGGCCGTGACCCGAACACAATCTGGCGATCCTGCTGTTCTGCGGGAATACATTCTGTCGGATAGATTTGAATTGGCGGGTTTCAAGGGCCGGGCGATGAACTTTCGTGCCTGGAATGGCCAGTTGCGCCAACCAATCCCTTTGGTGACAGAACGGGCTGTCGTGGCCCTCGCACCGCTCGAGGGTTTCCTGCATCAACGAACGGAACTGGATACGCTTGGCATTGATGAGCCCGAAAGCCAGTGCACGGCCTTTAAGGAGGAATGAAGATGAAGGTAGCCACCCTTTTGGCTGCAACAGCATTTTGCGCTCCGGCAGCCGCAGATGAAATCTGGGTAAGCAACGAAAAAGACGACACGCTCAGTGTGATCGACATCGAAACGTTTGAAGTGATCCGCACCCTTGAAACCGGTGAACGACCACGAGGGATCACGTTTTCCAAGGACTACTCCGTTCTTTACATCTGTGCGTCAGACAGCGATTCGGTGCAGGTAATGGACCCCGAAACCGGAGAAATCCTTCATGATCTGCCGTCGGGCGAAGACCCTGAACAGTTCGTTTTGCATCCCAATGATCGGCATCTGTACATAGCCAACGAAGATGACGCGATCACAACTGTCGTCGATACGGTGTCGCGGAGCGTGATTGCCCAGATTGACGTGGGTATCGAACCGGAAGGAATGGCGGTTTCACCCGATGGAAAGATCGCCATCACCACTTCCGAAACCACCAATATGGCTCATTGGATTGATACCGAAACACAGGAGTTGTTCGCCAACACTCTGGTCGACTCACGCCCTCGCCACGCTGAATTCGTCAAAGATGGAACCGAGCTTTGGGTCAGCTCTGAAATCGGCGGCACAATCACTGTTTTTGATGTGGCGACACAGGCCGAGAAGGCCAAAATCGAGTTCAAGGTGGATGGTGTCCACCCTGATCGGGTCCAGCCAGTGGGCTTTGAATTATCGAACGGGGATGAAACCGCCTTTGTTGCTCTGGGTCCGTCGAACCACGTGGCTGCCGTTAACTCGGAAACTTTCGAGGTCGAAGATTACATCCTGGTCGGGCGCCGCGTCTGGCACATGGAATTCAACGCGGACAAGTCGCTTTTGTTCACCACAAACGGCGTGTCCGGGGATGTCACCGTTATAGACGTCGCCAAACGTGAACCCATCAAAACGATCAAGGTCGGGCGCTTCCCTTGGGGTGCAGCTTTCCGCCCGACGAATTAAGCACTTTCAGGAGACCCGAAAATGAAGCATTTTGCCCGCTCAATTGCCGTGCTGGCCGTGGCGCTACCCAATTTGGCGCTGGCCCAGGATGACAAAGGCTTTGGTCTGGCTGGCATTCTCTCAGCTAAAAACAAAGAAGACTTATCGCCAATTACTCTGTCTGCAGGTGTGCCTCTGGCTGATGCCCCTTGGGAATTGAAGTCCGGCACGTATTACGAATTCGAGATTCACGGTGACGGTAGTCAGGAGTTGGCGATCACCGGCTCTGAATTCTTCCGGGCGATCTGGATCGACGAAATCGTCGTCGAAGGTCTGGAGATCCGTCCTCTGGGACTTGATTCCATCGAGTTCGACGAAGCAGGCGAGATGGAAATAGGCTTTGTCGCGCTTAAGCCAGGCAGTTACCATCTGAAGGTGCCGGGAAGCACCGGGGAAACACAGCGACTCGAAATAACCATTAAGTGACAGGGCTTTCGGTCCAAAACGTCAGTTACACCTTTGGTGAAAAACGCGCTTGAAGACGTAAGTATTCACGTCCCGTAAGGCGGGTTTACGCGCTGTAGGGGCCTAACGGTGCAGGTAAGGCGACACGGTTTTCCCTCCTCACGCGGCTGTTTACTACAACGCAGGGATCGATCGAAATCGCTGGCTTTGACATCACATAGCAGCCGAGGCTGGCGCTGGTCAGGATCGCGGCCGCCTTCCTCAGCAGACGCCTGTGAAGAGGTCAAAAAAGGAATGCCGTTGCAGCAAGGGGTCCTGTTGAAAATCGGTGCGCCGACACGAAGGCCGGATTGATCGCACTAGGCGCTATCCTCATTCGCGAAGCTTTGCGCGTTCATCCGTTATCAAACAGCTTGAAAACTTCGCGGGTGTGATGAACTTCCTCATCTTGCCGATGTTCTGTCTGTCTTCCGCGGTTAATCTGTCTTCCGCGATTAATGCACTTTGGAAAATGTCAAAAAGTTCAGTTTTATCGCGCGATATTTGCGCGTTCTATCCCTTCACCCATGCTGTCGAGCCGCCCTTACGGGCAATTCAATGCATAGGCGTTTTAAGGGGCGATCTTTGCCGGAGTAGTTTTTCTTTGGTGGTCACTGTGGGGATACGACCCGTCACGCGGGATCAAGCGCTCAAAGGATTATCGCGTCTACGACCATCGCAGGCGTGAATTTCCGAACCCGGTCGGCTATTGTGGTGGCCAGATGGAGGGTTTGATCATGTTCCGCACCGCCACTGTTGCACTGCTTTTGTCCACAGCCGTCTCAGCCCAGACGGTTGAGGACGAATACGGCACGCTTAATCCGCAAGACACCGGGTGGGGCAAAGTCATGAGCAATATCGAAAACGGCGTCACCGATATGACATCCTGTGCGTCAGGCTATTACATGACGAAGTCCGGCCGTCATGATATGGCACGTACCCTGTTCAGAACCTGTGCTGAGGCAGGTTATACCGGCGCAATGACGTGGATGGGTCAGTTGGACAATAACGGGCTGGGTGGTCCCTACGACCCTGACGCGGCCGCGGCATGGGACAAACGCGCGGCTGACCTGGGGGACCCGGTGGGCAAGTTCAACTTCGGTCTCAATCTGCTGCGTGGACATGGCGTTGTGAAAGACGAAAGGCTCGGGCGCGCCTATGTCGACGCGGCTGCTCGGGACGGATTGAAAATCGCCAAACGCTTGCAGGACTCGGGCTACGACCCGAACGAAGTAACCCCTGATGCGGATGAGTGGAAATACGCGCCTCTATTCTGAATCCTCGTTTTTGTCAGATTTCTACGACCAAAGGATAAGGCTCGGCGGCGAATTTCTTGATGTGAGTCAAGCCGCCCAATGATGTGCGGCATGTATCCTTGCACAAATGTCGGAGGATCACATGAAACACATCATCCTTTCCCTCGGTTTGGCCGCATTTGCAGTCTCACCATATCCTGTTTTTGCCGAAAGCACTTTTGATAAGGTCAAGGTCGAAGCCGGAGAAACGCTGTTTTACTCAGAATGCAGACGCTGCCACGCCCCTGATTCCACTGACCCCAGCTATGGGCCTCCACTGGACAATATCTTGGGTCGGGCCGCCGGAACCGTCGAAGGGTATGATTATTCCGAAGCACTGGCCGGGTCCGGGATCGTCTGGACGCCCGCAGCGTTGCGGGCATGGATGGAAGATAACGACGGGTTCATGCCTGGCACAAAAATGCGCCATGTCGGGATCGAAGATCGCACGGTTCAGGACTTTATTTTGGCGTATCTGGGCAGTATCTCGGCTCAGTAGAGCTATTCGATGACAAGCCGCGGCAGCCAATGGCTGTCCGGTTCGGCTTGGTGAATGTCCTTATCTGTGACCGGCCTCAGTTCACCCTCAGCCGGCGGGACCGCCAGCAGACCCATATCCATTTCGTGCAACTCTCCGACCAGTCGATCACCATCGATCCGGAGCTGATAGTAAACGCCGTTCCACATATTGATGCCGTATTCGGTTGCACCTTTGTGGATAAACAAAAGGTCGTATTCCAGATCGGTCAGATCAACTACAGACACCTTACGTTGCAGAGCGTAGGGATAAGGGACATGGCACCAGTGTTTGTCCGGTCCTTCCAGGCATCGAAACGGACGCATGGACAGGAAGTGTTCGGTGAACGGTCCAATGGCAAGGTCGATTTTGTAAGCAGAAAAGGTGCCTTCCGGGCTAAAGCTGATGTTCCCGACAAGGGTTTTGCCCGCCCCATTGCCGATCAAAAATACCTGCTTTTTTCCGCTTAGTGGGTCAGCGCTGGCCGGCAGACAGGCGGACCACCCCAATACGATAAGCCCTGCAAGAACTTTCTGCATTGTTTCCTCCGAGCCCCAAAAACACGCACCACACTAGTTGAAATCCGTGACTCCCTCCCTACGACCATTGTGCAATTTCGCCGAAAGACCCCCTTGCGAATAATACTCACGCCCACAGCTCCGATCTGTCGGGGATTCGGCGTGGAGGGAAGACACAAGTCTAGGGAGGACACCGATGAACCGGTTTATAATGGCGACGGTCGCAAGTGTGATTGCAGCGGGCGTGGCCCATGCAGAAGTTACTGAGGACGATCTGGCCAACGACCAGACTATTACGACCCAGGTCGTAACAAACGGCATGGGGCGCCACTTGCAGCGCTATAGCCCGCTGGACATGCTGAACAAGGACAACGTCAAGAACCTGTTGCCTGCCTGGGCATTCAGCCTTGGTGGTGAAAAGCAGCGCGGGCAGGAAACCCAGCCGCTGATCTATGACGGCATGATGTATATCACCGGTTCGTATTCGCGCCTGTATGCGATTGATCTCGAGACCGGCAAAGAGGTTTGGCAATACGATGCGCGTTTGCCCGAAGGCATTCTCCCGTGCTGCGACGTGGTGAATCGCGGTGCCGCCATTTACGGTGACAAGGTGATATTCGGGACGCTTGATGCCCGGATTGTGGCCCTGAACAAAGACACCGGTGACGTTGTGTGGCGCGACAAAATCGCTGACTACAAGGCGGGGTACTCTTACACAGCTGCTCCGCTGATCGTCGACGGGCTGGTGATTACCGGAAATTCCGGTGGTGAATTCGGCATCGTTGGCACCGTGCAGGCCCGTGACGTGGACACCGGCGATCTGGTGTGGGAACGCCCGGTCATCGAAGGCCATATGGGTACGCTGAACGGTGAAGAAAGCACCATGACAGGCGAGCTAAATGCAACATGGCCCGGCGACATGTGGAAAACCGGCGGTGGCGCGACCTGGCTGGGCGGTTCCTATGACGCGGACACGGATACGCTTGTTTTCGGGGCCGGAAACCCGGCACCGTGGAACTCGTGGCTGCGTAACGCGGGTACGCCGACGGAAGGAAATACCGGAGACAACCTTTATGCGGCCAGCCGCATTGGAATCGATCCGAAAACCGGCGACATCAAGTGGCACTTCCAAACGACGCCACGCGAAGGTTGGGACTATGACGGTGTAAATGAGGTCGTGGCCTATACCGACCGTGAAGGAAACAAGCGTTTCGCCACCGCTGATCGCAACGGGTATTTCTATGTTCTGAACCGCGAAGATGGCGCCTTTGTTTCAGCCAATCCTTTTGTCAAGGATATCACATGGTCGTCAGGCATTGATGAGGCCGGCCGCCCGATCTTTGTCGAAGACAACCGCCCTGGCGATCCGGCGACAGCGGCTGATGGCAAGAAGGGTGAAGTGATCTTTGCGTCGCCTTCTTTCCTTGGCGGCAAAAACTGGATGCCGATGGCCTTCTCGCAGCGTACCGGTAACTTCTATGTGCCATCGAACGAATGGGGCATGGATATCTGGAATGAGCCGATCTCCTACAAAAAGGGTGCCGCCTATCTGGGCGCAGGCTTTACAATCAAGCCAAACTACGAAGATCACATCGGCTCGCTCAAGGCGATTGATCCGGATACCGGGGAATGGAAATGGGAATACAAGAACGATGCGCCGCTGTGGTCAGGTGTGATGACGACGGCTGGCGGGCTGGTGTTCTTCGGCACGCCCGAAGGTGAGTTCATCGCGCTGGATGACGAAACCGGTGAAAAACTGTGGTCGTTCCAGACCGGCTCGGGCATCGTCGGCCAACCCGTTACGTGGGAACAGGACGGCGAACAGTATGTCTCGATCATTTCCGGCTGGGGCGGCGCGGTTCCGCTCTGGGGTGGTGAGGTGGCCAAGAAGGTCAACTACCTGAACCAGGGTGGCACCTTGTGGACCTTCCGCCTGCCGAAGGAACTGGCTTCGGCTAACTGACCCAGGACGATACAAAGCTCTGACGCGCGCCCCTGATCTGGGCGCGCGTTTTTATACGACCTTCCGCCAGTATGCGTGGATTTCTTTCGTTGCTAGGATTGGTTAGGCTGGAGACCATTTGAATGCAAAAGGCTATACCCAATGCTTGCTGAATCCGCCGCAAGAAACGATTTCGAAAAAGTGCTGATCGTTGATGACCATCCTTTGTTTTGCGACGCCTTGTCGATGACTTTGCAAAGTGTGGCACAGATTGGAGAAATCCACACGGCAGACCGGCTGGAGGGCGCGATGGATCTGCTGGCAAGTGGACTGAAACCTGACGCCGTTATGCTGGATCTCAACCTGCCGGATGTGGACGGGCTGGATGGCCTTATCCGCTTGAAGGCGGCAGCAAATGCTCCGGTAATTGTCGTGTCATCGCTGACCGACACCCGCGTCGTCAGTCAGGTGATACAGGCCGGTGCATCAGGCTATGTCCCCAAGCACAGTCAGCGAGACGTGTTCCGCACTGCATTCGAGACAGTTCATTCCGGCGATGTCTTTGTGCCTGAAGGCTGCGTTTTGATTGACGGAACGGAAGAGGACGAACACAGCGACGCGGTAAATCGCCTTGTAACGCTGACAAATCAGCAGGCGCGCATCCTGCAACTGATCTGCGAAGGCAAACTGAACAAGCAAATCGCCTATGACCTGTCGATTGCTGAAACCACGGTCAAGGCACATGTGACCGCAATAATGCGAAAACTGGGTGTACAAAGCCGCACACAGGCGGTTCTGATCGCTAAGAAGGCGTCCTTTGCCAGTGTCTTGCAAGACCAAGGCTAAGCGTCATACTCTCATGTCATCGTCGCGCTTTTAGGGAGGAGGCACGATGGACCAAGCAGTCGGGTGGGCGACAGCCCAAGCCCGTGCGCCAGGCATCGTTAAAACGGCTTTTGCACAACACGACACCGGGCAGTCAATCGAGACGCTCGAACGCCAGCTGGGTGATGATCCGCTAGCGCTTGTCATACTTTTTGTCAGCCCGAACGCAGATGCATCCGCCGTGATTGTGGAAGCCGCGCACGCCTTTGCTCCAACCCCGGTAGTTGGTTGCACCACCGCAGGAGAGTTGGCGGATAGTGGTTACTGTGAAGACCAGATCGTCGCGATCGGCCTGCCACGATCCCATTTCGAAATATGCACGGTTCTTGTTCCGGACTTGAACAAGTTCGACGCCGACAGCATCATCAAAGAGATGATCCACAACAGAAACGCGATGATGGAAAACGCGCCGGAGTGGGATCATGAATTCACCTTCCTGATGATCGACGGGTTGTCGACAAAAGAAGATGAGCTGACGTCGGAATTGGCGGTAGGGCTTGGGCCGGTACCATTGTTCGGTGGATCGGCGGGGGATGGAACCCAATTCGGGCGCACCTATGTTCTGCATCAGGGGCAGGCACGGAGCAATGCCGCCATACTGACCCAGGTTCGCACGCGGTGTCCGATAAAGGTGTTCAAAACCGATCACCTCGTCCCCACCGCCCGCCGCATGGTGGTGACCAAGGCGGACCCGGCCAAACGCATCGTTCAGGAAATCAATGCCGAACCCGCTGCGCGCGAATATGCCCGTATTCTCGGCAAAGACCCGGAACAATTGACGACATTTACCTTTGCGGCCCATCCTGTCGTTGTGCAAATCGGTGGAAAACACCATGTTCGCGCAATTCAGCAGGTGGCGGGTAACGGGGATCTCGTCTTTTTCTCGGCTATTGACGAGGGGCTGGTTCTGACTCTGGCAGAACCCCGAGACATGGTCGAACACCTGCAGGAAGAAATCGGGCTACTGACCGACAAACAGCAACCCGACACCATTCTGGGCTGTGACTGCATTCTTCGTCGGCTGGAGGCTCAGGAAAAGCAGAAGACGCACGAGATCTCGAACATCCTGTCCCGCAATCACGTGGTCGGTTTCTCGACCTACGGAGAACAATACAATTCGATCCATGTGAACCAGACCCTGACCGGCGTTGCTATTTACCCGCCCGAGAAAGAGTAAGGCATGATCGAGCATCTCACAGATCCCTCGGATACGCTTGATCGTCAGAACGAAAAGCTGAGGAAAATCGTCGAGGCCCTCATGCGGCGTGTCGAGGAATCCACCGACGCCTCGGGCGCGGCTTATGCACAGTTTCAGCGCGCAGCGGTTCTGGAGCAAGAAGTTCGCGCCCGAACGGATGAGCTTGAACGCGCGCTTGAGCTTCTGAATGACTCCAACGCCAGGTTGGCGCAGGCCAACAAGGAAACCGAAGCGGCGCGGGCGGATTTGGCGAACGCGATCGAAACGGTGCAGGAAGGGTTTGCTCTGTTCAATCGCAACGAAGAACTGGTGCTGTGCAACAGCCGGTTTGGGCTGCATATGCCTGACATTCAGGAACAGCTGAGCCCCGGCTTGCGGTTTACCGAGTATGTAGAATTGGTCAGCCAATCCGGGTTCCTGTCCCTGCCAGAGACAATGACTTCCCAGGACTGGGCCAAAAGCCGCTTGGATCGCCACGCAGATGACCACGTGGTGTTCAATGTTCGTCTTGCCGGCAATCGATGGTCTCAAGTGTCTGAACACCGCACGCCAGACGGTGGTACTGTGATCCTGCAAACCGACGTAACAGACATCATGCGGATCGAGCGGCAGGAAAGGGTTCGCATTCTTGACGACAAGGCAAGGCTGATCCGCGCAACGCTTGAGCATATCGATCAGGGCGTCTGCATATTTGACAACAAGCACCGCATGATCGGATGGAACACCCGCGCAAGCGAGCTTTTGGCCATACCGATCACGCAGTTTCAGATGGGCACACGATTTGAAACCCTGTCCAATCGCCTCAGCGACAACATCAGCTTTGAGAAAGGAATTACCGAGGCGGATCTGCTGAATTGGGTCAGCCGGCAGACTTCTCGCCGCCCTCTTCAATTCCAGATGCATCGGGGGCGATCAAAAATACTGTCTGTTTTTGCCCAGGAAATGCCTGACCGGGGATTTGTGATCTCCTTTACTGATGTGACTGCAGAACGAAAGTCTGCTGAAGCTTTGTACGAAGCCAAGGAAATGCTAGAACAGCGTGTGGCGTCGCGCACAATGGAACTTGCGGATGCGCTAAATGAGGCCGAGCGGGCGAATGCATCAAAATCGCGCTTTGTGGCAGCCGCCAGCCACGACCTGCTGCAACCTCTGTCTGCGGCAAAACTTTATGTTGCGTCACTGGGCAGCGGCTTGGACAAAGACTCCGCCCGGAGCGTCGCAGCAAAAGCCGAAAGTGCACTGAACAGTGTCGAACACATTCTGGAAGCCTTGCTGGATATATCTAAGCTGGATTCCGGTCGAGCCACGGCGCATCTGTCTACGGTGTCGGTAGGCGAGCTTTTTTCACAAATGGAGGACGCTTTTCGGCCCGTCGCCCAAGCCAAAGGTCTGAAATTGCGTTTTGTCGACACGAAGGCTTTGGTCACAAGCGATGCCAGTTATCTTCGGCGGATATTGCAGAACCTGTTGTCAAACGCGATCCGGTACACCGAGACCGGAAAAGTTCTTGTCGGTGTCAGGCATCGCAAAAACGCAATTGCCCTGGAGGTCTGGGACACGGGCATCGGCATAGCATCAGATCAAAGAGATATTGTGTTTCAGGAATTTCAGCGCCTGCATTCGGATGCCAGCGCTGCCGAAGGCATGGGGTTGGGTCTTGCGATTGTTGAGCGGGCCTGTGGGTTGCTACAGCACCCCATCCATCTTCATTCCGAAGTCGGAAAGGGGACGGGCTTTTCGGTCGAGATACCTTTGACGAAAGCGAAGCCAGAGATTTCCCTCGGCTCTTCAGCGATACAAAAACCAAGTTTCAATGTGCCCGGCAACGCCATCGCTTTGTTGATCGAAAACGATGAAAATCTGCGCAACGCTTTAACTATGACCATCGAATCCTGGGGCGTCGAAGTTCTTGAATGCGAAAGCGAAAACGAAGCAATCAGTCTTCTGCGCGAGATAGGCATCCTTCCAGACTTTGTCGTCGCAGATTATCAATTGAACAACGGGAAAACAGGGACGGACGCCATGCGCGCCCTGACAGATGAATTTGGGCATCTGCCTGGCTGTATTATTACAGCCAATCGATCACCTGAGCTTGTCGAGCAATGCAAGCAAGCAAAGTTGCCCCTTCTATACAAGCCAATCGATCCACAACTGCTCAAATCAACTCTGGAAGCCTCCATGGTACGCGACGCGTGAGTTTTTCCAGTTGTCGGTTGAGTTGCAGGTCAGCCACGTTTCTTTCAGATATCTTCTGTCCGCGGATTGGCCTTGGTCTGAACCAGCATAGACACAACTTCCGCCTTCCAGCCCGCCTTTATTTTCAACGCCAACTGTGAAGGGGGGCGATGATCCGGCGTAAGGATCGCATATTCATATCTGAGCGGGTCCTTGAAAGGCAGGAATACGACACGGCCATTTGAGATGTTTAGATTTCGTTCTGTCGCAACGGTCAAAGGATCGACTATAGTGCAGCATTGTCCCGATCCGACAAAGGGTATGAGCGGCAGAAAATACTGGCATGTCACGCTTGGTTTGTAAGACGCAGAAACCATCTGAAAAGCACGCTGCACTTTCTTTTGAAAAGGGTGTGTGTCGTACAGCCCACCCATTGGCACGCTATCGAGGTCTGAAATCGTCAGGGTCTTTTTTTGAGCCAGCGGATTGTCTCGATCCATTGCGCAAAAGCAATCTCCACTTATGATTTCTGCCGTGAATTGTGGTTTCTTTCCGATCGGATGCTCGAAATCGGCAAACCCGAAATCGATGTTCTGGGTGCCTGCAAGTTCCATTATTTGGGGCGAACTGCGGGTCGACAGCGTAACCCGGATGGCCGGGTTCCCGCCAACCGAGCGGCTGATGAAATTCGGAAAGGCAAAAATGGACGGTCCCGGCATTGCAGCAATATTCAGATTGCCTGAGCTTCCTTTAAGAAGCCCGTGCATCGTGCTGGAAACCGTTGATAATCTGTCCAGTATCCCAGTGGTTTCCGCCAACAGGTAGTGCGCCTCGGGCACCGGGATCAAACGCCGACCTTTTCGTTCGAACAAGGTCAGTCCAAGACTTCTTTCCAGGTTCTTGATTGCCAGGCTGATCGCGGGTTGTGTCCGGTTCAGCTTCTTTGCGGTCTGAGATATGGACCCGGTTTCCATCACCTCACGAAAAACTGTCAATTGAGCAAGGTTCATGCTCAATACATAAGGTAAACTTTCGTTTTGTTAAATATAACAAATTTGTATTTATGATAAAACTCCATAGGCTGATTGGATCAGAGTTCGGACAAACCGAATCCAATGATCCAAAACTGGGAGCTTACGATGAGATTTTTGAAATGCCTGACGGGTTTGGCTTTGGCTGGCGCACTGGCTGCACCAGCGTTTGCACAGGATCCAACTTTTTTCCGCATCGGCACCGGTGGTGCAGGCGGCACTTATTTCCCGATCGGCGGGACCATCGCCAACGGGATTTCGGCCCCTCCGGGCTCACGCCCCTGTGAAGAGGGCGGACAATGCGGCGTGCCCGGGTTGATCGCGATCGCACAGTCAACAACCGCATCAGTCTTCAACAATGCCGCCGTGCAAAACGGCGAGCTTGAGGCCGGCCTGGCCGCGGCTGATGTAACCCGTTCGATGTATCTGGGTGAGGGAAAGTTTGAAGGCAAACCCCACCCGAATCTGCGCATCGTCGCAAACCTGTTCCCCGAAGACCTGCACCTGGTTCTTCCCGCGGGTCAGACCATCAACGATCTGAGTGATCTCAAAGGCAAGCGCGTCGGTATCGCGCAAGCTGGTTCGGGAACGCAGGTCGCTGTGTTGCAAATGCTGGAAGCCTGGGGCGTCAACCGTGACAACATGGATGAGGCCGAGTTGAACAACAGTCAGAGTGCCGAACGTCTGGCCGATGGCCAACTGGACGCCTATTTCTACGCGGCGGGCTGGCCGGTTGCCGCAATGGTGCAACTGTCTTCGACCAAAGGGATGAACCTGCATTCTTTCAACGATGAAGATTTGGCAAAGATTAACGAGATTATCCCTGCCTATATCCCCTCGGCCATTCCGGGTGGCGTCTATGAGGGTATTGACACTGAAACCAAAACCCCAGCGGTCAGCGCTATGCTGGTTGTGTCATCGGACCTGTCCGAAGATCTGGTTTATCAGCTGACCAAAGCCATGTGGAACGATAATACCCGCAAGCTGCTGGACAACGGCCACGCAAAGGGCAAGCAGATCACGCCTGATACTGCCCTCGATGGCGTCGAGGCACTGGGTGTTCCGCTGCATCCGGGTGCTGAGAAATTCTATAAAGAAGCCGGTCTTCTTCAATAGCCCCACCTGACTGAAACCTGTCGTCGGTGCCCCGGTCGGGGCACCGCACTCTGGAATTATGCGAAATCGGGGGGCCATCATGTCCGAGACCCAGAAACTTGATGACCACGAACTGACGGCCGAGGAACTTGCGGCAATCGAAGAACAGTTCGACGAGGGTGCCGCTGTCCGGCAGGTCACGCCCACCGCAGGCAAGGTGCTGCGCGTGGTCGCCCTGATTTTTGCGTTCTACGAATTCTTCACGGCTGGGTTCGGTTTGCCTGCCGACCATTGGCATATGGGCATCTATCTGGCCCTGCTGTTCATTCTGGTCTACGCCACAATCCCGATTATCGGGGTGAAAAGCCTCTATGCGCTCAAAATCAGCCGATTCCGCGTCGGCAATATCCCTCTCTATGACCTGGTATTCATGATGCTTGGCATCATCGCCGCACTATACGTGGGCTTCGCCTGGCGCGGCATTCCGTTTCTGGGGATCGAGGAGCAGACCTTCCGCATGGGCAACCCGAACAACTATGATGTGATTCTCGGGGTCGTGATCATCCTGCTGGTACTGGACATTGCACGCCGCACGTTGGGCTGGGTCCTGCCTCTGATCATCTGCGTATTCATCTCTTACGCATTGCTGGGCCCCTATTTTCCCGGGCTGTTGCAGCACCCGGGTGTGAACTTCAAAACCTTCGTATCATCGATGTATTTTCCGCAGGAAGGTATCTATGGTGTAACGCTTTGGGTCGTATCGACCATCGTGTTCCATTTTGTCTTGTTCGGCGTGATCGCTCAGCGAACTGGGCTGGGGCAATTGTTCATCGACAACGCTACAATTTTGGCGGGTCGCTATACGGGCGGTCCGGCCAAAGTATCGGTGGTATCCTCGGCCTTCTTCGGCACGATCTCGGGCTCTTCGGTGGCCAACACCGTTTCGACCGGCGCGTTGACCATTCCCAACATGAAGCGCCTTGGATACCCCGGCCATTTTGCGGGCGGCGTCGAGGCCGCGTCCTCGGCTGGCGGCCAGATCACACCACCCATCATGGGGGCTGCGGCCTTCATCATGGCTGAGTTTCTCGAGGTGCCTTATACCACCATCGTGATCGCTGCGATATTTCCGGCACTTCTGCATTACGTGGGTGTTTTCGCCGTAGTGCATCTGATGGCGCGCAAGCTGAACCTTCAGGGTCTGGCGAAAGAACAGTTGCCGCAGCTCAAGGCTGTCTGGACTGAAGGCTGGGCCAACATCGTGCCGTTGATCGGCCTGCTGGTGGTCCTTTTCACCGGCTACACGCCATTTATGTCGGCCTTCTGTGGCATTTCGCTTGCTGTCATCGCGGGCATGTCGCGGATCAAGCAACCTCCGACACTGATCTATGCAGCAGCCTTCCTTGGGTTCGTCCTGTGGAAGTTCTCGGATGGAGGCTTTGACCTGACCATGACGGCAATCCTGTGTGGGCTGTCGGTGATCGCCACGCTTAACCCGCAGAAACGTATCGAAGTGCCCGAGATGCTGCAGGCGGTTGAACTGGGTGTGAAATACTCTCTGGCTGTGGGCGCTGCGGCGGCTGCGGTGGGTATCGTTGTAGGGGTGATCAACACCACCGGTATCGGTTTCCGCATCGGATTCATGGTGACACAAGGTGCGGGGAACCTGGCGGCAGATCTCTATAACATGATCTCATTCGGCAGTTTCCAACTGTTTGCGATGGAAGACTTGCAACTGTTTATCTCGCTGGTTTTCATTGCCATCGTCTGCATTCTGATGGGCGCCGGCATTCCAACCACGGCGCTGTACATCATGCTCGTTTCGGTCGCGCAGCCTGCGTTGGCCCAGCTTGGCGTTCCGCCCATCGCAAGCCATCTGTTCGTACTGTATTACGGCGTGGTGTCCGAGATCACACCTCCGGTCTGTACGTCGGCCTATGCGGCGGCAGCGATTGCGAATTCCAACCCGTTCCGCACCGGGCTGTCCGCCTTTACGCTTGGTCTGGGTAAAGTAATCGCGCCAATGGCGTTCGTCTATGCGCCGGTTTTGCTGTTCGTGTCTTCCACCGGGTTTGATCTTTGGGAATTCACCTATACCGCAGCCAGCTGTATTGCCGGTGTCATCGCGCTTTCGGCAGCGGTCGTGGGGTATTGGTTGCAGCCACTCGGTCTCGTGTCGCGCATCCTGATGGTCGTTGCCGGGATTATCTTCGTGGCGCCCACTCTGACGGCTGACTTGATCGCATTGGCGGTGGCGTCTCCTGTCATTGTCACACAGTTGATCGCCCGTAGCCGAATTCAAGCAACGGTCTGACATGCCTGAACAAGTGACCATCATCGGCGCCGGGATCGTCGGCCTATGTTGTGCGCTCTCCTTGCAGGAGCGCGGTATTGCCGTGCGGCTGATCGACCGTGGAGAACCGGGGCAGGAGACATCGTTCGGCAATGCCGGTGTCGTCTCACCGTGGTCGGTGATCCCGCAGGCCACGCCCGGCATCTGGAAAACGATCCCTCGGATGCTGTTGGACCCGAAAAGCGCTTTGACCGTCAGGCTCTCGTTCTGGCCCAGGATGATACCCTGGGGCCTGAGATTCCTGAAGAGTTCAAGCGTGAAATCCGTACGCAACATTTCGGACGCAATGGAGGTGCTGTGCCGTCCATCGATAGATCTGTACCGAAGACATCTGCAAAATACCGGGCACGAAGACCTTATTGTTGATTCCAACTATATCCACGCGTTTCGCAACCCGGATCAGGCTGACCTGAAAGATCTGGGATATCTGATCCGGCAGGAAAAAGGCGGACATCTTGAGCGGATCGACGGACCAGAATTGCGCCGGATCGAACCCGCGCTTTCCAGAGATTTCAACGCTGCGATCCTGATCAAGGGACAGGCGCGGGTTACGTCTCCTGGGCGGGTCGGTGCGGTTTTGGCCGACAAGGTCCGTCAACAAGGCGCCGAGTTCGTGCGGACAGAAGTCAAAGAAATAAAGCGCACGGAAGACGGACAATGGCATTTGACCTCGCCGGCCGGCACGATCCACGCCGATACTGTCGTGCTGGCCGCCGGGGTTTGGTCTGCCGAGTTGCTGAAACCCTTGGGTTTGCCCGTGCCACTGGTGGCCGAGCGTGGATACCATGTCCAATTTCCGACCCCCTCTGCCAGCCTGGAGAACTCGGTGATGGACGTGGACGCCAAGGTGGTTGCCAGTTCGATGCAGGACGGTTTGCGTGTGGCCGGTACGGCCGAATTCGGCGGCATCGACGCGCCGCCAGATCCACGCAAACAGTCCCTTCTGACCGCACAGGCCCGCGCAATGATGCCGGATCTGAACACCTCGGATACGCAGTTCTGGATGGGCCGACGCCCGTCTTTTCCTGACAGTTTGCCTGCGATCGGTCCGGTAGAGGGGCACAAGGGCCTGTTCACCGCCTTTGGTCATTCCCATTACGGTTTGATGATGGCCCCAAAAACCGGTGAGTTGGTGGCCGACCTGGTGTCAGGGCAACGCCTCAACATCCCGTTGGATTCATTCGCCTTGTCACGCTTTTAACTCGCGCCAGCCACCGTTTCGAAGAAGGATTACCCATCATGCCGATCTACCAGGGTGGACACAATATCTGCGGAGCCTCAATCGGGGTTTTGTGTCTGGAAAGCTATTTCCCCAAACCACCTGGGCATATCAAGAACCCTTCCAGCCTGCCGTTCCCGGTGCTGTACGAAATGATAGATGGCGTTACGGTGCCAACGCTGCTGAACAATCCGACGCCTGATTTGCTGAACCCCTTCATAAAAGGCGCGCAACGGCTTGAGGCTGAAGGCGTGCGCGCCATTACCGGAAGTTGCGGGTTTCTCGCCCTGTTCCAAAAAGAGTTGGCCGAGGCCGTATCGGTGCCTGTCTTCGCTTCGAGCCTGATACAGGTGCCGTTGGCCTTTCACATGTCCGGGGCCAGCGCGCCGGTTGGGGTGATTACAGCGGATTCATCGGCACTGACACAACGCCATTTCGAAGGCGTTGGGGCGGGGGGCGTTCCTGTTGCCGTACAGGGCTTGCAGCACACCAGCGAGTTTGCCGAGGTCATCCTGCGCAACACGCGCACCCGCATGGACACAGATTTGATCGAGGCCGAAGTGTTGGATGCTGCGCATAGGCTGAAGCGCGATACGCCTGAAATACGCTCCGTGGTATTAGAATGCACGGATCTTCCCCCTTATGCAAAACGCATTCAGGAAGAAACGAAACTGCCTGTTTTTGACCTGACGACGCTAGCGCAAATGGCGCATACAGTAAGCGCGCGTACCGGGTACTGCGGGTTGATGCCGTGGAGTTGAGGCCGTCGCACGGTAGTGTCCAAGAAATGCCAAATAGCCGCAAAAACAGTGGCTACCTGCTGATACCTTTCGACGGACCGGTACAAGGGACTTTCCCTTGCTGAAGCGGCTGGTTAAGAAGCCACTCCACTGCCGTTTCAGGAGGCCCCTTTGGACCGTATCGCCCGCACCATAGCCACCGAGATCAATGCACGTCCCGATCAGGTCGGTGCTGCGATCAATCTATTGGATGACGGTGCGACGGTTCCCTTTGTCGCCCGCTATCGGAAGGAAGCAACCGGTGGGTTGGACGATACCCAATTGCGTCTTCTGTCCGAGCGTTTGACCTATCTGCGTGAACTCGAAGCACGGCGCAAAACCATCCTGAATTCTATCAAAGATCAAGGGAAGCTGACCGAAGATCTGAGCAAATCGATAGCTCGGGCCGAAACCAAGGCACAGCTGGAAGACATCTATCTGCCTTACAAACCCAAACGGCATACCAAGGCGATGATCGCGCGGGAAAACGGGCTGGAACCCCTGGTCGAAGCCATTCTGGCCGATCGCGATGCGGACCCGGACACACTGGCCGAGGCATACCTGAGCGAAGCCGTTGCCACCCCTCGAGACGCGCTGAACGGCGCGCGCGACATTCTGACCGAACGATTGACGGAAAATGCGACACTGCTGGGTGAATTGCGTATGTTCATGCAGCGCGAAGCGCAGCTCAGTGCTAGGGTTATCGACGGGAAGGAAAAGGAAGGCGCTAAGTTCAGCGATTACTTTGACCATTCCGAGCGTTGGGCGGATGTTCCATCGCACAGGGCGCTGGCAATGCTGCGGGCTTCAAAAGAGGGCATTGTTTCGCTTGATATCGCGCCGGAACCGGAATTTGGGGCTGCACGGGCCGAGACCATTGTTACCGCACATTTGCAGACACGCGGCAATGGACCGGGTGATGCCTGGTTGCGTAAAGTTGCCGGGTGGACGTGGCGGGTCAAGCTTTCGCTGTCTATGATGGTCGAATTGATGGCCGATCTGCGCAGCCGGGCGCAGGACGAGGCAATTCAGGTCTTTTCGCGCAACCTCAAGGATTTGCTGTTTGCCGCGCCTGCAGGTGCCAGGGCTACTTTGGGTCTTGATCCCGGCATCCGCACTGGCGTGAAGGCGGCAGTGGTTGACGCAACGGGTAAGGTCGTCGCCACTGATACGTTCTATCCATTTCAACCAAAAAACGATCTGCGCGGGGCGCAGGCGACCATCCTCAATCTGATCTCGGCCCACCAGATCGAGCTGATCTCCATCGGGAACGGAACCGCGAGCCGAGAAACTGAACGGTTGGTTGCAGACACGCTGAATCTGCTCCCCAAGACGGTAAAAGCGCCAACTAAGGTGGTTGTGTCCGAAGCCGGGGCCTCGGTCTATTCCGCGTCGGAACTGGCAGCACGAGAGTTCCCCGATCTGGATGTCTCGCTGCGCGGGGCGGTGTCCATCGCCCGACGATTGCAGGATCCCTTGGCAGAACTGGTCAAAATCGAACCGAAATCCATCGGCGTGGGGCAATACCAGCATGACGTTGATCAGCACCGCCTGTCGCAATCCCTGGATTCTGCGATCGAGGATGTCGTGAACGCGGTCGGGGTTGACCTGAACACAGCCTCTGCACCTTTGCTTGCGCGTGTGTCGGGACTGGGCCCCGCGCAAGCCGAAGCCATCGTCGCCCATCGCGATCTGAACGGACCGTTCCAATCGCGCAAAGACCTGTTGTCCGTCGCAGGCTTGGGTCCGCGGGCCTTTGAACAGTGCGCCGGGTTTCTTCGCATAAGGGACGGCGCTGAACCGCTTGATGCGTCGTCGGTGCACCCCGAAGCCTATGAAGTCGCCCGCCGCGTCGTGTCGGCCTGCGGGCAGGATATCAGGCACATCATGGGCCATGAAGAGTCCTTGAAAGGGTTGCGGGCACAACAATTCGTAACCGAAGATTTCGGCCTGCCCACGGTTCTGGATATCTTTGCCGAGCTTGAGAAACCCGGACGGGATCCCCGGCCCAGTTTTGTCACGGCCAGTTTCGCGGATGGCATCGAAGAGATAACCGATCTGAAGCCCGGAATGGTTCTTGAGGGCACCGTGACAAACGTGGCGGCCTTTGGGGCCTTTGTGGATGTGGGCGTTCATCAGGACGGGCTGGTTCATGTCAGCCAGCTGGCGGACCGCTTCGTCAAGGACCCGCATGAGGTCGTCAAGGCCGGGCAAGTTGTGAAAGTGCGCGTTGTCGAGGTGGATGTGCCCAGAAAGCGTATCGGTCTTTCGATGCGCAAACAGGGCGGCGGAAAGCAGCGCGCCTGATCTGCAATCTGCACATTATCCGGGTGTAACGACATGAAGGCGTTACCCACCGGAAATAGCGTGCAGACCGATACGGGCAGCCAGTATGCATTGTTTTCATTGAGCGCTGAACTGGGTATCAGCAAGAGAGTTCACAGCGCCGCCAAATGGATCGAAACAGAAACTATAGTTCATGCAGTACCACAACAAGCCTTACAACAAGCTTCAGGTCGGCGATACCGCCGAGTTGGTCCGCACTTGCTCGGTCGACGATTTCTATGTGTTCGCCAACAATTCGGGCAATCACAATCCTCTCCATCTAGCCAGCGAAGACGGCGACGGCGACCACACCAAAGAAGCGGTTGCACCTGCAATGTTCGTGGGAGCCCTGATCTCGGCAGTCTTGGGGAACGTTCTGCCGGGGGCAGGGACGCTTTACAAATCGCAGCGGTTTGACTTTGTTGGAAGGGCGCATGCAGGTGATGAGCTGGTATCCAAAGTCACCGTTTTGGAAAAGCGACCAAACCGGGAGGTTGTCTTTGACACGGTCGTTACGCGCCCATCGGACGGAGCCGTGATCGTCAGCGGGCAGGCCGTCGTGATCGCGCCGGAGAAAGAGATGGTGTTTGCCGAATTGGATTTGCCTGGGCTGGTGGTGAAACGTCATCGTCATTTTGATGCCATGCTGGAAAAGGTACGCCCGCTGCCGCCTATGCCTACTGCTGTTGTGGCTCCGGAAGAGCCCAATGCCTTGGGTGGAGCCCTGTTGGCCGCGCATGAGACGATCATCACCCCCATTCTGATCGGTGACCCGGACAAAATCGCCAACGCTGCCGCCGAAATCGGAGCGTCGTTGGAAGGGATTGAAATCATACCGCAAAGTGATCATTTCAGCGCGGCCAACACGGCGGTCGATCTTGTTGCGGAAGGTCGAGCAAAGGCGCTGATGAAAGGGCATCTGCATACGGACGAACTGTTAAAAGCCGCGCTCAGGCGCGAGAATGGCCTGCGCACCGGTCGCCGCTTTACCCATGTCTTTGTCATGGATGTGCCCGGACAACCCAGACCACTCTTGGTGACAGACGCGGCGATCAATATCGAACCGGATCTGGAAACCAAGATTGACATTGTCCAGAACGCAATCGACTTGGCCTTGTCGCTGGGGATCGAAAGTCCCAGGGCAGGTATTCTTTCTGCAATCGAAACCGTCAATCCGGCGATCCGATCTTCCGTCGATGCGGCCCTGCTGTCGAAAATGGCGGAACGCGGCCAGATTACGGGTGGGTTGGTCGACGGCCCTCTGGCCATGGACAATGCGGTCAGCCTTGCTGCTGCCCGGTCCAAGGGGATCGTGTCTGATGTTGCCGGCAAAACGGATATTCTGGTGGTGCCCAATCTGGACGCCGGGAACATGATGGCCAAGCAACTGACCTATATCGCCAATGCAGAAGGGGCCGGTGTGGTCATGGGGGCCAAAGCGCCCATCATTTTGACCAGCCGTGCCGATGACGACAAGGCTCGACTTGCATCCTGCGCCGTGGCAGCCCTGCACGACTCCTTCTCACTTTCACGCACCGGAGCACCCACATGACACATGTCGTGACACTGAACGCTGGATCGTCTTCGATGAAATTTGGCTTGTTTGAACTAACCGAAGACGATCCAATCATGGTTTGCACCGGTGCGGTCGAGAACATTGGTGAACAGGAACCGCTTGTTAAAGCAAAGTCTTCCGACGGAAGTGTCCTTGCCAGCGGCACCGCCGGAGAAATCAGTGATCACGCCTCGGCCCTGGACTGGGTTTTGAACCTGCTGGCCCGCTCTTTTCCTAACTGCGACGTAACTGCGGTAGGGCATCGTGTTGTCCACGGTGGACCTGACATTGACGCACCTGTGCCGCTGACCAAGGCTTCCATTCAAACGCTGGACAAGCTGTCTCCGTTTGCGCCTTTGCATCAGCCGCACAATCTGGCCGGGGCCAGGGCGGCGATGGAACGTTTTCCAAACGCGGTTCAGATTGCCTGTTTCGATACGGCCTTTCACCGCAATCACCCTTGGGAGAACGACGTTTTCGCCTTGCCGCGCGAGTATTACGACAAAGGTGTTCGACGCTATGGCTTTCACGGGCTCAGCTATGAATACATATCGGATCACATGGCAAAAACAGCGCCGCTTCTGCACGAAGGACGCGTGGTCGTGGCCCATCTGGGCAATGGTGCATCAATGTGTGCGATGATCGGAGGGCGATCAGTGGGCTCGACCATGGGGTTTTCAGCCCTCGACGGGCTGCCGATGGGTACACGCTGCGGTCAACTGGATCCCGGAGTGGTCCTGTATCTGATGGCCCAGGAAGGGCTGAGCGCTGACGAAATCTCAGACCTATTGTTCCGGAAGTCGGGGTTGTTGGGTCTGTCCGGGTTGTCCAACGATATGCGCACCCTGGAAAAGGCGGACACACGCGAAAGCCGTCAGGCGATCAGCTATTTCACTTTCCGTATTCGGCGCGAGCTTGGGGCAATGGCGGCCATTCTCGGCGGAATCGATGCCTTGGTGTTCACCGGTGGGATCGGGGAAAACTCGCGTCTGGTGCGTGACCGGGTTTGCTCGGGGATGGGATGGCTGGGCATCGAGCTGAATCCTGACGCAAATGCGGACAATGACCGGATCATTTCAACTGACCTGTCACGCGTCGTGGTCATGACAATCCCGACCAATGAAGAACTGGTTATTGCCCGTGCAGCGGCAGATCTGGTGGCCAAACGTCCTCGGCTCAGAACTGCCTAGCGACCTACGTTTCGGTGTACGTCCAGCGATAGGCAGGCGGGGTCGGTCCCTTGTTCCGGCCTCCCTGCTGCATTTGTTCCCACGCATGGGCCAGAATGCCAACAGATCGGGACAGGCAGAAGAGACCGCGCGCCAGCGGCGGTGCAAAGCCAAGCTCGGCGTAGATAACCGCTGTGGCCCCATCAATGTTCATCGGAACGGGTTTCCCCTTGCGCCGTGCCAGTTCTGCCTCAATATCTTGCCCGATCCGCATAAAGTGACCATTGCAAGCCCCGTTTTTCACGGCCTCTGAAACCAAAGCCATCAGGCGCGGTGCACGGGGATCAGTTGGGGTGTGGAACCGGTGGCCAAAGCCAGGCAAAATCTTTCCTTCGCTCTCTATCCACTCATCCAGCGCCTGCTCCAAACGGCCAGGATGTTGCGCCACGAAATGGTACAGGGCAACGGCCTGCTCGCCAGCGCCACCATGAATATCCCCCAACATGTTCACGGCACTGGCCATCGCGTTGTTGAGAGGCACCCCACAGGTCACGGCCATGCGCGCCGTCGCGATGGAAGGCGCCTGAGGTCCATGGTCCACGGCGGCGACCAACGCGGCCTCGAACAACCGGGCCTGCGCGCCAGATGGTCGGTCGCCCCGTACCATGAACCAGATCATTTCCGCGAAGCTAAGATGCCCTATCAGATTCTGGATCGGCTCCCCTCGCAGGTCGATCCGGCCCGGTTCCATATCAATGATGGAAGTCGTCCACCAATCGGACACATCGCTCATATGATGCCTTCCTTGCTCAAGGCGTCAATTTCCGCGCAGGATAGCCCAATTTCAGACCAGATCGCACTATTGTCCGCCCCGAGCTGTGGTGGTGCGATGCGCGGCATTTGCCGTAATCCATTCAATACAACAGGGCTTCCCGCAAGTTTCATGTCTTCGCCCTGCACCTGCAAAGACCCGATCAGGCCGCGACCAGCAAGTTGTTCGTCATCAAGCGCCTCGGGCACGGTCAATACCTGCCCCGCTGGCACTCCAATTGCGTTGAGTTCGCGTACCCAGTCCGATGCCGCTCTGGTCCGCAGAGTTTCCTCCAGCGCCTCACGCAGGGCGTGGCGATTGCGCTTACGGTCTTCGCGTGTTTCGTAGTCCGGGTGATCCAGCAGGTCTTTGCGGTCCAAATTACGGGCCAGTGCCTGCCACTGCTCGTCGCGGTTGGCTGCAATGTTGATGAGGCCATCAGAGGTTTCAAATGTTCCTGACGGCGCTGACGTGGTGTTTTCGTTGCCATGAGCTTCCGGAGTGACACCACCCACCAGATAGTTCGATACGACCCAACCCATTGTCGAGATCACAGCCTCGGACATCGCCACATCCAGATAGGTTCCCCGAGGATCAGCGTTCAGGGCAGCAGAAACCGCGAACGCGGCCGTCATCCCCCCGACCGTATCCGCCAATGGATAACCAACGCGATAGGGCGCAGTGTCTGGTCCTCCGGTGACGGACATCACGCCACTGATACCCTGCACGATCTGGTCATATGCCGGATCGCCTCGGCGGGGACCATCCTGTCCGAACCCGCTAATGGCGCAGTAAATCAGGTTGGGGTTCACATCGCGCAAGACGCCATATCCCAGTCCAAGCCGATCCATCACACCGGGGCGAAAGTTCTCCACCAAAACATCCGCGGTCTGGACAAGCCGCTTCAGCAGCACTTTGCCCTCTTCTGTTTTCATGTTGAGCGTGATGGACTTTTTTTCAGCATTTTGCGCCAGAAAACTGACGCCCATACCGGCCTTGTTTCTGGCAGGATCAGCTCCCAGGACGCGGGCAAGGTCGCCGCCATCAGGGCGCTCGACCTTGATCACTTCAGCGCCCATAAGCGCCAGTTGATAACAGCAATACGGACCCGCGAGGACATTCGTCAGATCGAGAACCCGTATTCCTGCCAGCGGCTCAGTCACCTTCGGCAACCCCTGCTGCCCGAGCCCGTGCGCGGCGCGCGCGGTAGCTGGGAAGAAGCACCAATAGCGCTGCAATAACCAGAAGACCCAGCGTCATTGGACGCTCCCAGATGAAGGCGATGCCGTCATAAAGCTGCATCGACCGGGCGAAGTTATCTTCCATCATGCCACCAAGGATGAAGCCAATCAGCAGCGGCGCAAGCGGGTAGTCAGCAAACTTCAACGCCGTGGCGCAAACACCGAAGCCGACGAGTATCAAAAGTTCAGTCGCGTTGTTCTGCCCGATATAGGCCCCCATAAGGGTGAAGAAAAGAATGAAGGGGATCAGGTAAGTGCGCGGAACCGAGAGAACCTTGGCAATATATGGGATCAGCGGCAGGTTCAGGATCAGCAGGACAAGGTTGCCGATGAACATTGACATAATCACGGCCCAGAAAATCTGTGGCTCGTCCAGCATCAGGCGTGGGCCAGGTGTCACGTTCAAGGCAATCAAAGCGCCAAGCAGAATTGCGGTGGTGCCAGACCCCGGAATGCCCAGCGTCAGCAGCGGCACGAAAGAACCGGTACATGCCGCATTGTTGGCCGTTTCGGGCGCTGCCAGACCCTTTATTGACCCTTTGCCGAATTCTTCCTGTTCCTCTTTAGGGGCGATGTTGCGCTCGACCGCGTAGCCGAGGAAGCTGGCAATCGTTGCGCCTGCGCCGGGAAGAACCCCGATGAAGAACCCCTGTACCGATTGACGGCCGATCACAGGCGCGATGGCCTTGGCTTCACTGCCTGTGATGCGCAGGTCTTTGATCTCGCCGTCATCTCCCTGAAGATCCTTTGGTTTGAGCACCAGAAACAGCGCTTCGGGCAAGGCGAACATGGCCATGGCAAGCGTGATGAAGCCAAAGCCCGATTGCAGGTCCATGATACCCATGGTGAAACGCGGCAAGTTGAACAATGCGCCTTCACCAACTGTTGCCATGATCAACCCAACAAGCGTCATGATGACCGCCTTGGCCACTTGACCAGTACCTGCAAAGGCTGCGATTGCGGACAGGCCCACGACCATGAGCGCGAAATACTCGGCCGAGTGGAACAGCAGCGCCACCGAAGACAGAGCAGGGGCAAAGACCATCAACAAAATGGCCCCGATCGTACCGCCGGCAAAACTTGCAATAGCAGCAATTGTCAACGCCTTGCCTGCTTTGCCCTGGCGGGCCATTGGGTAGCCGTCAAAGCTGGAAGCCACGGTCCCCGCGACCCCCGGCGCATTAAGAAGGATAGAAGACGTCGAACCGCCAAAGATGGCGCCGTAATACACACCGGCCAGCAAGATCAGCGCTGCGGACGGGTCGCCCATGGAAATAGCGACCGGGATCATGATGGCGATGATCGACATCGGCCCAAGACCCGGAAGCATGCCGATGAAAGTACCGATCAGGCACCCTGCGATGACCATCAGCAGGTTCTGAATTGAGAAGGCCGTTTGCAGGCCGATCAGTAGTCCTTCGAGCATATCAGCCTCCGAAAATGCCCGGCAATGGGCGCATGTAGATGCCAAGAACTTCCTGAACCAGATACCAGACCGAGCCGGTGGCGATCAGCGCGACGAGCAGCATGACGTGCCATTTCCGCTCACCCAGAATGAAAGACCCGAGGATCAGAAAGGCCGAAGTCGAGATCAGAAACCCGACGGGGCGCAGGCAAAGCGCGTAGACGACCATCAAGGCCAGTAGCATAAGCGCCTGATCAAGATGGTATTCTCCCAACCGCCGATAATCGATATCGGCTTCCTTTGGTTCCGTCTTTTCAAAGCCCAGCAAAATGATCGTGGTGGTGATGATACCCAGAACCGACAGCACTTTGGGGAACGTACTGGGCCAAATTGGGTTTCTCTGCATGAAAGGGGGCAGACCGCCATCCATCGTGAACCAAGCGGCGTAGCCATATGTCAAACACACACCCAGAAGAATGAGTGCGATCCAGCGATCCAGCGCCATGAGACCCCCTCCCTGCTCTTGTTCGTGAGGAGGCAGAGCGGTCTACCCGCTCTGCCTGAATAAGAGCTTAGAGGAAGCCCAGCTTTTTCATCAGATCGCCGATCTGCTGTTCCTGCTGCTCCAGGAACGACTGGAAGTCAGCGCCCGAGTTGTGGATGTTGACCCAACCATTGCGTGCACGAACCTCTTCCCATTCCGGGGTGTCATACATCTTGGCAATCGCTTCCTGATAGGCAGCCAGCTTGTCTTCGGACAGACCGGGGGCCGCAAAAAAGCCGCGCCAATTCACAAACGTGGTATCAATACCCTGTTCATTCATCGTCATCGCGTCAGGAGCCGCATCAACGCGTTCCTCGGACGTCACGCCGATAATCTTGACTTCACCCGCGTTTGCCAGATCGACCGCTTCCGAAAAACCGGTGGACAGGGCTGCGATCTCACCCGACAGCAGGGCCGCCATGGCTTTGCCGCCCGCATCATAGGGGATGTACTTCACGCCAAGCGCATCTTTACCCGCTGCTTCCATCACCATGGCGGCAACCAGATGGTCCATGCCGCCGGGAACAGAGCCGCCACCGATCGCAGTGCCGCTTGGGTCGGCATCAAAAGCGGCAAGCAAGTCTTCCATCGAATTGATTGGACTGTCTTTGCCCACGACGATCGCGGCATAGTCACCGATAGTGCCCGAAACCAGCGTCAGATCGCGGAAGTTGTGAGGGAATACACCGGTCAATGAGCGGATCACGATTGGCGTGGAGTTCACCATCAGCGTGCCATGGTTGCTGTCGGCATTTTCGATCAGGAACCCAATGGCTTTGCCGCCGCCGCCACCCGACATGTTTTCGTATGACGCCGTGCCTACGAGACCCGCTTTTGTCAGCGCTTCGCCCGTGCCGCGCGCGGTACCGTCCCAGCCGCCACCGGCACCACCGGGGATCAGAAAGTGGATGCTGTCCACGACCTGTTCTTCAGCCAGAGATGGCCCGGCCAGACCAAAAGCAGCCACAGCTGCGATCAGGGCGCGACGGCCCAGTGTGAATGTCGTCATTATGTCCTCCCATTTGACAACTGGCCGCATAGCGGCACAGATTGGGTAGAACAAAAACACATCAACCTGACATCAACCTGTCACGAGCGAAAATATAGCAAAAACCCCATGAAATTCCTGCTTGTGGAAGACAATATTGATCTGGCAAATGCCATCTGTTCCCGCATGAGGTTGGACGGCCATGTGGTTGATCACGCGTCTAAACTGGATGAGGCGACCGCTTTTGCAGAAACACAGGAATACGACCTTATCCTGCTGGATATCATGTTACCGGATGGGGACGGCCGCGATTTTCTGAAACGGCATCGTGCAGGTCATCTGGACACCCCTGTGATCATTTTGACGGCACGCAGCCAGGTCTCGGATCGAATCGGCTCTCTGGATCTGGGGGCCGACGATTACGTCACCAAGCCTTTCGATCATGCCGAGCTTGAGGCTCGCTGCCGCGCCGTCCTGCGCCGCAAATCCGGGAATGCCAGGACTACGATAGAAGTGGGTGGCATAGTCTTTGACCCTTTGGCAGGTCATCTAACTGTCGGAGATGAGACTGTTTCGTTGCGCAACCGTGAACTGCGCCTTCTGGAACTGTTCATCAGTGCGCCGGGACAGGTGTTTTCGAAACAAAAGCTCACGGACCGGCTTTTTTCTTATGATGACGACGTCTCGGACAATGCCATCGAGGTTTACGTTGGCCGCCTTCGCAAACATCTTGAACCTTCGGACCTGAAGATCACCACGCTCCGCGGTCTTGGATACAGGCTGGATCATGCCTCCTGATCCTCATGTGTCAGGATCACTTCGGAACAGGTTGGTTCTGACTTTGATTGGTGGTGCCGCGATCCTTGCGTTTCTTCTGTTTGTTGCGGTTCGCAACTATGCCGCACAGGTCGCGCAACAAGGACAAGACAACATCCTCGGGGCGTCGGTCACGTCAATTCTGGACGCGGCCGCCTTGCGTGACGGTCAGTTGGAGGTTGATATTCCCTACGCAGCCTTCGCAATGCTAAGCACGCCATCCGATGACCGAGTTTTCTATGCGATTTTTCAGGATGGCGTGTTTCTGTCCGGATACGAAGATCTGCCGCCGATCACTGGGCAATTCGACAGCAAGTGGAGCTTTCGATCCAGTCAGATACGGGGTGAAACTATCCGTCAAGTCAGCGCGCGACGGACCCTTGTGGGCCTGAACAAACAATCCGTCATCGAGGTCGCATTGGGCCAAACACAGGATGCGCTTGCGGAAACCCTGGACCAGATTTCACGCAACGCAGCGGTATTGGGCATCAGTTTTTTTGCCCTTGCCGCAGCACTGTCGTTTTGGGCAACTTCATCCACTATCGGCCAATTGAACAGGCTTACGACTTCTGTCACGCGGCGCGGCCCGCAGGACCTGAGCCCGTTTAAAAAACCCGTACCCCGCGAAATGGCTCCGTTGGTGGCGTCGTTGAACTCATTGATGGGGCGACTGGATCAGTCGCTGAGCCAATCGGAAGACTTTATCGCCGAGGCTGCTCATCGGGTACGTACCCCTCTGGCAACAGTCCGATCTTACGCCGATGCCACCTTGCAGAGGGTCGAAAAGGAAGAAAACCGAGAAGCTTTGCGCTCAATGGTGCGGGCCATTGATGAAAGTTCGCGCGCGGCGGGGCAATTGCTGGACCACGCGATGATCACGTTCCGTGCCGATCATCTGGAGCGCGAAGACATTGATCTCAACGCTTTGGTCCATGATCTGGTGCAACGCCTGACGCCAATAGCCGAGATGAAGGACTTGTCACTTTCCCTGAGCGGCGATCCAAAGGTTTCCTATTCAGGTGACCCCATTCTTATTCAAAACGCTGTGCGAAACATGATCGACAATGCTCTGAAATATGCTCCTGCGGACAGTTTTGTCCGCATAGAGGTTGTTTCAGAACCGCACATTCAGATAATCGTCAAAGACCGTGGGTCGGGGTTTCACCCAAACGAAATCGATACGCTGACACGCCGCTTTGAACGCGGGCAGAACGCAAGCGGCACCATCGGATCGGGATTGGGCCTTACAATCGTTCAGGACGTCGCAACTGCCCATGGCGGCACACTGGAACTGGCCAATCGGCAAGGGGGCGGCGCTTGCGTAATTTTATCGCTTTGATCTTCTTCAGTCTACCTGTCGTTGCTGTCGCCCAGATCTGGGAGGACAGGCAGGTTTTCAACGCCTCGACGGATGAGGTGCGTCTTCGCGTCATCTCAAGCACGGACACCTTTCTGTTCAAGCCATTGATCGCCAATTTTATCGAAGAAAACCCCGGTATCTCTGTTGAATACATGGTGACAGGCACCGCGGATATTGACCGAATAGTCCGTGCCGCGCCCGAAGATTTTGATGTCGTAATCTCCAGTGCGATGGATCTGCAACTGAAGCTGGCAAACGACGGATTTGGGCGCATCATTGACGACATATCACTGCCATCCTGGGCGCAATGGCATCAAAGCCTTTTCGCTTTCACCTCTGAACCCGCGACCATAATGGTCAACCAGGCGGCCTTTGCCGGTGGCCATATCCCAGAGACCCGGCAACAACTGATTGAAATCCTTCGTATGCACCCCGATGATTTTCGGGGCCGAGTAGGTACCTATGATATCCGTCAATCCGGTCTGGGTTACCTGTTCGCAACACAGGATGCCCGTGCGTCTGAGACCTATTGGCGGCTCATGGAGGTAATGGGTGGATTGGACGTGCGCCTGTACTGTTGTTCGGCAGATATGATTGATGACCTCGTCAATGGAGAGATTGCGGTGGCTTACAATGTTCTGGGCAGCTATGCCGAAGCCCGCGCCGGAAGCAAGGACACCGTGGAAATCATCCTGCCATCAGATTTTCAGACAACCATGATGCGTACAGCGATGGTATTGAATGGCACCCCTCAACCGGACGCTGCCACGTCTTTTCTCAAACATCTGATTTCCAACCAAACCGAGCGGGTAGGCGACCGCGTTACCTTGCCACCCTTGGCAACACACGAGACTGGCACTGACCGCGAAACGATTGGGCTGGACCCGGCCCTCATGACATTTCTGGACAAGCTGAAACGCCGCCGTTTTCTGGCCGAATGGGAAAACGCGGTTATCCAGCGATAACCGCGACCGCATCACTCGCGAAACGCGCGATTGAAGTAGTCCGCCATTGGTTTCACAAGGTAGGACAACGGTGTGCGTTCATCGGTCTTGATCAGTGTCTCAACCGGCATGCCCGGCAATAGTTCCTGACCATTGAGCCGGTCGATCTCACCGTCATTCAGCACTACTTCGGCGCGGTAAAAGGTGAAACCAGACTGTTCATCCGTGAACGTGTCCGCTGAGACGTTGTTGACCTGTCCCTCAAGTTCGGGCGTTTCGCGTTGATTGAACGCCGGGAACCGCAGGGCAACGGACTGCCCAACATGCAATTGATCCACATGGATTGCATCGACCCGCGCAGCAACCAGTAGCGGCGTGTCCTGCGGAACCACATACATCATAGGTTCGCCCGGCTGAATGACGGATTGCAATGCAAAGACCTGACTGCCGTAGACAGTTCCACTGACAGGCGCACGGATTTCCAGCCTGGTCAAACGCTCTGCTAAGGACAGGCGTCGCTCCCACAGTTCCGCTACCTGTGCCTGAGCGTCCCGCAAAGTGGTAATTGCTTCTTCCCGTCGGGTCGCGGTCAGTTCGACAATCTGAATCTCGGTAGACGCAATCTGTCCCTTCAGTCGCGCGACAGCCGCTTCCAACTTGCCGATTTCACCTGTAAGGCTGGCCTCTTCCCGTTGCAGCGCCAGAACCCGGCTGTTCTGCGTCAAACCCCTGCTCAACAGGCTTTGCTGATCTTCCAACTCCGCCTCAATCAACTCGGTCTGGCGGCGCAATGAGACCAACTGAGCCTGTGTGCCTTCAATCTCACTTTCGATCTGAACCAGCTGTTTGCGCAGCTGCTCATCCTGCTTGGACAGAGTTTCCAGGCGGGCATCAAACAGGTTCTGTTGTCCCTCAATCAGGTCGGGATCAATGTTGTTTTCTTTTTGAACTTCGGCCAGGCGTGCCGCCAAGTCTTCGGATGTCAAACCGTCCCGTTCGGCCTCAAGCCGGGCACGGCGGGCCAGCAGATCAAAGAGTTGAGATTCTACAATAGTCTGTTCCGACGACATAAACGTGTCATCCAACCGCAAAAGCAAATCGCCCGAGGCGACTACATCTCCGTCGCGCACGAAAATCTCGCCAACCACGCCGCCGTCTGGATGTTCAACGACCTGACGATTGCTCTGCACTTCGATTACACCCGGAGAAACAATTGCTCCGGCCAGCCGCGTTTTCACGGCCCAAAGCCCCAATCCGCCAACCAGAATGCCAAGGGCAAGAAATCCTACAAACGCAGGAGTTTTGATGCCCCAGACTGGCAGCGGCTTTTTAGTAGATTTTTTCGCCATTATTCACCTACGGGGCTGAGCTTGCGCTTAATCGCGCCCGCATTCTGGACCATTGCGTTCAGAACCTCATCGCGACTGCCGAACCTGACCACTTGGCCTTTTTCGACGACTGCCAGATCGTCACATTCCGAAATGGCCTGCGGGCGATGCGTCATGATGATGGCGCCTTTTCCTGCCGCCTTGAGGCCACGCACAGCCGCATTCAAGGCTTCGGTGCCGTCTGCGTCCAGGGCCGAGTTCGGCTCGTCAAGAATGAGCAAGACCGGATCGCCATATAGCGCGCGGGCTAACGCTATGCGCTGTTTCTGACCGCCCGACAACTGACTGTCATTGCCCTCAAGGAATGTGCCATAGCCTTTTTCCAATGACAGGATCAGTTCGTGTGCATTGGCCTTTTTGGCCGCCGCAACCACCGCCTCGGAATCCGGGTTTTCCGACATCCGCGCAATGTTCTCAGCAACGGTTCCGTTAAACAGAGTGACCTGCTGCGGCAAGTACCCGATATGGCTGCCCAGATCGTTTGGATCGTATTGGTCCAAAGTGGCGCCGCCCAATCGGATCTCGCCGGCTGCGGGCCTCCAAAGCCCAAGCAATGCCTTGGCTAGGGTCGTCTTGCCCGATCCGCTTTTTCCGATGACACCAAGCGCCTTTCCCGGTTCCAGTTTCAAGTTCACATTCCGCAACGTTGGCGCAGAAGCGCCCGGAGGGATTACTGTCAGGGATTTGGCTTCCAGTTGCGACTTGGGGATCGGCAAACGTATCCGCTGTTCTTCCGGCGGTGTCTGGTCCAGAAACCGGGTCAGAGAGATCCAGGACGTGCGTGCCCGTTCGATCAATCCCCATTGGCCGACAGCCTGCTCGACCGGTGCCAAGGCACGCCCCAAAAGGATCGAGCCTGCAATCATCGCACCCGGAGTCATTTCGTTTTGCAGAACCAGCCACGCGCCCAGAGCCAGCATGGCCGATTGAAGAAATAGCCGAAGCGATTTAGTCAGCGACGTGAAGCTACCGGTCCAGTCACTGGCAGAAATGCTTTGACGCAAAGCATCCGTACGCTGGTTCAACCACCGCTTGGTGACGTCCGCCTGCATTCCCTGAGAACGCACAACTTCCGCCGCTTGCCGCGCCTGCTCAGAGAAAGCGTTCGCTCGTGCCGCTGCTGATTGCGCAGCGGCCACCTTTCGGCTGGTCAGGGCCTGGTTAAGCAGTGCAATCATTACAAGTAGCAAGCCGCTTGCAACTGCCAACCAGCCAAGCAGTGGATGAAACAGGAAAATTGCCCCGAGGAAAACGGGCGTCCACGGAATATCCATCACTGCAAGCAATACGGGCGAAGAACACAAGGTACGAATGGCCTCCAGATCTCGCAGTGCGGTCGCCGGAGCTGATCGCACCTGAGGCACCAGAGATCGGCGCAACGTGGCTTCGAAAACGCGTTCATCCAGTTGCGACTGGAACCGGGCGCCAAAGCGGGCAACGATGCGACCACGCGCATAATCGAGCATAGCCATCAGCGCATAAAGCAATGCGACGAGCAAAAACAGTGCGGTCAGAGTTTCAACCGCTCGCGAGCCAAGAACCCGGTCATATACCTGCAACATGAACAGGGGACCTGTGAGCATGAGCAGGTTAACGAAGATGCTGAACAAAAACGCCAAGGCCAGAAAGGCGATGCCCTGATTGCGCACTTTGCGCAATTCATGGCGAGGGGCCGCTGATACGCGGTGTTGAGGTTTCACAGTTTTAAATCCACATCATTCCGGAAGGCAACGCCGCATTTAGAAAGTTAGTTCAGCGTTGCCAAGTTTGCACATGTTTTTTTGAGCAAGAAACCGCAGACCATGCACAGGAAAGGGCACTTTTTGGCCAATGCCAAAAAGAATGTCATAACATTTGTGTTTTGTGCCACTATCGCATCAAAGCTCTGGGGTCGATGCCTAAAGGACCTGACTATTTCCGTGGATTGAACCAACGCAAGATTAGGTTGGCGGCGATGATCACCAGCACGGTCCGTATCAGGTGATGAGTGATGACAAAGCCTAGATCAGCGCCCGAAACAATTGCCAGAACCGTCATCTCGGCCTGCCCCCCAAGAGCGAAAGCAAGAAAAGCTTCGACGGGGCTTCCCAACTCAAGAGTTGTAACTACGGCAGTGAATCCTGCGGCCAGAATGGCCAGCACAACAACATAGGCAACGATCCGGCGCAATTCACCCCAAGTCACGCCGACAAACTTCACTCCAATAGCGCAATTTTTCTCCACCTTTCCAGCCAATAAGTGCCGCCAGAACCATCAGCAGCAGCTCATGAACTGGTAACTCATGCGCTGGCTGCCCAATAGGGTTGGTGAGTTCGACACTGTAGAAAGCCGTCAGGAACAATGGTGCCAAAGTGTCGATGATCAACACGCGCGTACTGTGGATCAAAGACAGGGTTCTCGGGTCGGCTCCAGCCTCGGCGCCAAAAAGGATCATGTCCTGCAATCCGCCCGGCATCGCCGCGTAAAAAGCGGTTTTTTTCGTCAAACCCCCAAGCTTTGCGAAAAAACGGCACACCAACAAGAGCGATCAGTACAATGAAGGCGGGGACCAACATGATCGATGCGGCCATCTTGGGCAATTCGACGAATAGCGCTGGCGTGATCGATGCACCAACTGCAACGCCCAAGATCGTCCTGGCTGCGACGGAAACCTGCCCAAACCCGTCCATCGGCGCCTGGGCCATCTTGGCGATCAGGCAAGCGGCCATGGGGCCGAACAAGAACGGTAGCGGAAGACCCAATATCCAAAAGACCGCTGTGCCAAGCGCTGCAATTCCAAAAGTTACCAACCTTTTCACACGGCGGGAGAGGGGATTCTTTGAAACGGACAAAACTTGAATTCCGTTGCCATTGATCCATGATGCATTCTTTTGTATGCGAATGGATGCAAGGTGCAAGTATGAGCATGATGGTCTACCAGGACGACGCGAAACAGCCGGGCCCACAAGGCAATTCCGTGTATCAGCGGCTGCTGGATGAGATTCGCGAAGGCGCGCTTTTGCCCGGCGATCGCTTGAGAGAAATAGACCTGTCTGAACGGCTGGGCGTCAGCCGAACTCCTGTTCGCGAAGCGATCCGACAGCTTGAGGCTGATGGGCTTGTCACGCATGTGCCGAGACAGGGCGCATCGGTCCGAAGCCTGAGTTATGCCGAAGTGATGGAGCTCTATGAGATGCGCGCCGTGCTTGAAGGTACTGCGGCCCGCCAGGCGGCCCGAGCTGCGTCAGATGTCGAATTGGACGAGCTGGAGGTTCTGAACGACCGACTTGCCAAAGTAGGTACCGGGCCGGAAGCTGCACGGATCAACCGGGTGTTTCACGCCACGCTGTTGGATGCGGTCAAAAACCGGTTTCTGGCGAAATCCATGCTTTCATTGCAAAAGGCGCTGCTGATTCTTGGACCGTCACAACTGTTGGACAATGAGCGGGTGGATGCCGCAGTCGCTGAACATCGGTGCATTATGACAGCCCTCAAATCTCGCGACAGCGCAGCGGCCGAGATGGAAATGCGAGCACATATTGAGGCTGCCCAGAGGATGCGCATTCGCGCCCTTCAAAAACGCGACCGCACAACCGATCAAGGTCAATAGGACAAACGTAACTAATACCTCCTCACAAAGATGCTTAGAACATCACTGTGATCGGTGGTGGTAATTCTCACCACACCCGACATTTTCACTGCATTCATTCAAGCCTCTCGGACCTTTTGATCGGGACATACGGCGAAGTCGAACACATGCCTAAGCCGCAAGCCACCATTCTGCGAGTTTTCTCAGTGGACTTGCGTAACCTTAACTTGTCTGGGGCTCGAGGTCGTCGAAACAGCGCAATGTTCGCCCGCAAACGGCGAAACAAGAAACCTTTGGCGACGCCGGGGAAATCATGGCCGGTTCGATCTTGGGGCAGAGCACGATGAGGGATGCAGTTGCCAATGCGGCGCTGATTTGGCGGCGACCCTGGCCGACCCGAACAACTGCCGAATTGGCAATCTTCGAATACATCAATGGCGTCTACAACCCACGTCGACGGCACTCAGCAATAGGCTGGAAAAGCCCAGCCGCCTTCGAACGGAAAGTGGTCTAACCGAGCACTTGGGGCCGCACTAAAACGCGACACGTCCACTGTGAACTACGCCAGAAACGGCACCGTCAGTCTAACCGAACGGGCCGCCTCCAGCGCCAAAGTTTTTCTAAACCCAATAGCTGTCTTCGTCCAAAAGGGGCATAAGTGTCGGACTGGTCTCGTCGTCCTCGATGTCCATGTTTCCACTCGACAAGGCGGCCAAGGGGTCTTCGGAAACAGAGAGCACCGTATCCTGAGCCTGATGCAAGCTTACCAGCGTGTAGTCGTCTTCTGCGTCTTCGTGACCGCCAAGATCGGCGACAAACTTCAGATAATCGACCGTTTCATCCCAATCAGACATTCCCAATTTTTCTTCGCCCGTCGGTGTGTTCTGATCGGCTGCCGCAACTCGAGCGAGTTTGGGCAGTCCGTTTCCGACTGTCCCACTGCCGTCGATATCAAAGCCATAGAAGGTTTCGACTGCCGCCACGTCAGCGATGGTGTTGGAACCGACATATACACCATTGGAATCCGTGACCCATTCCCCATAGGACCCATCCGAATTCTTCCACAACACCCTGTAGCCGCCGCCCGAAGCTTCGGCCTGAATGGCCTGCCAGCCAGGGAAGCTGTTCGGCCCGACAGTGGCGTTGTTGAATGTCAAGGCCGTGGTGCCGTCAATCAGATATTCACCCTGGGTTGACGCCCCCAGCGTTGTCCCGCCGTTGGATTCAATGTTGATCGTTCCATGACCCGTCAGCCCGTCATTGTTCAGGTCAACGCCATAGAAGACCTCGACATCCGCAACATTGTCGATTGTTGCACTGCTCTGGAATTCACCAGCCGCGTTTGTAGTCCATTCTCCGTAAGACCCGTCGGAATTCTTCCACAGCACCCGATAACCGCCGCCAGAAGCCTCGGCCTGAAGCGCCTGCCAGCCGGGGAAGCTGCCAGGACCGGCAATAACCTGGTTGAGCTTCAAGTCGATGTTGCCGCCAATTACATATGCGCCATTGGTTGACCATCCCAGCGTCGTGGAACCGTTGGACTCGATGCTGGTCGTGATATGACCGATTTGTGCATCATTGTTCAGGTTGGCGCCATAGAAGACCTCGACATCTCGAACGTCGTCTATGGTGCTGCTGCTGACAAAGCGACCACTGGCATCGGCCACCCATTCCCCAAACGTGCCGTCCGTATTCTTCCATAGCACCCTGTAACCGCCGCCAGAAGCCTCAGCCTGAATGGCCTGCCAGCCGGGGAAACTGCCCGGGCCGGCCTTGGCACCGTTGAGCGTCAGTTCAATGGTGCCGTTAATAAAATACGAACCCAGACTTGACGAAACGAGTGTCGTGGAGCCATTGGATTCAACCGTGACCGTACCGTGACCCGTCAGCCCGTCATTGTTCAAATCAGCGCCATAGAAGGCCTCAACATCTGCCACATTGCCGATGCTGCTGCTGCTGAGGAACTGACCATTGGAGTTGACGGTCCATTCCCCATATGTCCCATCCACGTTTTTCCACAGCACTTTGTAACCGCCGCCCGAAGCCTCGGCATGAATGGCCAGCCAGCCGGCAATCGTGTTTTGACCAACAGCCTGACCATTAAAAATCAGCGTCACGTTCGAACTGCCTGCATCCAGTACGTAAATGCCCTGACTTGCATGTTTCAGTGTCGTACCGGTCGTTTCGATATCCAAAAGCTGCATGGCAGCTTCGATATTCGAACGAGTATACGTCTGTGATCCATTCAGGAACTGAATGGCCTCGACATCATCTTCCACCGTGAAGGTAATACGTGACACGGCATCGATAAATTCGTATTTCGTGCCGTTTTTGATGAACAGATAACTGCTGATGGCGCTGACAAATCGGACGGTGTCAGTACCGCTTCCTCCGGAAAACGAGCCGGCATTGCTGGTCACAATGGCCCAATCGTCGCCCCGACCACCAAAAACCTGATCAGCGCCGGAACCGTTCGCCAGATAAATGGTGTCGTTCCCCCCGCCGCCATAAATGGTGTTGTTGTTGGTTCCGTCGGACACCGAGTATATTCGGTCGTTCCCATGCTCTCCCTTTAATACATTCTGGGCTGTGTTCCCCACCAGTACGTCGTCGCCCACTCCGCCGGTTGCGTTTTCAATGACAACGCCATGCGCGATTGTGAAGCCACCCTTAATAATCAGGGAAGCATGTGATACTACACCGCCTCCAGTATCACTGTAGTCTAATGTCGCTGGCCTCAGGTCGATCCAGGCATCGCGCCCGCCATTATGCCAAATGGTGTCATTTCCGCCGGCGTCCCATACAGCCTGATAGCCTGTGCCTGGAGCATTCGACGAAGGTAGAAGTATGTAGTGTCGCCCGTGTTGTGAGTGGTATTCGCGCCATACATTGCCTGCAACGCAGCAATGTCCAAAGCGCCGAGCCCAGTTGAACCTCCATAAATCGCGGTGGATGAGAGAAGTCCGTTCTGTTCGGTCCAGCCATCATTATACGACATCACCGTGTAGACACCCTGATTCAGGTCGCCGGCCCCGAATGAATTAAATGGTGATGTGACACCATCCATAACGGTTGTTCCCAGGAAGGTATCGTGCGGGTGAGCAAGCCCCAAGGCGTGCCCCAGTTCGTGAACCAACGTAGTAAAGAAGTACCCGCCCGGATCGCCGTTGCCATTAAGACCAGAATTAGCGGTCCAGAAATCGGTGTTGTAAGCGCCGTAAAAAGGACCAGTATAACTGGTGTTTATCGGCGCATAGTGGTAGCCGAGCGTATAGGGGTCGTCAAAAAACGAGCTGGGCGCGATGACTTCAATAAGGTCAGCATTGGCAACACTGGTTTCGACAAAACTTATGTTGGCCACCGCTTCTATTGCTGCTAGCGCCGCGCGAAACTCGTCTTTGTACTCATTTGTCCATGCTTGCCCCAGTTGGCGTCCGATTTGTGTTCCAAACGCGTAGTTTATAACAGTGGGAGTAGACGGATCCCCATCACCGAATGCAATATTGCCTTGTATCGAGCTGAGCGGAGAAGAAGCGGAAGGTCTTGGAATTATAGTCGTAGTAGCCATTGCACAGCCCTGTACGTCGGAAGATTAGATTGCACTCGGATGCACGCTTAAATTGTTCTTTTTATGACAAGCTATTACGCACCGATCCTTTTGAAACAGTAGGTGACACCATGTTTCAAATGACACTTTCTTTCAACGGTAGAATCGTCTCATGAGTGCAACAGAATATCGCGAGCACTACCTGTACGGCGACACCTGCGGCCGATTGGGGTGGGGTGTTCGACCCAATTTCCGCCTCAGCTTGCGGAACTCCTCTTGACGCTTTTGATCCGGAGGGTAGGTTTTTCTTATCCCCGCAAAGACTTGCCTTGCAGGCTCTGTCGGGGGGGGATTTCCAGTGTTTTTGTATCAGTCAGGATCGCCGAAGGTGGTATCCACACGTCTTTCGCCTGATTACGCGTTCCATTTGCGCTGACATCAGATAAAGTTCCAAAAGCCAGAAACCGCGGTTCATGCACACCGATCGAACTGAGCGCCGAGAGCGATTTGCTACGTTGAACCGTTGGCGACATACTCAGCAATGGCGACTCGGCTGCCACGCTGCCATATCAGCGTCAGCCAGCGGGCGAAGGCTTTGGAAAAGTGTGGGCTGACTCCAAAGTCACCGCTGTAGAAACCCTGCTCCAGCCAAAGCTCAGGTTCGGTTTTGGACGCCAGCGCTGTTCTGTTCAGGCTTTCCCACTGGGGGTCATTAGGAGTAATCTCGGAGCCATCTTCACGAACACCCGCACTCATCCGACACCAGAACGCTTCGGCAAGCGCGAGCCCGTGTACAGAAGAATCTGATGCAAGTGCATCGCGCAGCGAAGGCAGCAAGAATCCCGGATGTCGCGCCGATCCGTCGAATGCGACCCTGCGTGTGGTATCGTGAATCGCAGTGTTTGCAAATCGCCTCTCAACCAACTCAAGGTACTCTTGCGCAGTTGTTTCGGGAACGGCTTCGACATGAGGCAGGATTTCTTCAGCTTGCACTTTTCCAAAGAATGCCACGATGGCCGGGTCCTTCATGCAGTCGGCAATCGTCGGAACATTCAGTATTTCTCCGACATTTGCGACCAGTTGATGACCTCCGTTCAAAATGCGCAACTTCATTTTCTCGTAACTATGAACGTTGTGGGTCAGTGTTACTCCGACTTTTTCGAGAGGTGGGCGCCCGGCACAGAAGGCATCCTCGATTACCCATTGGCGAAAGTTCTCATGCGAGACGGGCGCTTTGTCATCGACCCCAAGGGTATGGCATTGCGAAACCAATTGGTCAGTCGTTGCTGGCACGATGCAATCCACCATTGAATTCGGGAACGCGCCATTCCTGTCAATCCAGCTGGCCAGTTCCGGGTCGGACATGCGCGCCAATCCGACAATACAGTTTCGCAAAATTGATCCGTTGCCTTGAAGATTATCGCAACTGAGCGCCGTAAACGGCTTCAAGCCCTCGGCGCGCCGTTGTCTGAGGGCCGCAACCATCGCACCGAAGGCCGTACGGGGCTGATTGGGGTTATCTGCATCATGACGAATGTCAGCGTGATCAGTATCGACGGCGCCGTTGTTGGCATCCAGAAAATATCCACCTTCGGTAACGGTCAGCGAAACAATCCGAGTAGCCGGGGCGGCCATCGCCTGGATGAGGGCGGCGTTGTTTTCCTCGATCGGCAGGTAATCGATCATTGGGCCAATCACCTCAGCAGACATTCCTTTTGGACCCAACTCGATCAGCGTTGTAAGGCAGTCCTGTTCAAGCAGTCGCTCTCGCATAGCGGCGTCATAGCTTCGCACACCCGCCCCGACGATCGCCCAGTCATGGGCCTGCCCCTGTTGCATGAGCTGGTGAATATACCAGGCCTGATGCGCGCGATGGAAGTTACCCAATCCAATATGAACGATGCCCGGCGTCAGATCCGAACGTTCATACTTCGGGGTCTTCACGGTTGTTGGCAGATCTGAAAGGCGGTCTTGCCGCAGCAGTGTAGGAGATTTCGCGTTCGCCACAGGGTCCATCAGCTCATCCAGTTTCCGCCGTCGATATTGTAAGTCTGCGCGACGATGTACTTGGCCTCGTCAGAGGCCAGAAAAACCGCCATGCCTGTCAGGTCTTCCGCGCGCCCCATCCGGCCATATGGAACAGCTGCCGCCACTTCACGCTTTTTCTGGCCAAGGGGCTTGCCTTCATGCTTTGCAAAAAAGGCGTCCACGCCGTCCCAATGTTCGCCATCGACGACACCGGGGGCAATCGCGTTTACATTGATCCCATGAGAGATCAGGTTCAGCCCCGCCGATTGGGTAAGGGATATGATCGCCGCCTTGCTGGCGCAGTAGACAGCAACCAAAGGTTCGCCCCTTCGTCCCGCCTGCGAGGCCATATTGATAATTCGGCCTTTGGTTCCGTGCTCGATCATATGTTTGGCAACTGCCTGCATCGTAAACAGCGCACCCGCGACGTTGATGTCAAAAACGCGATTGTAGTCGGCGCGTTCAATCTCAACGATTGGTGCGGCGGTGAAGATAGCTGCGTTGTTGATCAAAATGTCAATCGGGCCGAATTGGGTCGCGGTTTTTGCTACAGCCTGATCAATGCTCAGCTGGTTGGTCACGTCCATCTCGACAGCGAAAGCCGCCGCGCCAATATCGGCGACTACGTCCTGCGCGCGCCGGAAGTCGATGTCGGCGACGGCGACGCGCGCACCCTCTGCCACATAGGCCCTGGCAAATGCCAATCCAATGCCCCGCGCTGCCCCAGTGATCAGGGCTGTTTTGCCCGTCAGACGTTTCATTCGATCCGCAGGCCGTCTGCGTCAAATCGATGGATCACATCGGCGCGTGGTGTCAGGTGTATGCGATCCCCATGACGGAAACCGACCTCGCCGTCTGCACGCACGGTAATCGTTTCAGCCAATCCGGTTTCGTGGATATGGAAAAATGTGTCCGAACCAAGGTGTTCCGAGACGCTGACGACCCCGGACCATTCTCCTTCGGTTTCCGAAACTGCAATGTGTTCCGGTCTAATACCTATCGTTTGGGCCCCGTGTTTTGCGGCCTCCGGTCCTTCGATGAAGTTCATCTTGGGTGAACCAATGAACCCCGCTACAAACAGGTTGCGCGGCGTCCGATATAACTCCAGCGGGCTGCCTACTTGTTCGATCACACCGGCTTGCAGTACAACAATCTTATCGGCCATCGTCATGGCTTCTACCTGATCGTGGGTCACGTATATCATCGTTGTGGCGAGGCGTTCATGCAGTTCGCTGATTTCCAACCGCATGCCGACCCGCAGTGCTGCGTCGAGGTTGGAGAGCGGTTCATCGAACAGGAAAGCAGCGGGTTCACGAACAATGGCCCGACCAATGGCGACGCGCTGACGCTGACCACCGGACAACTGGCCCGGGCGGCGATCCAGGTAGTCGGTCAGGTTCAAGACACTGGCCGCGCCCTCAACCCGCCTGTCGATTTCAGCCTGATCTAGTTTCGCCATGCGCAGCGGAAATGCGATGTTCTTGCGAACGGTCATATGCGGGTAAAGCGCATAAGACTGGAACACCATAGCCAGTCCTCGTTTGGCGGGCGGCACGTCTGTTGCATCTGCGCCATCGATTTCTATGTGGCCGCTGGTGATATCCTCCAGCCCCGCGATCAGGCGCAGGAGCGTGGACTTGCCACAACCCGATGGGCCGACGAAAACGGTGAATTCGCCATCTTCAATGGTCAGGTCCAAGGGTGGAATAACCTCAACGTCGCCAAATTTCTTGGTCACAGACTTGAGTTGTATACGTCCCATGAGTCGTGTTCCTTATTTCACAGCGCCGAAGGTCAGGCCGCGGACAAGTTGTTTCTGGCTGAACCAGCCGAGGATCAGAATAGGTGCAATCGCCATGGTCGACGCCGCGCTGAGCTTGGCAAAGAACAAACCTTCCGGGCTGGAATAGCTGGCGATGAAGGCCGTAAGCGGTGCAGCATCAACGGCAGTCAAGTTCAGCGTCCAGAATGCCTCGTTCCAGGCCAGAATGAAGTTCAACAGAACGGTTGATGCGATGCCGGGAATGGCCATTGGGGTCAGAACGTAGAGGATTTCCTCTTTCAAAGTCGCGCCGTCCATGCGCGCCGCTTCCAAGATCTCTCCGGGAATTTCGCGGAAATAGGTGTAGAGCATCCAGACGATGATCGGCAAGTTGATCAGCATCAGCACCACGACCAGCCCACCGCGACTGTCCAGCAAACCCAGCTGAATGAACAGCAAGTAAATCGGGTACAGAACACCAACTGCAGGCAACATCTTTGTGGACAGCATCCACAACAGAATGTCCTTGGTGCGTTTGGACGGAACAAACGCCATCGCCCAGGCTGCGGGTATCGCCACGATCACACCCAGAACGGTCGATCCGCCTGCGATGATGACCGAATTCCACAGGAACCGCATGTAATCCGAGCGCTCTTGCACGATGGCGTAATTTTCGAGCGTCCAGTCGAAGTTGAGGAAGATCGGTGGGCTTGCAATCGCCTGCGCCTCGGTCTTGAAGCTGGTCAGGATCGTCCAGAGGATTGGGAAGAAGATCAGCAGACCTACGGCCCAGGCAAAGGCAGTGTTTAGTGTTTTGCGTTGTGTCGTGACGGTGCGGGCCATGGTTTTGTCTCCTCACGCGTCCAGGTTTTTGCCGACAATGCGCATCAGGAAGATGGCAACGATATTGGCAAGGATGATTGCATAGACACCACCGGCAGATCCGAGGCCAACGTTTTGGCTTTCCAAAACGCGCTGGAAGATCATGTAGGTCAGTGTACGGGTGCCGAAGGCGCCGCCGGTGGTCACGAAAATCTCGGCGAAGATCGACAATAGAAAAATCGTCTGGATCAGGATCACAATCGTTATGGCGCGACCAAGATGCGGCAGGATGATGTGATAAAAGCGTTTCAGCGGCGGCGCGCCATCCATTTCGGCCGCTTCCAGCTGTTCACTGTCCAGAGATTGGATAGCGGTCAGCAGGATCAGCGTTGCAAAGGGCAGCCATTGCCACGAAACGATCATGACGATCGAAGTCATCGACGCCTCGGACAGCCACGAAATCGGCTCAGCCCCGAAAAAGCGCCACAGATGGGCCAGCAAACCGTTCACCGGGTCCATGAACATGTTTTTCCAGACCAGCGCTGATACGGTCGGCATGACAAAGAATGGCGCAATCACAAGGATGCGGACAACGCCCTGTCCCCACATGGGCTGATCCAGCAGCATGGCCAGCAGAATGCCCAGAACGACCGTAATCACCAGCACGCCGCCAACGATTACCAAAGTCGCCTGAACTGCAGGCCAGAAGGAACTGGAGGATACGAAACGAACGTAGTTGTCGAACCCGACCCAACCCAGATCACCTCCACGCAGCGGCAGGTATTTCTTGAAAGAAAAATACAGCGTCATCGTCAGAGGCACGAGCATCCAGCCAAGCAGCAGGACCACTGCGGGTGCCATCATCAGGCGGGCAACTGATCGGGATTGTTGAGTAGCCATAACGCAAACCCTCTCTGTTCAGGCGTAACTCAGCCTGCGAGAAAAACGCGAATTGTGGAAGGGTTGAACGGGGGGCAGACCTCTGCCCACCCGTTGGGAGGATGCCTCAGTAACCGGCGGCTTCCATTTCTTCAGCTGTGAAAGCCTGCGCTTTGGCAAGTGCTTCCTCAACCGTTTGCTGTCCGGCATATACCGCCGAGAACTCCTGGCTCACCTGTGTGGCAATGCCTGCGAATTCCGGGATCGCGGCAAACTGGATGCCAACATACGGGACGGGTTTTACCGTCGGGCTGTTCGGATCAGCTGACAGGATTGAGTCCAGTGTCATCTTGGCGAACGGAACCTTTTGGTATTCCGGATTCTCGTACAGAGACGTACGTGCACCCGGGGGAACGTTTGCCCACCCTTCGCTTTCGGCCACTAACTCAATGTAGTCCTTTGAGGTCGCCCATTCGATGAATTGCTTGGCAGCATCTTCTTGCTGTGTGCCAGCAGGAATAGCCAGTGCCCACGCCCAAAGCCAGTTGGACCGCTTGCCCAATCCAGTGTCGGGTGCCAGCGCAAATCCTACGTGATCTGCGACCGTAGAGTCGTTAGGGTTGGTCACGAAAGACGCCGCAACTGTCGCGTCGATCCACATGCCGCATTTGCCTTGCTGGAACAGCGACAGGTTTTCGTTGAACCCATTGGTGGCATAGCCGGCAGGACCGGATTCGTTCATCATTTCAACGTAGAAATTCAGCGTGTCTGCCCACTCGGGCTGATCGAACTGGGGCTTCCATTCTTCGTCGAACCAGCGGGCGCCGAATGAATTGGACATCGCAGTGATAAAGGCTCCGCCTTCACCCCAACCGGCTTTGCCGCGAAGGCAGATGCCGTTGATCTCGGCGTCGCGGTCGGTCATCGCGGCGGCGGCCTCTTTGATGAACTGCCAGGTCGGCGCATCCGGCATTTCCATGCCCGCCTTTTCCATAAGGTCAGTGCGGTACATGATCATCGAGCTTTCACCATAAAACGGTGCCGCGAAAAGCGTTCCGTCATGGCTCAACCCACCTGCCATCGCTGGCAGAATGTCACCAACGTCGTATTCTTCGGACAGGCCATCCAGCGGCACCAGCCAGCCGTTCGCGCCCCAGATCGGCGTCTCATACATGCCGATTGTCATGATGTCGAACGTACCGCCTTTGGTCGTGATGTCGGTCGTTACGCGCTGACGCAGCACGTTTTCTTCCAACGTCACCCATTCGACGTCAATTCCGGTCGCCTCGGTGAATTTATCGGTATAGCCCTGCATCCGGATCATGTCGCCGTTGTTCACGGTCGCTATTGTTAAGGTATCCGCATGAGCTGCTGCCGTCGCGACGAGTGTCATTGCAGTCGCCGCACGAAGTGCGTTTCTCAAATACATCCCTGTCCTCCCTGAGCTTGGATGTCGTGCAGAGAACGTAATGCAAAAATTGTCGCGGCGTCAATAAAAACTTTACGCGCGTTAATTTTTAAGATTACGCGGAATCCCTCAAAACTAGTCTTGCAGGGAACAACGTTTCAGATCTCGTTTTGAATTTCCCTCCACTTTCAATGAGTTGGAACAGTGTTTTCACACTGCGGTCGGCGACATTGTCGTAGTCATGCGCAGCCGTTGTCAGGGATGGGCAAGTAAACTGCGCGAAAGGGTGGTCATCATTTGACGCCACACGCAACTTGCAATCGTCATTCCGACCGACTCGAATCCCCTGTTTGTAGCAAGCTGCAAGAAAGCCGATGGCCAGGCGATCATTGCTGCACAACACCGAGTTGGTTCGCAATCCACGTTCCCCCAGAACGTTCAGTGCGCCTCTTTGGCCGATTTCTTCAAACGCCCAACCTTTGCCGTCGACTTTGATTATATGCGGTTCAAATCCGAGGCGCTCCATCACTTCGATGTAGGCTTTCCTTCGTTTGTTGGCATTTGGGTTCGCAGGAGTGCGCATTTCGAAGAACGAGGGCGGTTCACCGGTACGGGTCATGTATTCAACGGTTTGTGAGACAAAGCTGAAGTTGTCGGAACCTACGAATGCGGCCCCTAAACCATCCAAGTTACTGTCGAACAAAACTGTGGGTACGTTGGCGCAGAATTTCTCTATTGCTGATCTGTCCGAAATGCGCCCCAAAGGTGCCAAAAGAACCCCGGCTGGCTTCATGGATTGCAAGCCGTCCAGAATTTCGGTTTCCAGTTTTTGCTCACCATGAGAGCTGAACAGGAACGGGCGATATCCCGCTGCGATACAGCTTTGTTCCAAATAGCGCGCGATTTCGGCAAAGAACGGATCAGCCAGATAGGGCACGACGATTCCGATATTCTTGGTCAGCTTCCGGTTCTGGTTGACCGCATAAATGTTGGGGCGATAGTCAAACCGCTCCAACGCTTCTTCGATACGACTCCGCGTTGTGGGGCGAACACTGTCGGGATCGTGGAAATATTTGGAAACCGTGGGTCGCGAGATACCGCTGAGGGCCGCAAACTCTTCCATATTCTTTATCTTGGTCATGCCAGTCTGCCTGCTGGTTTTGTTCGCCATGAACTTATCATAGTTTTACATATTCTTTGCGCGCGCTAAAAAATCAATAGCCAGAGCAACCTCACGCAACCGACACGTCGCAAAGAGTTCAACAGAATCTCGGGATCGATGCCGCAACATCGGTGGTCGAAATTGCCTATGCAGATAACGATCGAATACGTGCAAATCCTCAATGAGTTTCACATCGCCCAACCGAAAGTTGGCCACGTCGCAGGCGCTTTCCCGGTCGGACCAAACTGCACCTAAGATCACAAGGTTTTTCCCGTTTTGGCTCCGACAGATGTATTCGAAAATCTCATATCATCTGCCAAGGGATTAAAACGGCTTGAGACCACTTGGTGCGTTAACAAACATGGGTCAAGTCTTGGGGGACCACGGGTTCAGTTCTTAGCGAGAATCGACAATCTTGAGGCTGCACTGGACAAATACAATCTTGAGGCTGCACTGGACAAATACCTCGTGCCATCAGAAGCCTATGCTGTCGTGCCGACGTCTATGAACCGGTCCGACAGACACATGGAGTAGGAAAATCCGTTGAGGCCATTTTGGCGCGTACAGCTGGGACCCGCGGTCTATACCCATGGACCAAAGATGTAGGCTTGGATGGATTGAGAAAAAGACTAGAATAATATGATCGAACAATGAGCCAGAGTTCTCGGCAATCTTATCTAAGCGATTGGTTTTAAACAATGGATGCAATTGCCCAACTGACCAATTGGATGATTGCAGAAGGGCGTCGCTCAGGTGACCCCGAAAAGGTAGTGTCACATTTTTGCTCGTCTTTGATCGAGGCCGGTGTGCCACTCTGGCGGGTCAATATCGGTCAGCGCTTCGCCAATCCGTTGCTCATCGCATGGGGGATCGTTTGGACACCTGATGGGACCGAAAGTTACGATGTGACACATGAGACGATGTTGACGGATGGGTATGTCGGGAGCTCGTTCGAATACATTCTGGAGCAGAGGAGGCCACTTCACAAAGGTCTGCGGCAACTGGATCCCAAAACCGAGCACTCTTCTTATCTTGATTTCGCTGAGCTGGGTGGCACCGATTACTATGCTACGCTGCTATACTACGGAGATGGATCGCTGCACGGCTGCACTTTTGTCACCCAGTCGTCAGAAGGGTTTTCGCCCCGGCATCTGAAAATGATTGAAGATGCACTGCCCGGCCTGTCTTCTGCTCTGGAACCTGTCACCATGCGCAAGTCGTCCAAGGGTCTTCTAAGAACATATCTTGGCGATGGGCCTTCTGATGCTGTATGGGACGGGCGGATCAAGCGAGGGGAACGCACGACCCTTGATGCAGTTGTCATGTTCTCTGACCTGCGAGGTTTCACCGCTCTTTCAGATAAAGCATCCGAAGAAGACGTTTTTGACACGTTGAGTGAGTATTTCGATCTGGTCGTGCAGTCTGTGGAAGAAAATGGCGGCGATATTCTCAAGTTCATGGGAGACGGCATTCTGTCGATCTTCACCATCGCAACCCAGGAAGATTTGAATGACCAATGCAAAAAGGCAGCACTGGCCGCTCAAAGCGTATTGACCGGCTTGACCGCACTCAACCATCGCCGCGATGAGGCTCAGAAGCCGCCGTTGGACGTAGGCATTGGGATCAATGTTGGGCAGGTAAGCTATGGCAACATCGGAAGTCCCGGCAGGCTGGATTTCACTGTTCTGGGTAGAGCAGTCAACCTCGCAAGCCGTATTGAGGGTTTGACGAAATCCTTAGGTCGCAGAGCTCTGGCGACATCAGCCGTTGCCGCTGCTTCGCCCGAACTGTTCTCTGCTTGTGGATTTCACGAAGTTAGAGGACTTGCCGGATACATCGCGTTGTTTTCTCTCGTCGAGAAGGAACATTAAGGCGGTCCCACCTCAGATCGGCGTATCGATCCGGACAAGACAGATTGAGAGCCGTAAGCTTCTACGTTGTCCGGAATGGCTGATTGCGATTTGGGCTGAGGGCAACCAGGTATTCTCATTGCAAAGGTCGGCAGCGCGCAGACCGGTTCATGAGATCGGGCCACGCACTGCGCTGAGTATGGTGCCGTCGCAGGCGGCCTTTGACGAGACGTATTCGAGCTCAAGAGCCTGGGCGAAACTGAGACTGTTTCCGCGGAAACACCTGGCCTTTTCGCGTCACAAAGCAATCCGGGCCGCGTTCATGGCTTTTCCGTAGCCACCCGCCATGAGGCCCGTGATTGCGCCATTCTCGATGTCCAGATCGACTTTTATCAGGCTCGGGCTTGCCGGGTTCATAAACACTCCTTGTTCGATTTCAAATGATCGCCGAGACACGCCGCCGAAATCATGCAACACGCATGCAAGTGGCCCGGCCGCCATTCCCGTAGCGGCTTCTTCATCTATCGCGTATCTGGGTGCGAACATGCGGGTTGTGGCGTCCCGGCTTGTTGCTGAGGGGTCTTTTGTGAAGACATAATAGCCAATCAGATCCAGTTGCTCGCTGATTTGCGCGATTTTGGCGAAATCTGGTGTGACTTTGGCAAGACTTTCGGCATCAGAGAGGCCGACGACGATGAAGCTGTTGCCGGTATTGGCCAGAACTGGAGGGAACCTCCGGTCAAGTTGTGTATCGTCGATCCCAAGGGAGTTCAGTACATCGTCGAGTTTCACGCCCTTTTCGATCCATTCCTGAGCACCCGAATAGCGTGGGGCCAATTGTTCCATATAGGCGGCGCCGTCTTTCATGAGTATGCGCCTGGGGCCATCAACTGTTTCCTTGGACGTATCGGGCTTGGGGATCCGGCCTAGCGCATCGAGGTGAGAGAAGGTGGCGATTGTTGCATGACCGCAATGAGCGATGCGCCGGTTTGGTGTGAAGAAATCCAGCTTGAAGCCTTCAGTCTCAGACCGGGAGACAAACGCCGTCTCGGACAACCCAACCCTTGCCGCCACGGCTTGCATATCTTGCTCGCTCAATTCGTCAGCGTCCAGGACGACGCCTGCGGGATTTCCTCCGGTGCCACCGTCGACAAACCCATGCACTATTTCAACCGTTACTTCCTTGGCAGTTTTTGCTTGCGTGCTCATTGATCGTCTCCAAACATGAGGCCGCGCCTTTGATCGAGGCGCGGCCAGTTGCGCATCAGTTACCTGCGGCAGTTATACGGTTCAGGAATGCAGTCATCTGTTCCGCAATCTCGAGCCCATACTCTTCCAGCGCGAAGTGTCCCGTATCAAGCAGGTGAAACTCAATATCTTTTAGATCACGTTGATAGGGCAGGGCGCCTTCGGCGGGAAAGATGTGATCATTCTTACCCCACATCAGCAGCGCAGGTGGTTGATGCTCGCGAAACAACGCCTGCCATTCTGGGTACTCGGCAACGTTGGTGCCGTAGTCCAGGAAAAGTTCAAGCTGAACCTCCTGATTGCCTTCGCGGTCAAGCAGGTATTGGACGTGCCAATAGTTATCCGGGCTGATCAGTTCCGGCTTCTGTACACCGTGGGTGAACTGCCACTTGGTCGCATCCAGAGTAAGAAAACCACGAAGCTGGTCGCCGTTCTCTTTCGAAGGGTCGGCCCAATAGGCCTTGATTGGGTCCCAGAATTCGCGCAGCCCTTCTTCATACGCATTGCCGTTCTGAATGACGAAGCCGGTGACCCGTTCGGGCTGTTCCGCAAACATCCGGAATCCAACCGGGGCACCGTAGTCCATCAGATAGACTGCGTATTGATCGACACCCTTCTTATCCAGCAGAGACGTCATGATTTCCGCGATATTCGCAAAGGAATACTCGAAATTCTCGGCTTTCGGCATGTCCGACGCCCCAAATCCGGGAAAGTCGGGCGCGATCACGTGATAATGCTTGGCCAGTTCAGGGATAAGGTTACGGAACATATGTGAGGAGGTCGGAAAACCGTGAAGCAACAGGACGGTGGGCCTGCTCGGGTCTCCGGCCTCACGATAGGCGATATTGACCTCGCCGATTTTTTCTGTGCGGAAGTTGACGGCTTGTGTAACTTCAACTCCGTTCTCCTTGGCGATTGCAGGGGCCGGTGCGAATGGCATCGCGACGGAAAGCGCGAGAATACTGGCGCTCAGGATGGATTTCAGATTGCGCAACATGAGTATTTCCTTTCTTGGGGTTCCGGGGTGCGTCTGAACGCGCGGGGTTCAGCATCAGTCAGCTTTACTGACCGGGCTTTCCTTCGTGCTCTGCGTTTTGAGCCTTCAGTGCTGCCAGTTCATTGCGAAGCGGTGCCAGATGCTCTTCAAGTTCTTCCATGGTCAGGCGTTGGGGAATGTGCTGCGGGCAGTTCCAGTCCATCGCTTCAAGCTTGATCACAATGGCCCGCTCCGGGTGGCCTCTGTAATTCGGCACACTCAAACGCTGCATCAGGGCCGGATCATCCGCGCCATCAACAAGTTTCGCCCGGCCCCAGATCTTGAGGCGTCTCCGGTTGGGATAGTCCATCAGGATCAGTGAGATGCGGTCGTTGCACTCCAGGTTCCCTGTGCTGAGATATTGCCGGTTGCCGCGAAAATCTGCGTAGGCAAGCGTCCGTTCATCCAGCACTTTCAGAAAGCCTGCCGGTCCGCCGCGGAATTGAACATAAGGCCAGCCGGTTTCAGAGACGGTCGCCTGATAAAAGCCGTCCCTTTGTACGATGAAGCTGGCCTCGACCGGGCTGATGAGGTCTTCCTGAACGGAGCCTGCCAGAAACGTTGCATATCCGTCAGCCGATCCGTTTTTGGCCTGCGCTGCACGTACGGAAGGCGTAAAACTGATTTCTGCAAAAGGACGTGACATTGAATTCTCCATCTCGGTCGGGGCGATGCCCTGGGGCTGGGATGAAGCTAGTCAATGCATTTACGTTGCGGAATGCGGATACTTGGCAATATATTATTCCAAAAAGTGGAATAGTTATTTGGATCGATTTCATGCATTAGGCGTTTTCGTGAAGGTAGCCGAGCTGAATGGCTTCTCCGCCGCTGCACGCCACCTCAATATGTCGCCACCAACAGTAACCCGGCTGGTATCCATGCTGGAGGACAGCCTGGGGCTTCGTCTTTTTGTGCGTACCACGCGCTCGGTTATGCTGACTGATGGCGGGCGAAGATTCTTTGAAGATGCCAGACGCATTCTGATGGAGCTTGAAGAGGCAGAGCGTGCTGCCGTTGGATCTTATGCCGAACCGACCGGAGAACTCAGTGTGACCTCATCGGTGTTGTTTGGCCGTATGTTCGTCACTCCGATTCTGGGCGAATTTCTGGATCTGTATCCAAAGCTCTCCTCGCGCACGCTTTATGTGGACCGCGTGGTCAATCTGATTGATGAGGGCCTCGACGTCGGCATCAGAATTGGAAACCTTGCAGATTCAAGTCTGATGGCCGTGAGATGCGGCGCGGTGAGGCAGGTCGTGTGTGCGGCTCCATCATATCTCGACTTGCACGGCGAACCCGACACACCCGACGACCTGGCCAATCACGCCATCATTAATTCAACTGCCCTGCACGCATCGGCCCAATGGTATTTTCGAAAGGGCGAAACGGTCGTGACAAAACGCGTATGCCCGCGCATCAGTATGAACACCAATGACGCGGTGATTGAGCTGGCCCTGAAAGGGCATGGCATCGGGCGGCTCTTGTCCTATCAGGTGGCACCCTACATTGCGGACGGGCGGCTCAAGACCGTTCTGAATTCGTTTGAACCACCCGAGGTCCCCATCCATCTTGTGCATCAAGAAGGCCGCACCGTGTCTGCAAAGGTGCGCGCGTTTGTTGATTTTGCGGCCAAGCGTCTCAAGTCCGACCCCTTTTTGGATGGTTTCAAACTCAGGCCTGAAAGCTAGACCTAAGATCCGCGGAGCCATGTTACTCGGCCGTTGCCGGACCCGCGTTGCGGTCCTGACCGATACATGGCTCTGGGTACACCCTTTAGGATGCGTCCGTACGGGGAGGGCGGAAGCCTGCCAATAAACGGACATGCGCAACAAAGCTTGCCACCCACCGGATTTGTCAGCGCGAAATTGAAATTTCACATCCTGGGTACACACGCTTTTCGAAGCGATGGGGCCAGCATTGAGCATGCAATCACGTTTGGATTGCGGCTCAGTCTGTTTTGTTCCAAGCATCGTGCGCGATCAGCGCGGCCTAGACCCGGGCTCAGGCGTGGAGCTTGGACAGAAAAGCTCTCGCGGCTCCGCATTTAGTGCAGGGCTCGCTCAAAGCTGCTCTGGGCAATCAGCACCTCGGCCACAGAGCTGTTCTCGGAGGAACCGCGACTCCTTTAGACTGTTCTTTGTGATTTGTCACTCTGGCAGAGCAATGGACAGGCGTTCAACCAAAGCTCGCTGCACGATGGCAAACCTCGGAGTGTGGGCTATTTCGTCAAGTGTCGCTACCCAAAGTGGAACATCAAGGCCGGGATCAATTTCTGTCGACCGATGGAGCCGAGGATCCGCATTGCCAATAAATGAGGGTAGAAAGGCTTTGCCCACCCCGGATACCGCCATCTGCTGAAGCACTAAGAAGCTATCTGCTCCATTGGTCATTTCATTCGCGCTGACATGTTCGGTCAACCATTTGGCCGGGAGCGAGCGGCTCAACGCCCCATCAAGCCTCATCCATTTTCTATTGGGGGAACCGTCGTCAAAAACGCCAAATGACAGTGTTCCTGCACGTTCACTGACAAGCCCGTCTTCAAGTTTGATCGAAGGTCGTACGGCGATGTCCGCGGTCAGCCTCGATAGATCATGGTGGTTGTTGCCGCTTAACAACGTCAGCTCCAAGCCGGGATACATTTGTGATATCTCATTTAGTATTTGGGGCAATACAAGCTGACAAAGACTGTCAGTGGACGCAATGCGAACATGACCCGCAGGGGACCGGTTCGCACCCACAATTGCCCGCTCCACGGACAACACGGCCTCTTCAACGCTTTCCATTGCCGAAAGAATTGTTCTGGCTTCGGGCAACGCAGAATACCCTGATGGGCTTTTCTGAAAAATCACGCATCCAAAACGGTCTTCAAGCGCAGCAACTCTGCGCAACACCGTAGCGTGAGTGACACCCAAGGCCCCAGCGGCCGCATTCAATGACCCGTATTTTCTTACGGCTAGCGCGTATCGAAAATCATCCCAGTTCTGGTTGTTCATAATTTAACAAGGAACGCTGAACATCAAACAATTACAAGAAAAAATGTTCAGTCTAGTATTCGACGCATTGAACAGGGAGACGCACAATGATGAAGAAGTTCTCGGCCGTTGCGGCTGGTTTGTTGTCGGTGGCGGTTATTGGATCAGCCATCGCCCAGGAAAGCGAAAATCCGGCGGTCAAGGCTCGGACCTCGATCATGAAGCTTTATGCCTTCAATCTTGGCACTCTGGGTGGCATGGCCAAGGGAGAGATGGAATACGATGCCGATGCGGCAACACGGGCAGCAAACAACCTGGTTGTTCTGACGCAGATCGATCAATCCGCGATGTGGCCTGCCGGATCCGACAATGCGTCCGACCCGTCCACCCGAGCGTTGCCAGCCATCTGGGAAAACTTCCCGGATGTAAGTGCGAAGGGTCAGGCCATGGCCGAAGCCGCTGTTGCGATGCAGGCAGCGGCAGGCCAAGATGTCGATGCTCTGAAGGCGGCGATGGGTGATCTGGGCGGATCGTGCTCGGCATGTCACAAAGCTTACAGGGCGCCAAAAGACTAAAGGAGCGCTGGCCATGCGGCGTTTATTCATTTTCGCCGCAGTTATTGCAGTTCTGGTCGGGCTGTTCGGTCTGGTGCTGACCCGCCCGAAAAGAGTTGATCAGACCCTACTGGACAGTGTTACACCTGATCCCGAAAGAGGTGAGGTGGTGTTTTACGCGGCGGGATGTGCGTCCTGCCACTCTGCGCCGAACGCCGCTGGCGAGGAAATGCTCGAACTCGCTGGTGGTCGTCGGTTTGAGACGGAATTCGGCACGTTCATAGCCCCGAACATTTCCAGTGATCCGGTTGCAGGTATCGGGTCCTGGTCCGCATTGGATCTGGCCAATGCACTTTTTCATGGGACCGGACCCGAAGGACAGCACTATTTTCCGGCTTTTCCTTATACATCTTACTCAAATATGACAACAGAAGACGTCGCATCGCTCCACGCATTCCTTGCCACCCTACCGGCAGTTGCCACTGAAAGCTTCCCGCATGAAGTTGGTTTCCCGTTTAACATTCGACGGGGGCTGGGCGGATGGAAACTGTGGTATCTGGAGCCGGGCTGGGTTGTAGAAGGCGACCTGACTGACCAGCAAATTCAAGGTCGATATCTGGTAGAGGCGCTGGGACATTGCGCCGAATGCCACACGCCAAGAAACGGGTTGGGTGGTTTGAAACGTGACCTCTGGCTGACAGGCGCGCCCAATCCTGGCGGGAAAGGCCGCATACCCGGCCTCACGGCAGATCAGCTCGATTGGTCGGAAGCTGACATCGCGGAGTATCTGAAGTCGGGCTTTACACCGGATTATGACAGCGCCGGGGGTGAAATGGTTGAAGTGATCGAGAACACTTCCCGATTGAGCGATGATGAGCGCTTGGCGATTGCCGCCTATCTCCAAGCCGTTCCTGTGCCGCCGATTGAGCCCTCATCAGAGTGACCGGTGATTGAGGCTGTAATGCGGATACCCAGATGATTTTGGGCAGAAAACCCAACGCTTCTCTTCCCTTTGTCTCCGTCACCTGTTTTAGGTCTTGAGCACGAAAACTCACTTGTCGCCCGAGTTTTCGTTGACGTTTGATCGAGGGTCTTGGCCAAATGACACAGAAATTCGCTCTTTGGTCCATCCCGATCTCCATAGCCGTATTGGCCCTGAAATTACTGGCTTGGTGGCTGACAGGTTCAGTGGCTCTGCTGTCGGACGCGATGGAATCCACAGTGAACGTAGTCGCTGCGCTGCTTGCATTTTTCGCCGTGCGGGTTGCAAGCAAGCCACCGGACGAAAACCACCCCTTTGGTCACAAGAAAGCCGAGTATCTTTCCGCCGTCGTTGAGGGCGTGTTGATTGTGCTCGCCGCCTTTTTGATCATCAGAGAGGCAGTGTTGGCGCTGCCTGACCCACATCTTGAAGATGCGCCGCTGCTTGGAATTGTCATCAACATCATCGCAACCGGCATGAATGGTACATGGGCTTACTTGTTGCTCAAGGTCGGAAGGCGCGAGGGGTCGCCTGCATTGCAGGCAAGTTCCCGACACATCTTTACCGACGTGATAACATCAATTGGCGTTGTCGTTGGGCTTTTACTTGCGCTTGTCACTGGCTGGCTGATCCTTGATCCGATCCTTGCAATTCTCGTCGCGCTGAACATTCTGTGGGAAGGATGGAAAGTTATTCGTGCGTCCGTTGATGGCCTGATGGATGTAAGCCTTTCCGACTATGACTTGCAGGTAGTTTCCAGCACCATTGAAAACAATATGGGGGCCGCTCTGGAGTGTCACGACCTTAAGGGACGCAGATCCGCAAATATCATTTTCGTCGAGTTCCACCTCGTTGTGGACGGCGCAATGTCGGTCAGCGCGGCGCATGACATATGCAATGAAGTCGAACTGGCATTGGAACGCGTTTATCCTGGTTCTGTCTTTGTTATTCATCTGGAACCCGATGACGAGTTGAAAGGCAACGGAGCAAAACCGAGCCAAGTTTCTTAAACCACTCGGTGCAATCGAATACGACGGGCGTCGTGGTTTTGGCTTGGACGTTTGGCCTGCAATTCATCAGACCTAAGCCCGATGTCGGGAAGCAAAGCCCTGGGTAATCTGTCACTGGCACCATGAGATGGGTCGAACAGAACTGGAGGCGAAAAAATGAAACTTCAAGGAAAACTGGGCCAGCTTCTTAGCACCGCAGCACTGGCTTCGTTGATTGTTGCGACGCCTTACGTACCGAAGTTTGACGCGGAAGGTCGCCTGCAACTTAAACCAGCCTATGCCTTTGCCAAAAGTGGCAGCGGAAAAGACGGGGGTGGTGGCGATGACGATCGGGGGGATGATCGTGGGGGCGAACGGGACGACAACTCGGGGTCGGGCAACAGTGGTAGCGGTGGTGACCGCGACGATGATGACGATGATGACGACGACTCGAAGCGTTCGAACCGAGGCAGCGGCAAAAAGGATCAGTCCCGGGCAGGGGGCGGGTCATCACGGTCAGCCAGGATAACAAAGGTTGAGACCAACGCGAACGGCATCGAAGTGCGCTACGCCGATGGAACCAAGGAAGAAATCGAAAACGGTCGATATGAAAGAAAGAATGCTCAGAATCGCACTTTGGAAGAAAGGCCAGCTACAGGCGCTGATGTCTCGAGGCTCCGGTCATTGGCAGATGGTATCTCAGTCGACAACGTGCGCTCGTCCGGCCAAGGAGGTGCTGCGGGAAGTCGCCCGACGAAAGTTGAACGTCAGGGCAACAACATTGAAGTAAACTATGCCAATGGCTGGAAGGAAGAGATCGAGTTTGGCCGCTACGAACTGAAGGACCCGTTCAACCGTACTGTTGTTGAGAGAAATGCAACCGCCGCTGATCGACGGAGACTGCAGTCGGTAGCCAACTAGGCAACAACGTCAGGTCGAAAGTCACAAGGCGGCTTTTCATCGTCAGAGGCCGCCTTTTCTTATCGCCATTGTCACCGGCTATTGACACGCTGCATTGCGATCAATGGCCTCTTGCCCAAGGTGTTGACGCCAGATCCCGTCAAACACGAAAGGCACAGGCACAACTGTCGTAACCGGCCATGACCCGATGTCTCATGTATTTCCTGCCCCTTTCTCGCTTGGATGACCAGTCATCCACTGGCCGTGAACGTGTTCCTAACGTTCACCGCGCCGATAGGGCGCCATCAGCGCAGCAGGCACCTCGGCCCTGCGGGCGACAAGAACGAGCGCGACTATGGAAAGCACATAGGGCGCCATCAGGAAAAGCTGATATGGTACGCCTTCAATCGCTGTTTGCAGCCGCAATTGGTATGCATCAAAAAACGCAAACAACACGGCACCGATCAGCGCCTTACCGGGCCGCCAACTTGCGAAGACTACAAGCGCTATGCAGATCCAACCGCGCCCCTGAACCATGCCCGGGAAGAAGCTGTTGAACGCCGTTGTCGTCAGGAAAGCGCCTCCCACTGCCATCAAGGCTGATCCGACAACGACTGCACCGATGCGGATGCGAATGGGGTTCAACCCCTGCGCCTCAACCGCATGCGGGTTTTCACCAGTCATGCGAATGGCCAGTCCCAACGGGGTCCGAGCAAGGACATAGGCCATCACAGCCACCGCCAAGAGCGCCAGATAAGTCGGCAGAGCCTGGGAAAACAGGATCGGTCCCAAAATGGGGATATCGGAAAGACCCGGAAGATCGAGTGGCTGGAATGGTTCTATTGTCGGGGGCAGATCACCCACTTCAACAAGTAACCTGTAGAGGTAATAGGCCAGCGCGGATGCAAACAGCGTGATGCCGAGCCCCGACACGTGTTGCGACAACCCAAGCGGAACCGTCAGCATGGCGTGCAGCAATCCCATCACCGCGCCGCAAATCGCGGCAATCATCAGGCCTACCAGCAAAGGTGCGCCCAGGTAAACGGCAAGCCAACCGCTCATCGCACCCATGGTCATGATCCCCTCGATCCCCAAATTGAGCACACCTGAACGTTCACAGAGCAACGCACCAAGGACGCCAAATATGAGCGGCGTTGCGATACGCAGCACGGACGCCCAGAGACTGGTATTCAGCAGCAGATCAATTGCTTCATTCATCGGCGCACCCGGTAGGTTGTGAAAAGAAGGGCCACGATCATGGTGAGCAGACAGAGCGCCACGATCACATCGGCAATGAAACTGGGAACGCCCGTCGCGCGGCTCATGGCGTCGGCCCCGACAAAAACAGTGGCGACGAACACGGCGGCGGCGACCACGCCGGCCGGATGCAGCGCGGCGAGCATCGCGACAACAATGCCGGCATAGCCGAATCCCGGGCTCATCGTTGTGGTGACCCCCGCTGTAACACCCAAGACTTCGACGGAACCTGCCAGCCCCGCCAAAGCGCCCGAAAGCAGAGCCACACCCATAATCGTTCGGGGCAGAGAAATTCCGGCAAAGGTAGCAGCACTGGCGTTAAAACCTGCGGCGCGTGTTTCAGCCCCGAAAACAGTACGCGCCAGGATCAGCCAAACGGCACCGGCCGCTGCGATGGCAAAAAGCAGCCCTACATGCAGACGCGTGCGGGGGATCAGATCAGGCAATCGGAAATCACCATCTACGGGTACGGAAGAGGGCCAGCCAAAAGCCAACGGATCGCGCATCGGGCCTTCGATCATGAGGCCGACGAAAAGGATTACTATGAAATTGAGCAGTAGGGTTGTTACCACCTCATCCACCCCGAAACGCAGGCGCAAAAATGCGGGGCCTGCCAACAGGGCCGCGCCCGCTGCCATGCCTGCCAGCATCAAAATCGGAATACCAATCCATCCGGGAACCCCGAGTGAATGCCCGATCCACGCGGTAATCAGCGCGCCGACAAAGAACTGCCCCTCGCCGCCGATGTTCCAAAGCCGCGCACGAAAAGCGACAGCAGCGGCAAGCCCGGTGAAGATCAGTGGCGTGGCGCGGGTCAGCATCTCGGTAATCGCAAGGCGTGAGCCAAGTGCGCCAGTCAGCATTTCACTATAAGCCGTAAGCGGGTTTACCCCCGCAGCCGCGATGAGGCCCGCAGCCAAAAGCAATGCGGTAAAGATCGCGGCCAGCGGCGCGATAACCACAAGGTGCAGCGGCACTTGTGTGCGTCGTTCAAGCCGCATCGTCATCTTCCTTCCAGACACCTGCCATCATCAGGCCAAGGCGTTGTGGGTCAGCCTCATCAGCGGATATCGGTTTCGACAAACGACCTTTGACGATCGCCTGTATCCGGTCTGAAAGAGCTACGGCTTCTTCCAGTTCTTCTGAAATGAGAAGGATCGCAGCACCCTCGGCCCGTGCGGCCAGAAGCTCGGCATGAACTGCGGCAATTGCCCCTTCATCAAGGCCTCTCGTCGGCTGGTTGGCGAGCACAAATCGCGGCCCGTTGGTCAGGACCCGTCCCAGGATCAGCTTTTGCATGTTTCCGCCAGACAGCAGCCTTGTTCGCGTGTCCGGGCTGGCACCCCGGATGTCAAAACGTTCGATCAACCCTGAGGTGTATTCTCGGGCGGCGCGTTGTCGGACAAAGCCGCGGTACGAAAACTCAGGTGTGCGCAGTCGTTCAAGAACTGCATTTTCCCACAGGCTCAACTCACCCACGACACCTTCTGCATGACGGTCTTCGGGCACCCTGCCAGCGCCAGCCTGGATCATGCCACGCGGACCCAGATGGCCGATATCCTTGTTCAGGAGTGTCAACTGCCCGGCGCTTGGGTGGATCAATCCGGACAACAGACCGCCAAGGGAAGCCTGCCCATTACCTGAAACACCGACGACTCCAAGGATCTCACCAGCGTGGACGGTGAATAACGCGTCATCCAGCCGCAACTCACCGTCTTCTTCCACGCGCACATCGTGTGCGATCAAAACTGGAGCGCCGATCTCGTGGTCTTGACGTACGGGGCGTTCCACTTTTCGGCCGACCATCAGTTCCGCCAGCTCACCGGGGTTGGTCTCAGAGGTTTTCCGTTCCGCCACCATCTTGCCGCCACGAAGGACGGCCACACGATCAGAAGCCGCCATAACCTCATGCAGTTTGTGGCTGATGAAGATAAGCGAGAGACCTTCTTTCGTCATGTCGCGCAGCGTCTCGAACAGGCGCATTGCCTCGGGCCGGGCCAGAACGGCAGTAGGTTCATCCAGAATCAGTATACGAGCGTCACGGTAGAGCGCTTTCAGAATTTCGACCCGTTGGCGCTCACCCACGGACAGCGACCGAACCTTGGCATCGGGGTTCACGGGCAGACCGAACCGATCAGCGATCTGCAACAATTTCTTGCGGGCGGCGGCCCGAGCGGATCGTGCGCGCGTCATGGGTTCAGAACCAAGAATGACGTTTTCCAGAACCGTGAGGTTTCCGGCAAGCGTGAAGTGCTGGTGTACCATCCCCACACCCACTTCGATTGCAGCGCGCGGCAGGCCGGGTGGCAGCTCTTTGCCGAACACCCTGACAGTGCCTTCATCGGCTGCGTAATGACCGAACAGGATGTTCATCAGCGTCGTTTTACCGGCGCCATTTTCACCCAACAGCGCAAGGATTTCACCCTCGGCCAGTGTAAGGGTCACATCATCATTGGCGGCAAGCGTTCCAAAACGCTTGGTAATGTTGTGTAGCTCCAGAACCTTGGTCATGCGGGCAGGCCTGCGATTGGGAACGGAAAGGAAAGTTCGGGCGCGCGGGTCTCGATCAATTTGCCGAGTTTCAGCAGCGCAAAATCCGCGCCGGGCGGTCCGATCAGTTGCACACCGAGTGGAAGGCCATTTGCCATGCCAAAAGGCAACGCCAAAGCTGGCAAGCCCGCTACATTGGCAAGTGCTGCGTTTGGGGCAAAAGCCTCCAGCCGCGCCATGTGTTCATCAGGAGAAGCGCCAGACAGGTCCAAAGTACCGACAATGGGCGGCGCAGACGAGAGGACCGGCATTAGGATGACATCAGCGGAACTGAAGAGCTGGCAAGAACGATGTGTCAGCCGCGCCAGCTGTCGCACGGCCGCAAAAAGCACGGTGGCAGGTGTCGAACGGCCCTCGGCAGCCATGGCGGCGGCAAGCGGGGGCACCTGATCATCAGAGATCCCCAGTGCAGTGAGCCACTCAGCCAAGGAAACAGCCAATATGGTTCGGGCAATTTCATGGGCCTCAACCCCGAGCCCGTCGGGAGAACGGATGGCACGCACCTCACAGCCAGCATCGCGCAGCGCGTCGGCGGCATCTTTCGCGGCCTTGCTTTGGGCCGCTTCACAACGATCCGGCAATGCCACCGCGACACGGGGGCGTTCTGGCAGATGCACCGGGGCCATTGGCTGGACTACGGCACCAAGGGCGGTTGTCACGTCACGGACCGACCGTGCCAACACCAGTTCAGAGGCTATCCCCATCAGGTGATTGGCAAAATCAGGACCTCCGGGCACCGCACCACGAGACGGCTTAAGCCCGGTCAAACCGCAGCACGCGGCAGGTACTCTGATGGACCCGGCCGCATCCGTAGCATGGGCAATGGCAACGATACCACCTGCGACCGCTGCCGCAGCGCCGCCGGATGAACCACCGGGCGTCAACGCGGGGTTCCATGGATTGCTAGTAGCAGCGATGCCATCTGGTTCGCATGTCAGGGAAAGACCGAAAGGAGGGGTCGCGGTCAAGCCGAAGGGTATCAGGCCAGTCTGGCGTAGATCCCCCAATAGGTGACTGTCTCTATCGGGTTTTCGACCTCGCGCCCGGATAGCCGCGGATCCCGCAGCGGCTGGCAGCCCCTTTGCAGATCCGCCGAGGTCTTTGACCAAAAAAGGAACCCCATGAAAGGGCCCACGCTTGTCAGGTGGCAAGACGTCCGCTGCCCTTGCCCCCGCGCGGGCCATGTCTTCATCCAAAAAAACCACGGCCCCCAAATCTGCCTGTGCGTGGCAGGCGGAAAGGCTTGCCTCCATCACCTCGCTGGCAGAGATCTGCCTCGCCATGATGGAAGCCGCAAGGGCCGTGGCATCGGTCACGTCAACGCCCTCAGAATCAGGAGGGCTCACTTTCGTCGATCGGAACGTCCCATTCACCGGATTGGATCGCAGCCTGTTTGGCCTCCATCGTCGGGATGGCATCAGCAGGCACTTCGTCGGCGACATAGATCAGCTCATTGCCGCCATGGGCCATGAAGGAATACTCCGTGTAGTTGCGCCCGGTGGGATTGCCCGCCTGAACGTCCGCCACGATGGCTTCGATAGTTGGCCCATAGTTCCATATCGCGTTGGCAAAGACCGTACCGGGATAGCGCGGTGTATAATCGATAAGTGAACCGATGGCTTTCACACCACGCGCCTGAGCCGCATCCGCCGTACCGATCCGTTCACCAAACAGGATATCCGCACCCGCATCGATCTGGGCAATTGCTGCCTCCTGCGCTCGGGCCGGATCAAACCATGCGCCGATAAAACCGTTCAGGAAGGTGGCGTCAGGGTTCACTTCACTGACGCCCATCCGGAAAGCATTGATCAGCAGGTTCACCTCGGGGATCGGATAACCGCCGACGGAACCGAAAACATTGCTTTCCGACATTTGGCCGGCAAGCATTCCGGCCAGATAGGCCGCCTCGTGGTTGCGGGTGCCAAAGACGCCGAAATTGTCCCCGTCCGGTCCGCCGGAAGAGCCCATGAGGAAGGCGGTATCGGGATAATCGCCTGCCACTTCTCGTGCTTCGCGTTCCACGGCGTAGGATTCGCCCCAGATTATCTGCGCACCACCTTCTGCATACTCGCGCATCGCGCGGGGATAGTCGGTTGGAGCCACGCCTTCAGAGAACTCATACTCGATCAGGCCAGCATCGGAGGCCTCCTGCATTGCCACGTGGATACGGCTGTTCCAGGCATTTTCGACCGGAGACATATGCACGCCGGCAACGCGGGTCGCAGATTGTGCATTCGCGCGGCGGACGTAAGCCGGCAGGGCCAGCGTGGCCGCAGCGCCGACCATCAGTTGACGACGTGTTGTGGTGAGTTTCATTGGAGTATCCTCTTCTGTTGGTGGCAGTTATTCTTGTTTTTGAGCTTCCTGAGTTTTGGGCCTGGGCGCGTAATCGGCGGGATCCAGGGTCGTGGGGCGGCCGGGCAACGATAGCGCGGCCATTCGTGGTTCTGTGCGGGCCAGCACCTTTCCGTTTTTGATGACGGCAAGGCGTGTGGCTTTCATGCGAACAGCTTCAATCGGGTCACGTGCTTGCAGTACAACCATGTTGGCAGGGCCACCTTCGCGAATTGTGGGGTCAGGCAGACCCATGGTCTTGGCGCCATTCTGGGTGACGGAGGTAAACGCCCACTCCATCGCTTCGCGAGATGTCATCGGCACTGCATGCACGCCCATATGGGCCACTTCCAACATGTCGGCGGAACCAAGCGAGTACCATGGATCCATGGTGCAATCCTGCCCGAAGGCAACGTTTACACCCGCTGCCCGCAGCTCTGGCACGCGGGTCAGGCCCCGGCGGCGCGGGTAGGTGTCTGAGCGCCCCTGTAGCGTGATGTTGATAAGCGGGTTCGGTATAATATTCATGCCGCTTTCTGCGATGAGGGGAATAAGCTTCGAAGCATAGTAATTGTCATATGAATGCATCGCGGTGACATGGCTGGCCGTGACTTGGCTGCCAAGCCCAAGGCGCGTTGTCTCATATGCCAAAGTTTCCACGTGGCGCGACATCGGATCGTCGCTTTCATCGCAATGCAGATCCAGCATCAGGCCGCGGTCCGCCGCTATCTCGGCCAGCCTTGTGACCGACCGGGCACCTTCCGACATCGTGCGTTCAAAATGCGGAATCCCGCCCACGACATCGACGCCCATATCGAGCGCCTGGATCAGGTTTCTCTCGGCGTTTTCTGATCGGTAAAAGCCATCTTGCGGGAATGCCACCAGTTGCAGGTCAGTATAGGGGGCAACCAGCTTGCGCACTTCCAACAGAGCTTCAACACCCACCAACGGGGTTGATGAAACATCCACATGCGAACGGATGGCCAGTAATCCCTGCGACACGGCAAGGTCGCAATACCGCAAGGCGCGTTCAATCACTGCCTCGGGTGTTAGCAGGGGCTTCAGCTCACCCCAAAGTGCGATGCCCTCCAAAAGCGTGCCAGAGACATTCATGCGCGGTAATCCGAGACTCAGGGTCGCATCCATATGGAAATGCGGATCGACAAATGGAGGCGAAACCAAGCGGCCCGCTGCGTCGATTTCTTCGCGCACCTCACCCTTGATGTCTGTGGCAATTTCCGCAATGCGGTCGCCCTTGATTGCAATATCCACCGGTTCGTGGCCATCCGGCAAGCTGGCCTGTCTGATGATGATGTCGAACATTCATCTGCCCCCTAATTTGACCACATGGTAAAAGTATTCAAGAAAATTGCCATTTATTTTTGCGGTGTCTTTGAACTGGTGACTGCGCCGGCCTCGCGGCCGCTTACGATGGCAGCCCGTCGATTGGATTTCCATCTGTAGATATGTACGCACCTGCGAGACATCTTCTTCAAGCTCCAACTTGGAGAAGAAGGATGTAATTGATGACAGAGGACAAGCGAGGTGTTGCAACCAAGTAGAAATGTCACTGGTTGTGCAAAGTAGAAATGTTCTAGTTGCCGCGATACCTATGATCAGTTCGAGCGACACATCCTCAACATCGCCAGACTCGCGCTTCCAATCTGACGGGGCAGTGTTCCAGAACTTCTCAGCAAATCGAGTCTCAAAATAGGAGTCTCATTTTTAAGGGCACTTAACAAATGTGCCCCGCTACACGAGATATTCGCATAAGTATGATTATGGTAAATTATAATGGTGCGGGTGGAGGGCATTGAACATTTCTTCCAATGTGTTCCGTGAAGTTCCGGAATTTCTCAATATCGCTTATTTTCTGGTGGTTACCTCATTATGGTTGTTCCGGGTTGTTCCAAACTGATCCATATTATACATGATGTAGTAATGGGACTGAAAGTTGGACCATAGAAAGCGCTTTCCACCAATGCGGCAAACAAACAAACTCAGTGGAGCCAAAGTTAAGACCGCCGAAGCCGGGAAATATGGCGACGGTGGCGGGTTGTGGCTGCACAAGCGCGCTGTAAAGCACGGCAAGTGGGTGCTGCTTGTTACTGTTCACGGTCGCCGCCGAGAAATGGGTCTTGGTGCCTACCCTGATGTTTCACTGAAAGAAGCCCGAGAGGACGCCGAAAAGTGGCGGGCGGTCGCGCGCAAGGACCTAGACCCCATCAAAGAACGAGAAAAAGAACGAAGGCAGCTTGTGCGCAACATGCACCTTCTGAAGGATATCGCTCTTGACGCATTCGAGTCCCGCAAAGCTGAGTTAAAAGGTGATGGCAAAGCCGGGCGTTGGTTTTCACCATTGGAGCTGCACGTTTTACCCAAGCTTGGAAAAGTGCCTGTTGCCGACATCGATCAGATTGATATTCGCGACACGCTGGCACCCATTTGGCATGAAAAGGCCGAGACCGCTAGTAAGGCCATGGACCGCCTGGGAATATGCCTAAAACACGCTGCGGCTCTTGGATTGGACGTGGATTTGCAAGCGACCATGAAAGCTAGGGCGCTATTGGGAAAGCAACGCCACAAACCTAAGAACATCCCTGCCCTTCCTTGGCCTGACGTGCCGGGTTTCTATGCCAGCTTGAACGAAGGCACGACCACTCACCTTGCACTGCGCCTATTAATACTGACTGCTGTTCGCTCTGGCCCAGTGCGCCAAGCGCGTGATGATCAAGTTCAGAATGACGTTTGGACGATCCCCGCTGAAATCATCAAGGGTCGCAGGGATGCGACGGAAGATTTTAGAGTTCCGCTGTCGAACGCCGCGTTGGATGTAATTGAAGCAGCCAAGAAACAAAAACGTGATGGATTCCTTTTTCCTAGTGTACGCAAGGGTATAATTTCCGACGCAACAATGTCGCGCCTCATGGAACGCAGGGGCATAGAAGCTCGTCCACATGGTTTCCGGTCGAGTTTCAGGGATTGGGTGGCTGAAACTACAAACACACCACATGAGGTCGCAGAAACCTGTTTGGTTCACGTTGTTGGTGGAACGGTTGAACGAGCATATAGACGAACGGATCACTTAGATCAGCGCCGGGTTCTTATGCAGAGGTGGTCAGATTTCGTGACCGGGAAACAAGTAAATGTTGTGAGGTTTGGTTGATGACTTCAGGCGATGAAATATTCCCGCCCACCGAAGGTGATGGGGTTCAACCGTTCCGTGACATAGCAAAACTTATTGGCTGTGACCTCAAAACAGTCGTAAGGGCATTCTCTGGGTTGCCGGTTCCAGAATGGTCTACCCCAGAGCATCAAAGAGCTTTGAAGAATGCTGCTGGTAAGCTGAACGAGGCCGTTAGGCACGCTGAAAACTTAGTAAAGTCCTTGAATCGCTTGTCCAACAATGAACTGAGTTTTTTGGTCCAAGCTGGAACAGTTACGCCACAGCAGATTGAGTTTCTCATTCAAACAATGCAACAAGACGCCGACCAAATTGTCGGCTGGAGAGCCGAGCTGCCATCTTCCACAAGCAAAAATCATGCGGCCTACATCGTTTCCGAAGGTGTAAGGCGACTCTTTAGGCGCTTGAGGAAGGAAATTTCGTATGGGCAAAGTGCCGACAGCGGCGCACCATCAGGGGAGTTTTGCAAAACTGTCGAATTTGCAATTGGCGCTTTCGGAATCGTGGCGAGCTGGAGAGGCCCTGCAAAGGAAGCCTGGGAGAAGCATCTCGCTATCGAGAACCGTTACCGGTTGTTGAAGATGAAGAAGCATATTTCGGATGCCCATCTCACTTCAGTTCGCGAAGAGATTGATTTGTCAGGTGTGCAAATTGACTATGAAGGAACTGGAAATAATAAACGCGCTCTTGTCTCGATACGCGAGCGCCCAGATATCCCTGCCATTCCTTTGAATCTTTCATGGTTTTCGTCTGGTGTTGAAATCCAAAAGCATGCGAGCGAACTGGCGGAGAGACTCTCCAGCCCAGACTAATACCAACTCCGTACGCAATTTTTTTTAGTTCGTATTTTCACTAAGTAGCTCGCATTCCTCATCTTTCCGACAGAAGCCAAGGCAATCTCGCTAAGGCAGAGGAAAGAGGACCGGCAATGACTGAACGCATTCTACGCCGCCCCGAGGTCGAATTGGTAACCGGGATATCCCGCAGCACAATCTACGAAAAAATGAACCCGAAAAGCGCATATTTTGATGCCTCTTTTCCTACACCAGTTCGCCTTGGCCCAAAATCGGTTGGATGGAAAGAAACGGAAATTCAAAGTTGGATTTCAACTCTTTCCGAGGTAGCAGCCTAAAAACCCGCGCCACAGAAACAGGGCGCGGGCGGCAAACAATTGCGGCTGGTCGTTTAGTTGTAATTGTAACCGTTTCTCGCCCTTGATGCAATAACCAAGGAGCTTGAAATGACTAACGAGCAGAAACCCGAGTTTGAACGCCCTCCAGCAAACGCATTGCGCGTGTACCGCTGGGCAGACCTTCCGAACCTAACGGCCCCTGCCCTCTACCGGGTCACTGATCCAGGTCAGGAACCCCGTGAAATCTACGCATCCAAGCATAAGCGCCAAGTTCTTGAGGGCCTGATGCAGTCGCCCCTCTACGCGGCCAGCTACTGCCGTCTTTCGGACCAAGTATTGCCGCTGCGCCGAGATGACGGCTTAAACATCAAATGCAAGATGTACCGAGGCGATGCAGATACCGGACGCCAAAAGTTCGGCATCTACTTCCTCGTCAGCAAGGTGGAACTAATTGAGACTGGCGAGGTGGCGGCATGAGAGCCCGTGACCTGCAAATATCTACACTTCGTCGCAAGCATGGCCTTACTGAGGCCGCTGCTCGCATTGTCGCAACGCTGTACTACGGGGAGGGCCGCTAATGGCCCTCATCACCCAGATCCACAAGAACAGCCGCGATGGCTTTCAGGGGCATGACCTGATCAACATCAGGGTGTTTTTCATCTCGAAAGACGGAGAGTTGCTGCCGGGCAAGCAAGGTGTCGCCTTCAAGGCTGAATTGCTGCCTGAGTTCATAGACGCGCTCAACAAAGCGGAGGCTGCGTAGGTGGGGCGCGACAAGAAAAACGAGAAGCGCGTTGAGCATTGGACCAAGCTTGTTCGCAACATGATGGAGGAGCCCGCTTGGCGGGCCCTCTCATCAACCGCGCAGGCACTGTATCCATGGCTAAGGCTAGAATGGCGCGGGGCGGGCAACAACAACAACGGCAAGATTAGCTTGAGCGTCAGACAAGCCGCTGACCGGTTAGGCGTGTCGTACAACACAGCCGCCAAAGGGTTTCGCGAGTTACAGGCAAAGGGCTTCATTGCTGTGACACGCCCGCCCAAACTTGGCACCAGTGGCGTCGCATCATCTCCGCTGTTCGAACTAACCGAAATCTCGCTGCCTACCGCGCACGGAGAGGCTGGCCGCAGGCTCTACAAGCAGTGGTCAAAAGGTTCAGATTTCCCGGTTGTGAAAGCCCCGATTCACAACCCGACTGGAAAGGGCGGAAAAACAAAACCCTGTCTTAAAAACTGCGACGAGACCGTCGTAGATTTTGCGACGAGAATAACGGAGGCGACGCAATAAATGCGACGGGCCGTATCAATGTTTGCGACGAAAACACCCGATTTCGGCAAGTCCCCCGTCGCAATATTTAAGACATCCTTAATCTACCAGGGGGTCTGGGGGAAACGGACACCTTCAACACTAACAATCCAACAAGCGAGGCATGAGCAATGACTGACGAAACCAAAGGCGACATCACCGCCAAGAAAAAAGAGCCAAGCAAAACTGGGGTCAAATTCGAAGGCAGCAACAAAGAGGGCAACATTGTCGAGCTAACCAAGCACGACGGGTTAAGGGAAGTGTTCGGAACAGACTGCGATGAACTGGCTAGCGCTTTGATGGCTCACTGTCTGAAAGCACTAAATAACGCGGAATCTGGTAGCTCGGGTGAAGTAAACGATGAGCGTGCATTCATGATTTCCATCATCCACGACATTGCGCCACGAGATGCCGTTGAGAGAATGCTGGCTGTCCAGATGGCAGCCACGCATGTTGCAACAATTCGGTCGGCCCGATGGCTTGGTGCCACGGAGACAATCCCTCAAGCCCAACTCCACTACACGGGATTCAACAAACTCTCGCGTACATTCGCCGCCCAGGTTGAGACGCTTCGGAAGCACCGAAACGGCGGGAAACAGACGGTAACTGTTCAGCACGTGAACGTCGAAGACGGCGGACAAGCAATCGTTGGTAACGTAGAGACGGGGGGAGGCAAAAAATGAAACATGCCTCCAACCCCATGCACAAGGCTCACGCAGCGCCTCGTTGCAATGCAACGTCAAAACGCAGTGGTCTTCCTTGCAAAAGCCCAGCGGTAAAAGGCTGGACGGTTTGCCGGATGCATGGCGCTGGCGGTGGTCACGGTCCTGGCAAGGCCAACCCCGCCTACAAGCACGGTATGCGCACCAGAGAGGCTCAGGAGATGAGGAAAGACATCAACGAGCATGTGCGTCTGGCTCGCGAACTGGAACAACTGTTAGATAGCAGCGGTCAACGGCAATGACAAAGATAGTTCACGGAGCAGGCTGCGCAAAAACAGCTTCAGCAATATTGGGGTCGACAACCACAACTTGGACATTGGCGACCTCGTCAAACATCTCTGCGTGTAGGGTTGAACCCAAAACATTCTGCATCCTTGCCTTGTAACCGTTGATAGCGGCATTCAAAACATCGGCGTATTCTTTAGGGGTGAGATTACCGGCCTCAAGCTCATTATATGCATCCAAAAGGTCACGGCGCACTTGCAAAACAAGCTCTTGATGGGAGTCGATATGCATCTGCATGAGGTCTGGATGCTCGTTCTTCGATACCAAAAATTCAGTTTCTTCAGAGCATCTAGGATATTTTTTCGTGAGGCATCCATTGCATATGCTGCGCCATTTCTCAGCCCCTTTCCCATCAATAGCCAGTAAGCCCAACCTGCCATAGAGGGTGTGAGTCAAGTAGGCCCAGCCTTTAGATTTGTAGCCCTTTGCGTCGTTTACTTCGAGCCCAGCAGTACACATAATTCTGTTGGTTGCTTGATGACAGACGCCGTCAAGGCCGTATCGAATTCCCGCTAGGCCCTTTGTCACTGGATCAGTTCGCATTTGCGAAAGACAATCGCATTCGGGTTGAAAAGCCATCCCATGACCAATAGAGCGCTGGTTTTCATCGTGGTCGCCCCCGCATGGCCAAAGGTAGTTTCGCTTTCCGGCGTCATTGTATCCCGCAGCATAAGTATGGTCGGCATTTGATTTTATGGGATCAATGAATGCGCCTTGCGCAAACATCTCGACCTTGCGTTTTTTGTAGGGTCCAAAAATATCGAACTCATCATGCCACAGCCTCTGGCGTTTGTTTTTTACCGGGTGATACACTTCTGCGGCGACGTATCTTGGCCTTGCCGGATCGATACTTATCCGAACCACAACTTCGTGATTAAGAAGCGTCCATTTGTGGCTGTCTTCACTTGTCCAACGTCCCTTGGCGGGATCAAGACTAACGCGATACGTATACGGCTTACAGCCCGTCACTTTCGTGGGTATTTCAATGCTAGCCTTGGGAAATTCTACATTAACTTTGCCATGAAACGTGACTTTAAGTCCTGGAGCGACGCCGAGTTCTTGCTTTGGGATTTTGTAAACTGCCATGAAACCGTCCTTTCAAATCAATATCTGAAGAGCGTACTCTCATAGCGCAAATTCGTCTGTGACCTTTTCCCTAAGGCTTCGTGTCCTTACCCATGAAGCCCAAAGCGCCTTCATTGTTCAGAATCTCAATTGCTGTATCCAGGGCTTCTTGGTCCGAGATGAACTTGTCGTCCCAAACATAACTGGCGTCTTCAAAGTCCACCGCTTCCAACGTCCATTTGTCCTGGCTCTCCAAGCGATAGATTTCGATTTCAAACCGATACCCGTCTACAAGTACTGACTTGCACTTGTCTGACATAATCAGCTTCGGTTCATCGATATTCATGTCCGTGCTTTCCTGGCTACAAGCTTAGTGGTTTTGCGGATCTGCGGCAGCCTGTGGGTTTCCGTCCGTTTCCAGAATATGCCGTAACACCACATGCCCGACAATTCCACGCGCGCAAAGTTTCCTTGTCCTGCGCTGTATCTCTCTTCCAACGGCACTCAACTTTCCCTTTGTTTGCCCTGAATACGCAGAGCATCAAGCGCAAAGCCAAATAAAGTAGGATGACGCCCAGAAGTATTCCGGCGATGAGCCAAAAATCGGGGCCGCTACTTTGCACTGTAATAGATTTCAAACCGCCTCCAAAAAGACACTAACAACCAAACAGATTCGCCCAAGGTTTTGGTCAGTGGCGTCTATAAGTTCCAGTATCGATCAGCAAAGCACCAAGCACAATCCAGAGCCTGCCCGATGGCAGTAGTACGACGCGCCGAACTCGTACCCCCTCGTTGAAATCGTAAATCCCTATCAAGGCGCGCCGCACCACACTGCTACTTGTGCGACTTGTTCAAATTGCGTCCATGAGATGAAAGGTGCGGTTGCGTTCGAACATTCAAAAAACGCAATCTAAATTCCAACGGATTAATGGTGAACTCGTGGGGTGGCACGCCGAACTCAACAACCCCCTCAAATCCAGATAGAAAAACCGGAACGCTCTAAAATCAACACGCGCCACCCACGGGTAGAGGATCGCATTATGGCAAAATTGTGTCCACATCTCGTTTTGAAACTCACTGTTTGCTCTTTGGAAACAAACTTTTTCGGTGAAGTTTGCAAAGTTACGGGAATCCCCCAATTTCGGGCAGCACACAAACTGGGTAGTTTGGGATCAGAATAACCACTTACCCCCTCGTGACGAAGATAGGGGCTGGCCTCGACCCCCTCAGCCAGCCCTTATTCTTGTTCTGGCCACCCCGGCAGATTGTTTGGAACAGGCACGTCATTCCGAACCAGCCAGTCACGCATCGCTGCCCAGTGGTCCTGTGACCCAGCTGCGTACCGCCGTGACTGTAAGTCAGCTATCTGCCCTTCAAGGGAAGGCCACCAGTGCAGCTTGAGACGTAAGCCGTAGGATTTGGCCCAGGCGCGCATTGCCGCCTGCCAGTCATTAACTCGCCGCGTTTCAAGTTCTTTGTGGAGGTCAAAGGGGATTCGATAAGGCCAATCTGACATGAAGAACAGATAGCGAACTTCAGGAGCTTGTCCAAACGGATTTAGAAGCTTACCGTCGCCTCATGTGCAATCTGTACTCCAACACGATCCCCGCCGAAGCGATGCGCCGACTGTTTGATGTTTCCGTTGAACGGAACTATCTCGGGAATGCTGAACCTCTGCCCGCAATTTTTCCGAAACAAATGGGGCCGGTCGTCAGGATGGCGGAGGATGGAAGGCGAGAACTCTTACCGCTTAGTTGGGGATTTCGCACAACCAAGAAGTCGACAAAGACAGGGGCGATTATCCAGCCTGCAGCGTGGAACAACGCGCGAGATGACAAGGTACGCTCAAGCGGGCTGTGGAAAGGAAGCTTCGAGCATCGGCGTTGCCTCGTGCCTGCCAGTTCGTTCTGCGAGGCCAAGGGCCGCAATCCCGCAACCTACTATTGGTTTGCTCTCAAAGGCGATGAAGGCCGCCCGCCTTTCGCGTTTGCCGGATTGTGGCAAACATCGTGCTACCAGGGCAAAGAGGGGCAGGAGGAAGTCGCAACTTACACCGTCATCACGACGACAGCGAATGAAATTGTGAAACCGGTACACCCGCAAAGAATGCCGGTGATCCTGAAGCCAGACGACTACGAGCAATGGATGACGGGAAATCCTGCAGAGGCATTTGAACTACTTCAACCCTACAATGCAGACGACATGCAAATTGTTCGCAGCGGAAAGAGTGAGAAGTCAGATCCATTGACCTGATCGTTTTACCTTTTGAGTTTTGTATTCGTCGGATTTGAGCCCAAACTTACAATGTGAAATCGCCGTCAAACTAACTGAATTCAAACTACTCATCATTTCCTGTGCTGGATCTGGTCAGCAGGCGTTCTCGGATAGCCCGCCACGAGTCTGGGACAAGAAACGCTGTTCCGTTGGGGGTTAAATTATAGATCCGATACATCAGAGCTCTGGGATTCGTCACAGATTTTCGAGCAACAATATCGAATGCAGCTGGTTCATTTAGCGACACACCTTCGTCACCAACATGAGGAACAGTCAAGAAGTTGTGCGCGATTTCGTGGGAAACCAACGTGCCGAAAGAGTCGTCCATAGGAGGACTCACATTCAGTGTAACGCCAGCGATGCTCCCGTTCGGTCCAGACTGGGCACTTCCCCCGAGTGGCATTTCGCCGGGTTGCTGGGTACGTATTGTCAGGACGTGCTCAGCTCGATCAGGCCTGCCAGCATCGGATTGCTCTTGATTAAATGCTGCGAGTCGCTGCGCTACAGGAGTGCGGTCAGGCCACGCGAAGTTAAGCGGTATTGGCTCAATCCGGAAGCGTAACCCTGCTTCCTGATCCCCATCGAGAGGAGCCACACCCGAGCGGATAGGGAAAATACGAGACAAGTCTGCCAATGCCTTAAAAAGGGTTTCCCATTTCTCTGCGGGAAAGGGAAAAATCTCAACCACAATAAGAATTCGCAGGTCCTTCGTAGGATGAAACTGCTGTTGCCCAAGGTGCTTTTCGCCGACGAGAGTGCCACCACGGTACAACCGTGCAATGAAATTATGCCGTCCGGGCTTCGAGATGTCCCGGCCTCGGACATAAAAGTTGATATTGTCATCTTCGGCGAAACTTTTAGTGTCGTTTGAAAAAACACCATCACCAATATCGCCGGGAACAACTGTGGTCCCCGAGGGGCCTGAAATCTCGACTTCGGCATAATCGACTCGGGCCGGATTGAATGGCAGTGAATGGATTGGAAGTAAATCCGGATCAAATCCGAGGGCTTTCGAAGAATACTCAGAGTCTTCTTCACCCAGCAGTTCCGATGCCATAGTTACTACAGGTGGGCGGCGACCAACAAACAATCGAACCAGAGTATCTTTACCTGCGACAAGCTGGTAGCCAGGAATACCCTGAGAGACTTCAGAACCGAAATCTGACATGTCCGATGGAACTTGCGGCAATGGAGGCCCGTTCTCTTCACAAGCTTTCAGTGCCTGCCGTCTCCGTTGAAGCAGCGAAAGCGACTGCTTTCGAAATCGAATAAACGCTGACTTTTGAATTGGGTCAACAGTGCTTTGAATCTGAATGTCGAGCACTTCGATGCTCTGTACTAACGTCTCAATTTCGTCGCGGATACTTTGACAATGCGCAGACATACAGCAACCTGTAGATAGAAGTTTTAAGAAAAACTTGGTTAAATTCTAACTCTAGCACAGAATCCAAAAAATATCGACGTAGCGAGGCAGGTCCGCAGGGCGAAATTTGCCTAACAGGTATCACCTGCAATAACCGGCCCTTCTCAGCCGTGACTTGGCCGCTGCCGTCTCTAAGTGCCTGTATCGGCCACCCGAGTACCTCCGGCAGTCTAAAGCATGGCCTAACGCACTGGCGCGAAATTTCTCTAGCGGCTGGCATTGCGCCTATTGCGGTGAGCTCATGCCGGAATGGAAACGGGTCGATGCCAAGTATTGCAAGGAAGGTTGCCGCAAGATGGCGGCACGGAAACGGCATCTAAAACAGAGCGAACTAGATAATCCATTGCTGCAACGCTGGAATAGGGTAACTCAAATGGCCGAAATCAATACGCTTGCCGCTCCTACAAACCCCGCCGCTGCTACTGAGCTGGCAAGCAGTATGCAAAAGACTTCCAATCTGCTGAGTTTCATTTTGTTTGCTACTCCCAGTTTGGTTCGACATAGAGCAATTTAGGGCGCTCGCAAATCGGGTGCAGATTTAGACGCAAAAACCCGCTGTGTCAGGAGCACAAACCCGCTCAAGTAAAGCGCCGAACATCTTACCCCGTGTTTCCCGAGGACACTTGGAACTTGACCTGTAGCCAAGCTGCATCACCAGAGAGGGCTTTTGCCATTGACGAATTACAAAGGAGGCTTGGGCAGGTCTCTGTCCATCTCTACAAACTCCTTGTGAAACAGGTTCCGTATTGTTTCTTTCCTCAGTCTGGAGCTGCCCTTTTCTTCGTCCGTGCACAGCTCACAATCACCATCGTTGAGATGAGCACTACGGTTTTCTTTGGCTTGAACCTTCCGAAAGGCAGTTAAGACATTCAGCACCAAGTTCTTCCCCTTCCAGTGTGACACTCAAATCTTGTCACTGCGGGCCCGATCCGAGCCAATGTGGTGTCCAGGCTCAAGGATCTCCTTCCGTGAGTGCCAACCCGCAGCGACACGGCGGATGTAAGAGTTTCGTTTTGAGACGTAAGGGGGAACAAAGTGGGGTTTTGCGTCACCGTTTTGACTAGCTGGTCAAAAAATCTTTACGTAACTAACCTTTGCGTCAACTTCTTAACGGCTGTGATTTCTAAAGTGACGCCACGTCGCAGTAGGTGCACCCATGTGTCGGGATTAGAAAACGGACCTGCACTAATGGAAGCACGAATGACAAGTGAGCGGATACCGAACACATCAGCCCCAAGGCGGGGCTTGCCAGGACGCCGTCGCGTTACAGTTAGTTTGATGCTCCCCTTCGCCTTGCAAGGTAGGACTTCAACCTTTGTTCTGACACGTCACTGTCGTAGCATATCGGACTGTATCCACCCGGCTTAGACCAAGCGCTTCGCTTGCCACAACGTCGACCTGCCCTGTCTATGTTGTAGGGACATGGGCAAGAACCGGGATAAGCAGCGATGCTCTGGCTAATGATTGCCTTGCGGGCGGCTTGAATCTCACGTGTTGTCGGCGCTGCTATAGTCCTGCTTGTTGCCTTTGAGGGCTTCTTCTCTACCGGTGGGCTGCTTCGAGACAGATACTTAGATGACATCCAACCGCTTCCCAAAGACGACACAATCTCAGTCCAACCGCTTGCGTCAGAAACGTGACGAACACGAGCGCCCCGGTTCAATTGTCCAAGCTTTCGATGGTTGGTGCTGGGGCCAGCCCGTTGATTGACCCGATTACCGGTGACATAAAGATAAACCGCTTGGTCGGCCTGTACAGATGCAGAGGGTTGCGAGCGTGGCGGCGAACTTTCCTTTTGGGAACTCCCAAGCCATGCAATCAAGCCTACGGCGGCAACTATCCAAATGAAGTGTTTGATTTGTCGACCCTCTTACGGCGAGCGATGTGGGGCGCGTCCAGATTTGACTAATCCGTGGCTGTGGTGGGGGCAAGTCCACCGGTTCCAGCAACATCGCCTGACCGCATCATGGACAGAGCCAGCACAACAATAAGCGCAACAGCCGCAATGATGATAAGCGTCCTATTCATCTCTATCCACCCTTGCAGAGAGGTGTCCTATAGCCATCGCCGCGCGGGGTTTAAGCAACCTTCTGCGTATCTGATGTTGAGTTGGGTAGCTGTTCGAATTACTCCACTGCCGACAGGTACTCCGCCAGTTGCCGACCTTCTTCGGTATCCGGTTTAGAACCCCACAGGTACTCGATTTCCCAGAGCGCGGCGCGGTACTCGGTCGGGGCGCGAACGATTGGCATAGTAGAACCTCAAGGCATAAATCAATGTGAGACTTCATACCTGAACGAGCGCGATTCTGACAGGCTTTTCGCAGTCAATTAGCCATCAGCGCTACCAACAGTGCAGGTAGTCGTTTTGCTACACGGTGAAGAAAACTGCCAGATGTAGTCAGCCAACCGCTACCCGCACCAATTCACCATCCGGGCCAAGCTGCCTACAGGTGCAGAGACTGAGCTATCCAAGATTGTGAATGGCAACGGAGACTGGATGTTCTACGGCCATGCATGTCCAGACGGGCAGGTAATAGATAGTTGGTGGCTGATTGACCTAAGAGCGTTCAGGGCGGCGCTGATACCGCACAGGACCACAGGGGCGCACCTGCTCAAGGGCGACAAACGCAACTCTGATGGAACTTGCTTCAAGTGGTTCGACATTCGGTCGTTTCCGAAAGAACCGTCTTTGGTGGTTGCGCAAGGCTCCAACAATGCTTGATCCGTCATGCAATACAGAATTCAATCGTTGCCGTCCTAGAAATACCCTTTTCTGCATGTAAACTATTGCCACAAAAAACATGCAAATTGTTGAGTTGTGTAATGAGAGTTTTGCGAAATCTGATTGCAATTGTTGCTCTTGCTGGTGTGATTCTACCTTCAATGGCACGTTCGCAAGACTTTGAGGCGTTGCTACAAGGTTTTGACGCGTCCAACCTCAGCTACGAAGACAAGCGGTTTCTGCAGACTGCACTTGCGTTTGAGGGTCATTATCATGGCCTGTTAGATGGGGCATGGGGCAGGATCAGCAATCGAGCGTTGGACGACTATTCTCGCGAAGTGTTCGAGACGGCTCCCGAAGACTGGCACATGGCGTTTCTGGCATGGACCTTATTCGAGCGCATCTCCCAAGACGGTTGGGAAATCCAGTACTTTGAGGGCTTGGGGTTATCTTTCCTATGGCCTGAAGACACTATTCGTCGCGAAGCTGATTCCGACTACTTCTTGAATTACCGTCACGCCAACAGCAGTTTCTCCATTTCCGTTGGTATTCACTCAGTCGAAACCGCCCAAAGGCTCCATGACTTTACGGTCCAATCTCATCAGTTGGTAAGTGATCCCTACACAGTTAGGAAAAGCAACCTCGCCGTCTCTTCAGCAACAAAAAGAGATGGCTCCACCCTCTACACCAGGTCGGATTTTGTGAATGGGGGCTGGTCAACTGTGATGCTGTCTGCGAACGAACAGGATGGTCACGTTCTGGGCGCTGTGGCCGCTAGCATTTCAAAAGGCCGGGCCAATCCGCTAGATATTTCAAACAACGGCAAACTTGATAGGGTCATCCAGCAAGTGGTCGCTGCACTCGAAGAGGCGGATGAACCAACTGGTGAAGATCCAGAGGCATCCAGCCCCGGTATTCAAGGGAGTGCGGGAAGCGGCTTTATTGTCTCACGGGATGGGCATGTTCTTACCAACCAGCATGTCGTAGACGGTTGCACGCAAGTGTTCGTTGATGAGCGGCCAGCAACTGTAGTCTCTTCATCCGAAGAGTACGACTTAGCACTACTAAAATACAACGCGCCGGTAGAAAAGGGAGTCGCCGTTTTTTCTGCCAGTCCCGCGAGATTGAACTCGGATGTCACCGCAGTTGGATACCCGTATGCAGGTCTACTAGGTGGACTTAACGTTACTCGCGGATCCGTTTCGTCTTTGAAGGGTATCGGAGGCGACTTGAGCACCATGCAGATTACTAGCCCCATTCAAAGCGGAAACTCAGGTGGTCCTTTGCTTGCATCCGATGGCGAGGTGGTCGGCGTTGTTGTCGCAAAACTGAACGAGCGAGTAGTTACTGACGCCCTCGGAGATACGCCACAGAACGTCAACTTTGCCGTACGAGGAGAGATTGCAAAACTGTTCTTAGCTCAGAATGCCATTAATCCAATTCTCAGTTTGGAAGACATTAAACTAGAACCTGAGGAAGTGGCCGAGTTAGCCGCCAGCTTCACGACCTTTATAGAGTGCCGTTAACCATTACACGCGCAACCAACCCCTTTATGGCAGGTGTAGTTCCGATTGATGCAGCTATTCCCACAAGCCTTGCCCTTTCGGCACACCTTGCAACACGCGGCGTTGTACACCTTCGTGTTTTCTTTACTGCTCATTAGGCTCCAAAAGGACACTGTGGGTACTGGCAGTTTGCTAGGTTCCTTGGGTTGATTCTGAGCAAAAGCAACTGCAGATGATAGGACAAGAGCAGATAGGCTGAGTAAAACAGGGTGTTTCAAAAACATTCTCCGTTAACAATGTGTTACTCTTTTGCACAGTAGCGCGGAGCTTGGAAAAGGTATTTTCAAGGTATCTTATTGACACTTAGATTAGAGTGGTTTTGGAGAAACCCATGAGTGGACTAAAAGGCCAATGCAAAGAATGCGGATGGACTACACGCCGCAGCCTAAAGAACATGAATAAGAAGCCCTGCCCCAAGTGTGGCGGGCCGGTATACGTTCATGAAGAAGACAGAGGAGCAGCAATCCTGATTGTAGTCGTTTTAGTCGTTGCTACATTTTTCTTTGCCACCCTTTCTGGCAATTGGTGATCCGAAACCTAAAAGCAATGGATGGGCCCGAGGAAGCTGGCCACCAAAACAAAAAAGTGGGTCCATTAGTGGGTCTGATATTCACTAAAAGACTCTAATACATTATTTTTATTATATTTTATTCAAGTGCTTGGTGCGGGTGGAGGGACTTGAACCCCCACGCCTTGCGGCGCCAGAACCTAAATCTGGTGCGTCTACCAATTTCGCCACACCCGCAACCGAGCGCACTAGCGCTGGAATGAAGCGCTCAATAACAAAGCTTGCTTAGGAGTGCGAGAGGTAAAATTCGAGGAAAACAAAGTTTGTGACCTGCCAAGCAATATGGCCGAGCACCGCAACCCACTTTCGACCTTGTTGTCATGGCAACCAGCGCAGTGGCAGCGAAACGCACGGTGTCTGAAAACAGACAAAAAACCTATTGCCGGTTTGAAACCACCAATATGACGTTGCTTCCTGGCGTTTGGCTCACAGGTTGTAGCCTTGCACGATCGAACCGTTTGGAAACGCGCTAACGTTGAATAAACACCAATCGTTCCGGCCAGGCTTTACGCCAAAAAAGCTTGCGTGGAGAACCGAAACGCAAAGGTCCAGAATTGTTGCAGTTTGATCCAGAAAACCATCGCACCTTGTATCGCTGGTTTCACTTGGACATTTGCTTTTTCTCCTCAGAACCTGAACATCCCACAAAGTTCAAAGCATAAATACCTGATTTTACTCAAAGTCTGAATCCAACTGGCCATTGGCCTCCAAGTCATTCGAATGCTCGTGAAAAGGCGCCCCCTTTAACTCTTTTGGCCCCCACGACTATAACTATATGCAACCTTGCCAGTCGCTTCACTATCCAAGGTTGTCGCCTTATTATACCCGCATCGGTTGAGACATTCTTATGAGCGGGCCACCACATTGCCGCCACAATTCAACCGCTAAAAAATCTTATTCGCGCCAAAATAACACCGCCTTGAAGGTACTTGTTGTACTCAGGAGTTAATGAGTCTTTTTGCCACTTTGGCGCCGGTACGAGTTTTTTGCTCAACTCCAATACAAGGCTTTCTGCTGTGACCGATCTGAATCCATCCGCTGCCGCCGAGCAAGAAGCTGTCTTCTTTGCTCGTGAGAGCTTCCTTGGTGAGCTCAAGACTCTGAATCGCGACCATCCGAATACAGGCTTTGGTATTTCGCTTCGCACTCATTCCGGTGAACACTATCTGCTGGCGAATGCACGCATGCCGCTGCCCGCCGCAAAATCCGAAGGTTTCCCGACCGGGCGCCGCGTTGCGTGCCTCGAGAATGGAGACAGCTTCAGCTCGATTGAAGTACTGGCCGATTCCAAATCGTACGAGACTATTTCACCTCGGGCCGAAGCCGAAATTCTGGGCAATGCATTGGACCTGATCGCGCGCATCGACACTCTGACAAGCATTCCGGCGGGCCGTGGTTCGAATGTGCCCCAAATTGCTGCAACGGGAACCGGAGGTTAAGCATGGCGCGCAACGATCACCTTTTGTCTGTCGGCAACGAAGCACTGGCACCGATGACGGAAACCATGGCTTCACTGACAGCTCAGATAGATCAACTGACAGAGGTGGCTGATGCGCGCTCTTCGGCACGGCTGGCTACGCTCAAGACCCGGATGGAGAATTTTACCGCCAGCATCACGATGGTGGGCCAGGTCAAGGCCGGAAAATCCTCGATCGTCAATATTCTTGCCGGGCGCCCTGCCCTGCTGCCGTCAGACGTCAACCCGTGGACCTCGGTGGTTACGACCCTGAACATCAACACACGCCCGCCGGGTGATACAAAGGCCAAGTTCACATTTTTTGAGCAGGAAGAATGGGACAACCTGATGGTCGGCGGCGGTCGTCTTGGTGAATTGGCCAATCGTGCCGGCGCAGATGATGAGATGGAAGACATTCGCCATCAGATTGCTGAGATGAAGGCCAAGTCAGAGGAGCGTCTTGGTAAACACTTTGACCTGATCCTGGGTCAAAGCCATCAGTATGACCATTTCGACGAAGAATTGATTCAACGCTATGTGTGTCTGGGCGATGAAGACGATCCCGATATTGATCCGAAAACGGGCCGGTTTGCTGATGTTACCAAATCAGCCGAGCTGTATATGGACATTCCGCAATACCCCATTGCGCTGAAACTGTGCGACACACCCGGTGTGAACGATACGTTCATGGTGCGTGAGCAAATCACGCTGCGCAGCCTGCGGGGATCCGAAGTCTGTGTTGTGGTGTTGGCAGCAAGCCAGGCCCTGACGACCATGGACATGGCTCTGATGCGCATTATTGCGCAGTTCGAGAACCGGCAGATCATCCTGTTCGTCAACAGGATCGATGAGCTTTCCGATCCTGTAAATCAGGTCCCGGAGATCCGTGACCGCATTCAGGACACGCTCAAACAGAACAATATCGACACTAATACCAGCGTCGTTTTTGGCAGTGCGCTGTGGGCCGAAGCCGCACTGACCGGGAACCCGGATATTCTGACTGAAGAATCGCGCCAGGCCTTGAATACGTTCTACCTGGCCGCTGGATTCGGTGATCAGGCGGCCTCGCTCGATAAAATTTGGGCGCTTTCCGGCTTGCCCGATCTATTGCTGGCCATGAACGAGCGTATTGCGGACGGTGCCGGAGCGCGCCTGATGGACCGCGTTCGCCATCGGGCCCGTAACATCGCCAGTCAGATCCGCGCGACTGCGGTCGCCAAGAACCTGTCCGAAGGTGAAGGCGTTGCGCGGGATCTTGACGGTATTTCGCCTGAAGATGCGATCAATACGGTGTCTGCCGAATACGAAAAGAAAGCGGCCGAGCTGACAAATGCGTTGCGCGACAAAGTACTGGAGCGCCTGAATTCAGCCGAGGCCAATTTCGTCAAGCGCGCAACAGACTCATTGATCGCGCATCTTGAAAAAAATGGCGAACAAGGCACGTGGCAATATGATCCCGCGGGATTGAGGACATTGCAAAAGGCCGCCTATTTCAGTTTCGCCCGCGCCATGCGCAAGGATGCCGGGGCGTTGTACGCAACCGCCGCTGCAGATGTCGAAGCGCTTTATCATAAGATACTTGGCAACCATCTGGGCGAATTCAGCATTGAAGCGCCCATTGTTCCTCGTGTTCCGCCACCTCTTGGCATCGGCCGGACAATCGCACTGGACTTGCAAAGTACCTGGTGGCGACGTTGGTGGCAGCGCCGAAAGGGGTTTGAAGCCTACGCGGCGGATTACACGCGGCTGATCGCTTCCGAGGCGAATTCTATCACCAAGGATATCGAGGAAAACCAGATTGCGGCAGTGCTCGAAAACGTCCGTGCGATCCTGTCAGATTTCCTGCGTGAGCAGAAGGAAACCCTGCTGAGCATCTCGTCTTCTGCCGAAAAGAACCCAGGTCAGACTGCGGCGGCGATGGCGGGCTTGCAGCCTCAGAAATCCAAGGACGAGATTCTGGGCGACATTCTGAAAGATCTTAGCAACGAAGCGGCATAAGTAGAAAAATGGCAAAAGATACACAAACACGCTTTGTTTCTCCGAGGGCATGGGAACGCATCGAGCAGTGGTCCCGCCGCAAACCGGTATTCGCCTTGATGGGCGAATTCAGTGCTGGCAAATCTACGTTGATGAACTTTTTGCTGCGAACGCAGACCTTGCCGACGCAGGTGACGGCAACCCAGTTGCCACCGGTCTGGTTTAGCTGGGGCAATCAAGCGCCCTATATCAAACGCCATGACGGCAGTATTGAACTGATCGAGCTGGATCAGCTTGAAACCGTTGGTGTCAATGACGCACAGTTCATCCGTATCTTCCTTGAGGCCGATATTCTGGAAGCCGTCGACTTGATCGACACCCCCGGCATTTCCGACCCCAAGATTTCGACAGATGTATGGCAACGTGCTGTGGGTCAGGCAAACGGCGTTTTGTGGTGCACCCACGCGACGCAAGCCTGGCGCGAAACCGAACGCGCGACATGGGTTTCCTTGCCTGAGCGGTTACAGCACAATTCTTTGCTTCTGGTGACGCGGGCAGATGCCTTGAGCCTCAAAGACCGTCAAAAAGTACTGCGCCGCGTAAACCGCGAAGCGGGGCACCTGTTCAACCGGTCCATCCTGTTCTCTGCTCGGGACGCAATCACTGCCCGGGACAAGACAGGCGATGCCGAAATGTGGTCACGCAGCGGCGGCGGCAAGATGATCGACAGTTTCCTGGAGATCACGGAACAGATTATGGACAAACGTGCCGACCAACTGGCTCGGTACCAGATCGACAAAAGCCAAACGGACGCATCCAAAGTTAAACCCTTGCGCCCTGCCCGCTCGTCAAGCGAACCGAAAGTGCAAAAAGACCAAGACGAAGTCGCACCATTAAGGTTGGTGAACCCGATGGAGGTCGACGGGACGCCAAACACTGAAGGCGCCGCCGTTGTAACCAGTTTCCCGGTTCGACCTGCCCGGGTCGAGCGGCGCGCTGATGAGGCCGAGCGGGTTCGGATCGATGCGGAAGAGGCAGAACGGCTGCGAGCAGAGATGGCGTCAGAGCCAGTACCGCTGCCAGTTGAACCCGATACAAGTGATGAACTGCGTTCCTTCTTTAAAGATACTTCGAACGACCCTCTTGAATTGGCGAATGTCGCGGGCCTGCAGGACGACGAAGACGAATTTGATTTGTCACTCGAAGCTGATCTGGGCGACGAATTTGATGACGCCCCGAGTGACTTGGACGAGGCTGAAATCAGCCCAGCACCTCTTGTGGCTGTTGACAATTCGGATGACGTGCTCGCCTCGCTGAGCACGTCGATGCAAAAAGATCCGATCGAGCGAGACGTAGCAGAAGAAGAACCCGAGCAAAACGATTTGGCTGAAGATCGTGGCATCGAAGTCTCTGTTTCCTCGATTACAGCACTGATGGCCGCTCAAACTGGCGACAATGCCGACGACTATGAGCCGGAACCTGAAACCAACAGTTTGATTGAAGCTGCCACCACCGAACAGGTCGATGCAGTTGACGGAAGCGTTGCCGCGCTGAGTGACCTGCCTGAAATTGCGGTTGGATCGCCGCTCAGCGCGTCAACCATGTGGCAGGAGATTTCCCGGAATGAAGACCTGCCGCAGGACGCGGAGGGACTGAAGAACGTATTCAAAGCATTTCTGGCCGAATTTGATCAGATCGCCATTGAACACAACGAAAAGCAGACCAAGGAGGCACTTCAATCCATTCCGAAAGCCAAGGAAAACAGCAGCGCGGAATGGCATGTATTGTAAGGGATAACGAATCGAGATAGTGAGAAACTAACAAATGAAAACAACGGATTAGATGTCTATTCGAACTGCACTGAACTCCGCCATGGAAACGATACCCGACTGTATTGCAGCCGGGTATATCGACATGGAAACAGGGATGCTTTTGGGCAGCTCTGTTTCTGATCCTGACTGCGAAGATTCACTGGATACTTTGGCGGTGGCAGTAGCCAATCTTTTTCAGGGGCGCGGGGTTGCTGCGTTTGAAGCACTCTTGCGTCAGGCGGGCAGTGCAGACGAAGAAAACACTGGTTTTGGGGAAATCGCAGTTTTTTCTAAAGACAGGCTGAACATCTTTTTGCGGACCAAGGAATATCCTGATCATGTGGTTTGCTATATCTGTCGCAACAGCGCGAATGTCGGGCTGGCGCTTACTAAATCACATCTCAGTCTGGGGCCGGTCGCGGCTGCGGTTTGAACGGGACCAGAGGGGGTCACGGCATGATGGACACGGACATTCTCGACCTGCTTGAAGATATCGGGCGGACCTCGGTCGCACGGCTGTCTCCGGCTGTGATGATAGCATGGGAAACTGCAACTGCTCGCCGATCCGCGATATTGCGGGCAATCCGTGGCACGGTTTTACCGCGCCGGTTGGAATTCACCGCCGCAAACGGGGATTGTCTGGCAATTGAGGTGAACAGCTCCCGGATCACGGATGTTTTCAAGGTACCCGCAGGTCAGATTCCGGACTTTGAAACAGAGCCACGCGCCGAACTGATCGAGAAACTGGCTGGATTGGTATCCGACATCTCCATATCGCCTGCTCCGCTTGAGTTAATGTCGGGCAAACCGGACACAGCGCTTGAAGTGGATGAGGTAGGTATCACCTTCAGCGAAATCGAGAACGCCTGCGCCGCCATTGAGCTTCCGTCCGAACCGATTGTTTCTGTCGTCCCAAATGTTGAGAAACCTGTTGATGACTGTCCGCCTGCCGAGGAAACACCCGATGCAGCAACAACACTTGCCCAACGTTTTTTTGATGCATCGAGCCGCTTCGCGTCAGGTCGTGTTTTTGTAGACAGTGCGGAAAACACCGCACCCCTTTTGGAAGGTGTGTGCAAGCCATCCGAGCCGATGTATCCCGACCAGGACACGCTGGCCCGTTTTGTTGCTGATTTTGCCGGCTGGGATGGTGATTCACAGCAAGAGATTGAAGACCCGCAGCTGATTGTCATGAGGCCAACGGGCGGAAAAGGGGCCGGTCTGGCCGTTCTGAGTGACCGTGGTCAGATCGCGGTCACCATCCACGAAGCCCGCAAACTGGGGTCGGTTGTCAATCTGTGGACCTCTTTGCAGGAGGCAGAGAAATGATTGCCTCCATTGGATTCAAATTTTCGACTACTTCTATCTGTTTTTTATTGTAGCCAGGGTAATGAGTAATGAGTGAAACACATCGCCGCGAACTTATTCGCATAGCAGAAGAAATGAACGGGATCAGCAATGATGAAACGCGCCAGTTCATTTCCCGCATCATTGGTGATCTTAGCAATCTGAAACCGTCAATTGCCTTTGTCGGGCAAATCAAGGCTGGTAAGTCGCGTCTGATCAACGGCTTTACCGGTCAGGCAGAGTATTTGCCTTCGGATGTTAACCCGTGGACAACTGTTATTACCGATATGCACTTCGGGCACCCTTCCGGCAGAACGCAAGGTGCCGAATTCCATTTCTTCGACAATTATCAATGGCAATCTTTGATCGCCGAGGGTGAAGAACTGCGCAACATGTTTCCCGATGACGAGGACAGCTACAAGCGCGAGATGATCGAAGAACAGGTCGAGGCCATGAAAGTCCGGGCGCAGCGGCGTCTGGGCGACAGCTATGAACAGCTGTTGGGCCAACAGCACGATCTGGACGAACTGACATCAGATGACCTGGCCAGATATGTCTGTGCCGGGGATGATCCGTCCGAGGATGGGACTTTGGATCCAGGCAGTGATCGTGGGCTTTACAGCGACATCACCCGCAAGGCCGAAGTCTATTTTGACCTGGGCCACTTCCCGTTTCCACTGACAGTTACTGACACGCCCGGCGTGAATGATCCCCTGCTGATCCGCGAAGAGATTTCACGACAGTATCTGAAGGAATCCGATTTCTTTGTGGTGGTCCTGTCCGCGCATCAGGCATTGTCGCGCGCAGATCTGAAACTGTTCCGGTTGATGCAAGCGTTGGAACTTGGGCAGATCGTCGTGTTCATCAACCGTGTGGACGAATTGGGCGGGGGAGCAGAAGACGCAACCAAGGTTCGTCTGGACGTTCTGGACGGGCTCGAAAAGGCGCTCGGCAACTCGAACATCGATGTTTTGATGGGCAGCGCACAATGGGCGCACTATGCTCTTACCGGTGATGAAACAGGGGTGAACCACGATCATGTTCTGGCATGGCTGCGCGCCCACCCGGAACAGATGCAGCAATACCTGAACGGTGTGGCCGAGATCAAACAAGGCCCGGGACCGATCAGCCGCGAAGCCGTCCTGCGTTTCGCCGCAATGATCGCGTCTGGCCTGCCCGATCTGCGCCGCCATGTCACTCAAGCTTTGACGGACGGACCAATCAACGAACAGTTGCGGATGGCCTGGCAACATCTCGACAGCTTCGCGCGAGGGGAACTTGAGCGATCCCAGGTTCATTTGCGCGCTCTGCAAGAGGAAGACGGCATTGACGCCCGCAATGCCGATGAAAGCGACAAGACTCTTGCCGAATTGCGCAAACTGATTGCCGACAAAACCCAAGAGATCACGCGTGATATGGACGATGTCCTGTCAAATCTGCGCGGTGTCATGGATGACACGGTTGCTGAATCCGTGTCTGTCGTCGTGCGCGGCCCGGACGGCCAGTCGCCTCTGCTGGCAAAAGGTGGAGAAACCGAGCTTAACTTCACCCCACTGCGCGAACGTATGCGTGAACTGGTGCAGGGGGCCTCGCAAGTCGTGCGGCAGCGAATGCTCAGCGACCTGTATGCGATCGACATGCAATGCAATGCCGCCTTGCGGGCTTTGCCGGGGTGGCAAGAGCAAGTCGACAATCGCATGAACACCAGCGCCGTGCGCTGGTTCCGCCCGGACACCACCGCTCTGACCCGTGGCATTACGGTTGAGTTGCGTGTAAACTGGCTTTCGCGTCTGATCTCGCGAAATAGCGTTGTGGCGCGCGCCGAACGAATGATCGTGCAGGAGTTCGAGTTGATTGGGGATGATCTGATCGACACCACGCGCGACAATCTGTTGGAAAGACTGAGCACTGTGCTTGATCATTATTTGGCTCTTCTGGCTGGTCATCTTGAGCACAGATCCAGCTCGGGCGAACTGAACGCCCAGGCCGAAGCGCAAAGCACTTTCGACCGGGCTCGCCGTATTGCAGTTGAGCTGGAAACGGTCTTTGGAACGACCAATGCGGATGAAAGACAAGCAGAGGCTGCGGAATGATTGAATTTCCCGGAACTGAAAAGGAAGTACGCCAACTGGAGCGCTTCCTGACCGCAACTGAAAACCTGACGCCTGACGCGGCGTTGGAGGACATGCGCGCGCGGGCTCTGGCCCATGCCGAACGTCTGTCAAACGCGGTCAATATCGGGTTCGCCGGGGAATTTGGTGCAGGCAAGTCAAGTTTGGCGAACATGCTGGCTGGTGCGGATATTCTTCCAACCGGCCCGCAGCATCTGAAATTGCCGCTCGTGATCGTCGCATACGCGGAAACACCCGAAACGACTGTCGGTTGGTGGGACAAGGAACCAAAGACCTATTCAGGCATCGCGCTGGAAAAAGCGGCCCAGGAAGAGCCTGATTTCATATCAGTTGGCATCAATACACCGGCTCTGAAGGAGATATCGCTGTTTGATCTTCCCGGGTCGGGAGCTCTTGATGATACATATAAGCCGACTTTGGATCTGCTGAAATTCGTCGATTGTGCCATCTGGTGCACAAATGGAACCAATGCCTGGCGCGAGACCGAGCGCCACTTGTGGTCTCAGGTGCCGCCCGAACTGCGGGCCAACAGCCTGCTGGCCGTTACACATGCGGATCTCCCACCGGTGCAGGGTGCTTTGGACCGCGTCCTTGCACGTCTGAACAAGGAAAAAGAAGGAATGTTCCGCGCTGTTGTGCCTATTGGTACGCCGGTGGCGGTGCGTGCCATGGCTCAGGAGCCCGAACCTGACTTTGCGCTTTGGGAAACCTGCGGCGGACAGAACCTTGCGGAACACGTCCTGGAAGCGGCGTCCAACCGGCGCCACAGTGATCTCGAGGCTGCACGAAAGGATATGCAGCTGGAATTCCTGCCCTATCTTGAGGCGCTACAGGGACCGGAGCCAGAGGTTGCTTCGAATGACACTGCGTCAATGCAGTCAACGCTGGGTTCTGCCCTGCCCCCGCTGAACAATCCCATTCTCGAGGACTGGCTGGCCGCAATAGCGAGCATCTATGAAGATTTGCGTGAAACATCCGACATCGAACCGGCAGCGTTCTTGCACAGCTGTCAGGAGATCGTCGAAGACTTTGCGGAACGGCTGGAACAAGGTGGCGAGATTGATCCCGAGGCTGATTGGATTCCTGCAGAATTTGAGAAAGCGACAGACTTGCTTTTGCTGCTGCAATTCGAAAGCGGGGACGCGCCGCTGAAGGACGCAATCAGCATTCTGACGCAGTTGGGCGACAACCTTGCTTGGGCTGGCAGCACGGTTGCGGTGGCACAACCAAAGACCGGTACCTGACGCTTTCCCGCCAAGATTGAGCTGCAATGCAGCGATTCGAAGGGCCGAGGAATCGGCCCTTTATTGTTTCGAATTCGTGGACCAACACGCTTGATTTGGGGTTTCAGTTTTCAATCAACCCATATCGAAAATCTATATGTAGTGGCTTCAACCCATAGGTATACAATATCTGCTATCTTACGGAATACGATCCATAGTGAAGCCATCAGGCGGCCCCAATAAAGTCAAATTTGAAACGTCTAACCGTTCTCAAGTGTCCTGCGGTTGTTTTTGGTTGTGAGTTCGTGGGCTGTCGGCCCGGTTTTTCTAAGCCGCAAAATGAATAGAACGGGCGGATTGAAATGAGCCACAACCAGGCTGTCGGTGCGACGCACGACGAACCAAAAATTGAGGGATTGCAGCCAGGCGCAAAGCTGTTGCGCGGGCAATATGAAATCCTCCGCTATCTCAGCAACGGGGGATTTGGTATCACCTATCTCGCGCGCGACAGCCTAGAGCGCGACGTCGTGATCAAAGAGTGCTTCCCCGGAGCGCTGTGCCGCCGCAACGGTGATCTGGTCGAACCAAATGACCCGTCCTTCAAGGACGACCTGCGCTCGATCATTGACCTCTTTATTCAAGAAGCGCGCAATCATGCGCGTCTGGTACATCCCAATATCGTAGACGTGCATCAGGTGTTCGAAGACAATGACACCGCATATATCGCAATGGACCTCATCCGTGGGTGCGACCTGCTGGATTATGTGGAAAACCCGGAAAACGACGGCGGCCCTGACTTCATCGTTCAGGTCACTGAAAAAATGCTATCCGCGGTATCTTTCATTCACCAGAGCGGCATGTTGCATCGGGACATATCGCCAGACAACATTCTGATTGATGAAAACGGAGACCCCGTCCTGATCGATTTTGGAGCCGCACGAGAGCAAGCAGCGAACAAATCGGCAGCATTGTTGACCCTGCGCGTCATCAAGGATGGATACTCTCCGCACGAATTCTATGTCCGGGGCGCGGAACAAGGACCCAGCAGCGACCTCTATGTTTTGGCCGCTACGCTCTATCACGCGATCAGCGGTGAACGCCCCATCGACGGCCAAAACCGTTTGAATGCATTCAACAACGGCCAGGATGACCCTTATACACCGCTGGCCGGTCGTTTCGAAGGATATCCAGAAGGGTTCCTTGAAGCGATCGACAAGGCGATGGAAGTACACGCCACGGATCGCCTGCAATCCGCATTGGATTGGTTGCGCATGTTCCGCGGTCCTGGTGTCATGTTTGATACATTCGCCTATCGCCCCGTGTCCGTGATTGTTGGCATGGATCGGAAAGACAAAGAGGAAGAAAAGGCCCGGATCAAAGCCGAAAGCGAAAACGCGGAAGCGGTTGTAACAGCCTTGCTGGCCGGAAACTCGGACATTGTTCTTGGCAATGAGGACAAAAAAAATGACGACCTGGCCAAAATCACGGCGAAAGAGGAAACTCCCGTCGCTGTAGATACCGTCGTCCAGAGTGGGTCTGGCGGCAGCGGCAAGCTGATCGCAGGTGCGGCCGTTGTTGCAGTTGCTCTGGCCGCTGGTGGTTTCTTTGTGATGTCGGGCGACACAACAGAAAAACAGGCAGAAACATCCCTCGAGCAGCCCGCAGCGGAAGTACAATCCGCTGGAACAGAGGTGCCTGTGATTGAACCCTCATCCACAGAAGCGCCCGAGCCCGAAGTGGTTGACGCAACCGAGACCAAGCCGGAAGAGCCTGTCGAGCAGGCACAAACAGTACCTGCGGAGCCAGCTGTCACAGAAACAGCCTCCGCAGACACTGAACCTTCTGAAGTACAATTGCAGTCGGAAGAAGCATCGGATGTTGCAGCAGAACCCGAGATTGAAGCGCCCGCAACTGGCGCTGTCGCCAGCGTCGGAGTTCCGGCGGATCAGCAGGTATCGTTCGCGCATTGGGATGTCGATATCCCATTCCAGACATCACGCCGTCGCGGCTCGACCGGTGCCACCATTGCGGTTACCGCGGTGGACGCCAACCAGGACATGAGCGTGATCGGCGACTGGGTGCAACGTGGTGCTGTCATCTATACCCTGAATGGCAAACCGGTTCGTCAGGACGTTCCTTTTGCCGCCCAGGTTCTAGACAACCTGAACGTAGATGTCGATGGGTACACAAGGGTTGCTGCCCGCTATCGCCCACTGGGCCAGACCCGTGCACAAAATGGTTTGTTGGCCCTTCCCGCCATGCGGTCAGTTGGGTTGGAAAATGGCTACAGCTTTACCGTTAGCGCTGATGGCAACGGTGGATGGCAAACAAGGGTGAAAGCGGTTCCGGCTGATGTGGCAGGAAACCTGCAGAAAGACGATATCCTTCTGAATGAAGGCCAATCAGGCACCACGTTTGACGGCACTGATAGCCTTGATGAGATGTTGGCGGCTCTCATTTCGAACGAGCAGACAGATGCAAATCTGACCGTGCTGCGCAATGGGGCCGAGACGGCCGCCGTCATGCAGCTTGCACAGGAGTAATCTGACCGGTTCGCAAGTGATCTGCCAGTGTGTGTTTGCTGAGGGCGGCATCCAGGTTTGCCACCCTGGCGGGAACCGGACCGCCGCAGAATGTATCAGTTCCCAAGGGTATCCATTGAGTGGCCCTGCGCTGACGTGCAGGGACAAGTAGCAGCTTACGACGCGGCATATCTGCGTCAAAAACTTGAAGGTGTCGACACCATGTTCAAATACAAAAGCCCTCTGAGCCGGCTTCTCGAAGGTGCCGGCAAATCCAAAGAAGAAGACGTGACCGAGAACACGACCGCCGTAGACGGCCCTGCAAGCGAAGAAGAAAAGCAGGAACCCATTGCGGATTTCAACGCACTGCGCGCCGCATTGGCGGGTGGGAACATGACATCTGAATCCTATGAGGAAACGGATGAGCTGATCCCCGAAGAAAAAATGCCCGAGTTCAACGAGGCCGAGGCGGAAGCAGTGGCAGAACCCGAGGAATCGATCTTCGCCGAGGACAGCTCGGAAGAGGACCACGCTCCGGAGGAGGAGGACGCTCCAACAAACGTTCTGACAGAAGAGCCTGTCGATGAACCGGTTGGGGTCGAGCAGGTTGTCACCTTGCATGTGTCGGAAGCACCCGCAGAGACATCACCAGAGGAACCGACAGCGCAGGTCGTGTCCGAACCCACCGAGCCGGAAGTGGTCGAAGTTGAGGTCGCGGAAGCTCCGGTTGCGGAAGCGAAGCAGGTCGAAGTGACCGTTGAGCCGGTGATTGAGCAAGTTGAACCAGCCCCGGTTGAGGACCGTCGTTCACGGGTCAAGACGACATTTCTGGGCTTTGAGCGCGCCGATACTCATGTACAGGACCTGATCGAAACCTCCGAACCCGTAGCAAAAGCAGAAGCGGTACAAGAGACATTTCCTGTGGGTTGGCTGGTTGTAACATCAGGTCCGGGACGGGGTTCAAGCATCACGCTGACCGAAGGCCTCATGCAAATCGGTCGCAACGATGACCAAGCCATCCAGTTGGACTTCGGTGATACAGGCATCTCGCGCTCGAACCATGCGGTTATCGCCTATGATCCGGAAGATCGAAAGTGCTATCTGGGCCATGGCGGCAAGGCAAATCTTGTGCGCCTGAATGGCAAACCCGTTCTCAGCACCGTGGCGCTGTCCAGTGGAGACCTGATCCGTATCAGCGAAACCTCCATCCGGTTCACGGCCTTCTGTGACGACGGTTTTGATTGGCGGGATTCCTGATTGATGCTGGCAACTCCGGCATATGATGTTGCGCTGATCCTGAATCAGGGTCAGCGGGAAACGCAGGAAGACGCGATTGCGGCCCGCATGTTCGACGCGTCGGACGCGGGGTATGTTGTAATTGCGGATGGCATGGGTGGCCATGAGGCGGGTGAAGTAGCTTCGGAAATGGTAGTCGCCGCCTGGCGCGACGCTCTGGACGCTGAACTTGAGGCAGAAACCCTGAACGAAGGATCGGCGATAGATGCGCTTCCTTTGGCCGCCATGCAAGCCAATGCCGCGATCGCCAACCATAACGAAGCTCAGGGCAAGGGGTTCAACATGGGATCGACCATGTTGGGCGTCCTGTTTCTGGGGCGGCGTGTGTTCTGGATTTCGATCGGCGACAGCCCTCTTTACCTGTTTCGCGATGGAGCGTTGAAGCAGGTTAACGAAGATCATTCGATGGCACCCGTGATCGCTTGGAAAGTCGCTTCGGGCGAGATCACAGAAGCAGAAGCCCAAGAAATGGACCGCAATCAATTGACCTCCGTGGTCATGGGCGGGGCCATTCCAAAAGTGGATTGCCCGGAAGATCCATTGATCGTGTCACCTGCTGATGTCCTGGTCCTCGCAAGTGACGGGCTGCAGTACATCAGCGACGCCGAAATTCAAACCATTCTGCGGGAACATCAGCAGGGCCTGGCGCAAGACATAGCCGAAGCATTGCTGAAAGCTGTGCAGGCCAAGGGCGACCCGGATCAGGACAATCTTTCCATCGCAGTCGCGAAACTCACAAGAACCTAAAAAAGGCAAAGCAACAGGACCCATGAGACAGCACTTAATCATATCAAGCCTTGCCCTTGCGGCCGCCACAGGCGCAGCATCGGCGCAGGAAGCGTGTTCAAGTTATGAAATTCAACGCGGCGACAGCTTGAGGGAATTGGCAATCGAAGTGTATGCGACCGAGGATTTTCGCATCATTTTCGATGCAAACCGCAATGTTATCGGTGCCAACCCCAATATCATCCGTGTCGGCGACGTTTTGGAACTGCCCTGTCTGGAAGACGTTGGGCGTGCACCGGTGCTGGCTGATACCGAGGCCGAACGACTGGCTGCCGAAATGGCAGCAGAGCTGGTAAAGGCCGCAGAAGAACGCGCCGAGAAAGCCGTGGCCGTAGCGGAAGCCCGTGTCGCCGAGGCGGAAGCCGAAGCAAAGAAAGCGAGTGAAGAGGCGGTCGTTGCAGCACGGGCTGCGGCCAAGCAAGAGATTGAAGCCGCCCGTTCCGAAGCTGCCGCTTTGATCCGGAACGCTGGAACGGGTGAACGGCCCGAAATTCGCGATCGTCAGTTGCTGTTGATCACCGGCGGAAACTACGCTCCGTTTACCGATGAATCTCTGCCCAACCGGGGGCTCTATACGCATCTGGTTGAGACCGCGATGTTTCGGGCCGCTCCTGAGCAGGCCTACAAGATTCAATTCGTGAATGACTGGTCATCCCATCTGGACCTGTTGATGCCAACACTCGCATTTGACGCCACCTTCCCTTGGTCGCGCCCCAATTGTGAGGACGCCGCCGCACTGTCGGAAAATGATCGTAACCGGTGCGAAACCTACAATTTTTCAAATCCGTTCTACGAGGTCGTAGATACATTCTTCGCCCGAGAAGGTTCCGGCTATGAACAGACACTGACTTATGCCGACTTTGCCGGAGCAACGATCTGCCGCCCGGAAGGTTGGTCTTTGTCTCACATGGACGCGGTAAGCCTGTACGAACCGGTCATCAAACTTCTGCGTCCGACGTCACCGGATGATTGCTTCCACGCACTGATGGAAGGCACCGCTGATATCGTAGCCATCGAAGCGCATCTGGCTGTCGAGGCAATAGATCGGCTTGGGTATCAACACCGGATTATCGAAAACCCAAACCTTGCGGCCATCAAGTCGCTTAACGTCATGACCCACAAAGATAATCCTGATGGGGAAGCGATCCTGGAGACGCTGAACCAAGGTCTGGCAATCATGCAGCAATCGGGCGAATGGCGCGACATCGTGTCAACCGCCCTGCGTCATCAAATGGAAAATGGATAAGGCCCCAATCTGGCCTGACAAACTAAAGTCTGGAGGAAGTGGACATGTTTAACGAGAAAATAAAAAAGGTAGCGCTTTCAGCAACCGCGATTACCGCTCTGAGTGCGGGCGCCGCTGCGGCACAGGAAGCTTGTACCAACTATACCGTACAAGACGGCGACACCATGGCGACCATTGCAATCGCAGCCTACGGCACATCGAACTATCAGCCGATCTTCAACGCAAACCGGAACGAAATTACCAACCCCAACGCACTTGAGCCTGGTCTTGTTCTGGCCCTTCCCTGCGAGGACGGCAGCCTGCCAAATGGCCAGAGCGCGCAGGAACTGATCGCAGCCGAAGAAAAGCGTGCCGCAAGCGTCAAGCGTTCAAACGTCTACGCGCCGCCCATCAAGTTGGTTGCCGGCAACGGTTGGGAACCATTTACGACCGAAACGCTCAGCGGCGGCGGTATTATGACTCGCCTCGCAACCACCAGTCTGCAACGCGCCGGAAACAGTCGCGATTATTCTGTCAGCTTCGTCGACGACTGGAGCTCACATCTCGATACCCTGTTGCCGCTTGGTGCGTTTGATGTTTCTATCGCTTGGACGGTCCCGGATTGCACGAACCGCACATATGAATGGTCTGCTGAGACGACGGCGCGCTGCACTCAGTTCGTCGCGTCGGTTCCAGTCTACGATATCGTCGGCGGCTTCTTCACACTGCCGGAAAGCCAGTATGCAAACGCTACCGATTTCAAAGACTTTGAAGGTTCCACCATCTGCCGGATGGCAGGTTGGAGCATGGTAGTTCTGGAAGAAGTCGGTTTGAACCGTGAGAACACAACAGTTGTCCAACCCAACTCGGCGCGTGAATGCCTGGACGCGGTTATGACCGGCACCGCCGATGTCGCCGCTTTTGAAGTTGATCTGTTCGCGTCCACCATGAAGGACATGGGCCTTACGTCAGGTGACATTATCGAAAACCCGTATGTTTCGACATTGTCTTCGATGAGTTTCCTAGCACACCGCACCAACCCGTTCGCGCGTGAGTACATTGCAATGATGAACAAAGGTCTGAACGAAATGCGCGAGTCCGGCGAATGGTATGCGATTATATCTGACTCTCTGCGCGAGCAGAACGAAAAACTGAACGCAGCTTCGAACTGATCCCTCGGTTCAGCTGAAACTATGGGGCCGGTTCATCAATCGGCCCCCTTTTTGTCAGCGAAAAACGGAAGGTTTTTCAAGATGACAAAATTTGGCCTCTTATCTGCTTCATAACAGCCTCAAATGCGCAGCACCTTCTACCCTTAAGCACGACCATCATTCAATTGATGCCACTGAAAGAGCGTGATTTGCATATGATACAGGGCGCCTTCGATACTCAAAGAAAATCTCTGATGCCAGTGACAAGAGCGGACTTGGACATTGCGGTGATTTTGCCTTGCTACAACGAGGCAGTTGCGATTGGCGAAACCGTTCGGCAGTTTCGTTCAGCCCTGCCGGACGCTACCGTTTACGTGTATGACAACAATTCTACTGACGAGTCCGTCAAAGTCGCGCTTGAGGCAGGCGCCCTGGTCTATTCCGAAACATACCAGGGCAAAGGCAACGTGGTCCGTCGAATGTTTGCCGACGTTGACGCGGATGTCTACGTTATGGCTGACGGGGATGCGACCTACGACAGCGCTGCGGCACCGGAATTGATTGACCTGCTCGTTTCGCAGAATTTGGATATGGTCAATGGCGCCCGGGTGAATGAAGAAACCGAAGCCTATCGGCGCGGCCACAAATTTGGCAACGCGTTGTTCAGTTGGCTTGTGAAATTCTTCTTCAACAGCAAAATCAACGACCTGCTTTCAGGTTACCGCGTTTTCAGCAGACGCTTTGTCAAAAGCTTCCCTGCGGTATCAAACGGTTTCGAAATTGAAACAGAGCTAACAGTTCATGCGATGCAGATGCGCATGCCAATCGGTGAGGTTCAAACAAGATACTCGTCACGCCTGCCAGATTCGAACTCCAAGCTGGCAACTTTCTCTGATGGGTGGCGGATTCTCAAAATGATCGGACTGTTGATCAAAGATGAAAAGCCCGTTGCGTTTTTCCTGTCTTTGGCCGTGGTAATGTTTTTGCCTTCGCTATTTGTGTTTGTGTCCGTATTCCGGGAATTTTTGGAAACGGGGCTTGTTGATAGAATTCCATCTGTTGTCGTTGCCGTGTCCGGTTTTGTCGCAACAATGCTGTCCGTTGTCTGCGCTCTGATTTTGGAATCTCTGGCTCTTGCCCGAAGGGAAGCGCGCCGTCTTTCGTATTTGCGACACAAGGGTGTTGCGGCGTCGGCTGTCGAGCAAATCAAACCATCGCTTGTTGAGACCGAAACCCGTCGGTTTGGTTAACAAAACCCATCCTTCAGTTTACTGCTAGGCAAATGGACGGCCTGTTCGCTCGTGAGGGAACGAACAAGCTGCATTGCTCAAAAATGTAGTAATCCAAAAATGCAAATGGCCAGCACCCCAAATGCTGGCCATTTTTCTGAGTGAGTGATATAGCCCGAAGGCCTCACCAGTGAAATTCTTTGTCTCCAAACACCTAACGCGGACTGAAAATCGGCGCTATTGGGGGAATCCCGTAAATCTTGTATTTTTTCCAAGGATCAGGGTGTTTCGATCTTCGCTAACTGCGCGGCTCTCAGTTTCAGGAAAGCGATCGAAATTTCTGCCCGGCGAGCGAGCGGCCAAGCGTTGAAATCCAACGTGTTGCGTAGGTGTCTCCCGGGCACACATTGCGCATGTCGTTCATAGAATGTGACAAGGTTGGTTTTAACGGCGCAGCCACAGCAAGTTACAGATGGTCGGGCGCAAGGTTTGGGGCTGTCGCGGTCTTTTGGCAATCCCGCGTTCCATGAAAAGGACCGCACAAAGGCGGTCCTTTCGTGTTCTGATGTCGGACGAAACTCGCCCGTTTGCTCGACAGTGATTAGCCGATGATTGCGTTCAGCGTAGCGCTGACGCGCATCACGGCGGCAGTTTTGAACGGGTCGGTGTGATAGTATCCGCCCAAGTCCACGGCTGGTCCCTGAACAGCGGCCAGTTCCGACAAGATCTGCTCTTCTTTGTCTGCCAGTTCTTTTGCCAGTGGTGCAATTTCAGCTGCCAGTTCTGCATCGTCGGATTGGGCCGCCAAAGCTTCGGCCCAGTACCGCGCGAACCAGTAATGGCTGTCGCGGTTGTCAGGTTGGCCGACTTTCCGACTTGGTGAGCGGTTGTTGTCCAGAATGCCCTGAGTTGCAGCCTCTGCCGCGGCGCCGAGAACACCTGCCTTCGCGTTGCCTTTGGTGTCAGCCAGAAAGTTCAGAGACTCCCCAAGCGCGCAGAACTCACCCATCGAATCCCAGCGCAAATGGTTTTCCTCAACCAATTGCTGAACGTGCTTCGGGGCTGAGCCCCCTGCCCCGGTTTCGAACAGACCGCCGCCATTCATCAGCTTGACGATCGACAGCATCTTGGCCGAGGTACCCAGTTCGAGGATCGGGAACAGGTCCGTCAGGTAATCCCGAAGCACGTTACCCGTGATGGCAATTGTATCTTTCCCGGCTGTTATGGTCTCCAATGACTGGCGGGTTGCCTCGCGCGGAGCCATGATCTGGAACTTGTCGGCAACGCCAGCCGCCTCGAGCGCCGGCTTTACGTATTTGATCAGCTCGGCATCGTGAGCGCGGTTTGCGTCCAACCAGAAGATCGCCTCGGACCCAGTCAGGCGCTGGCGGTCCATCGCCAGTTGAATCCAGTTTTCGATCGGTGCTTTCTTGGCAGTGCAGGCGCGCCAGATGTCACCCTTTTCAACAGCGTGCTCGTGCAGTGTTTTACCATTGGCCAGCACAATGCGGATGGTGCCATCGGCAGGCGCTTGAAAGGTGGTCGGGTGTGAACCGTACTCTTCGGCTTTTTGCGCCATTAGGCCAACATTTGCGACCGCACCGGCAGTGGCCGGATTCAGTGCTCCGTTGGCTTTGAAAAATTTGATGCTTTCATCATAAACAGTTGCATAGCACCGATCGGGGATCACGCAATTTGTGTCACCCTTAGCACCGGTTTCATCCCAACCCTTGCCGCCCGCGCGTATTACCGCTGGCATCGAAGCATCAATGATCACGTCGGAAGGAACGTGCAGGTTGGTGATACCCTTGTCGCTATCCACCATATACATCGACGGGCGATCAGCTTTGATCGCGTCGATCGCGGCTACGATCGCGGCATTGTTTTGAACCCGCTCAAGCAAGTCTCCTAGACCAGAGTTTGGGTTCACACCCAGCGCGTCCAGTTCAGCGCCGAATTTTTCAAAGACCGGAACCAACCAAGCCTTGACCGCATAGCCAAAAATGATCGGGTCAGAGACCTTCATCATCGTGGCTTTCAGGTGCAGCGAGAACATTGTGCCGTCTTTCTTGGTGTCCTCGATGGCCTCTGCTAGGAACGACGACAGAGCTTTGACCGACATGAAAGTCGCATCAGTCACCGTGCCTTCCTCCAACGGCCACGCATCCTTCAGAACAGTCACACTGCCGTCTTTACCGACAAACTCGATCCTTGCATCACCCGCCTGGGCAGCAGTGATGGTCGCCGATTTCTCATTGGCGTAGAAATCGTTGCCAGACATGGACGAGACTTTGGTTTTGCTGTCCGAGGCCCATTCACCCATGGAATGCGGATTTTTCCGGGCATAGTTTTTGACTGCTCGGGCTGCGCGGCGGTCACTGTTGCCTTCTCGCAGAACCGGGTTCACGGCCGAGCCTTTGATGGCATCATAGCGTGCGCGGATCGCCTTTTCTTCGTCGGTCGAGGGTTCTTCCGGGTATGCAGGGATATCATAACCTTGCGATTGCAACTCTTCTATGGCGGCCACCAATTGCGGAACCGAGGCCGATATGTTCGGCAGCTTGATCACATTAGCATCCGGGGTCTTTACCAGTTCACCCAATGCGGCCAGATCGTCTGAGACGCGCTGCTCATCCGTCAGGTTCTCGGGGAAGGCCGCCAGAATGCGCCCGGCCAGTGAAATGTCCTTGGTGCCCACGCTGACGCCAGCAGCCGAAGCGAACTTGCGAATGATGGGCAGGAACGAGGCGCTGGCCAATTCGGGCGCTTCGTCTACAATGGTATACAATATGTCGAAGTTCGATTTATCTGCCATATTCTTTTACCTTTTTAAGCCTTTCGGGGCGTGCGATCCAAGAGTTGAAGCCACTTCAGCATGGCGCGGGAGGGGCGCGATCACGATACCGCCCCTGGGTGACTCTGTTTTGACAGGGCTTCACTTAAATGACGTTGGGCTGGGAATCAATCATCTGTGCCCGCGCGTTTTGCCACGGGCTGGGCGTGTATGACCTTAGATGCTATCTGCTCAACGTTTCGCCCGTCTGTCTTTGGCGTTTCGCTTCAGGTCACGCCACATATTTTCCATGAAGCTGCGCGGCTGGTCCAACGAAGTTCTTCGAGTTGTGTCCAAGGACTACCGAAACCTCTGTCCTGTCTCGGGATCAAATACCATGGCACGGGCGGGTTGAATTGATATGCCAATCCGATCACCCATTTTGCTACGTTGGTCTTCCCGTTCTTCCACAATCAGTTTGTCGCCATTCGGCGTCAGCAGATATGAGTAGGAAACACCGCCAAGTGCTTCAGTCAGGTCCACGGTGCAGGTATCCGCTGAGCGGTCTATGAAAACGTGTTCGGGACGCATTCCCAACGTCACCTTATCCTTTCCCGCAGGAACGTTTGCCGAAATTGGTAACGGCTGACCTAGGGCGGGATGGGTGACGTGGCCGTCGGCATAATCGCAATCGAGAAAATTCATAGCGGGCGAACCGATGAAGCCCGCAACAAACCGATTGTCAGGATCGCGGTACAGATCCATCGGAGCCCCCACTTGTTCAATCCGGCCATCACGCAGTACGACAATCTTGTCGGCCATCGTCATGGCTTCGACCTGATCATGGGTCACATAGATCATGGTCGCACCGATTTCCTGATGCAGTCGCGCGATCTCGACGCGCATCTCGACCCGCAACTCAGCGTCCAGGTTGGACAAGGGTTCATCGAACAGAAAAACCTCGGGCCCGCGAACAATGGCCCGCCCAATCGCAACCCTCTGCCGTTGCCCCCCCGACAGGGCCTTGGGTTTGCGTTTGAGATAGGGGTCAAGCTTCAGAATACTCGAAGCTTCCTGCACTTTTCGGTCGATCTCGGCTTTTGGGACACCGTTCATGCGCAAGCCAAATCCCATGTTTTCGGCCACTGACATGTGAGGGTAGAGCGCATAGGTCTGGAACACCATGGCCACGCCGCGCTTAGCCGGGTCCATATGTGTCACCTCGCGCGCCCCGATGTGAATTTCGCCTTCCGAAGTTTCTTCCAACCCCGCGATCATCCGCAATAAAGTTGATTTTCCGCACCCTGAAGGACCAACAAAAACGCAGAATTCGCCATCTTCGATCTGCAGGTCGATCCCATGAATGACCTGAGTCTGACCGTATCGTTTGATTGCCTGGTTCAGAGTTACACCTGTCATGTCACTTGCATCCTGTCGTTTCTGGGGCTTGGGCGCGTTTCGGGGAATCGCCACGCTTGTGCTTCGGTTCCGATTTGTTCGGCCACTCGCCGTACGCGCGGCACCCAGGCCTCGAGTTGGTTGAAATCCATACGTTCGGTAGACCCGGTTATCGAAATCGCACCGAGCATCCGACCGTTCAACGTCAGAACCGGGCATGCGATGCATATGATGCCGGGCTCATGCTCTTCATTATCGATGGCAAATCCCCGGCTGCGAATCCGGTCGAGATCCGCCCTCAACATCTGCTCTGATGTCAGAGTACTGTCAGTGAAGCGGTGATAGCTTTGCTGGGAAATCGCCCTGTTCAGCGCATCTTCATCCAAGAAGGCCAGCATCGCCTTGCCAACCCCTGTACAGTAGGCCGGGCCAACCTTGCCAGCCTGAGAGTACATTTCGATAGGCTGCGCGGCGTTGCGTTTATCGACGTAAAGAACCTGACTTGAATCGAGTTGCGCCAGATGCACGGTCTCACCGGTTTCCCGGCTGAGGGCATCCAGAAAAGGGCGTGCAATCGGCGCCAGAGAGCTTTGCGTCCATGCCGCATGGGCCAAACGTACCAACCGCATCCCGGGGGAATAGGTCTGCCTGTCGCGGTCATAGGACAGCATTCCCTGATTGGTCAGGGTTTGCAGGAATCGGTACAGGGTCGCCTTTGGAAAATCGCTGCTTTCCAAAAGTTCAGCAAACCGAACCGGGCGCTCAAACGACGCCACTTGATCGAGCACATCACATGCTTTGCCTATAGTTCCGTCACCTGACACGGGTCTCCGCTCTCCTCCATTTACCCATCGCCATCGTCACGAGGGTCTTGACAACAGTAACCGAGTCGATGTGTAGTTTTCAATATATAAAACAAGGTTTCATTATTTGGAACCTTACATGGGAGCAACAGGGAGGAGACCATGTATTCAACTTTCAAGCGCACAACGGCTGCGCTGGCGCTCGGTGTCGCGATGGCGGCACCGGCAGCTGCGGAACTCACCGGAGAGCTGCGGATTTTTCTCGACACATCAAACCCGGCGCCCCGCGCGACGATGGAAGCGATGATCGAGCGGTTCGGAGCACAGCATCCGGGGTTGGAGATCGAAACAACGGTCATCGACCGTGAAGCATACAAAACGCAGATCCGGAATTTCCTGACGGCCGACACCCCGGACGTGGCCACGTGGTACGCGGCCAACCGCATGAAGCCATATGTTGAGGCTGGTTTGTTCGAGGATGTTTCGGATTTGTGGGCGGAGCCTGAGATCGCCGATAACCTCGCTTCGACCAAGGGCGCGTTGACAATCGATGGCAAGCAATGGGGTGTACCCTATACCTATTATCAGTGGGGTGTTTACTACCGCAAAGATATCTTTGATGAACTGGGTTTGAGCGAGCCGACCACCTGGGAAGAAGAACTGTCCAACTGCCAGAAAATCGTCGATTCAGGACGTGCCTGCTATACCATTGGCACCAAGTTCCTTTGGACCGCCGGTGGCTGGTTTGACTATCTGAACATGCGGACCAACGGTTTTGACTTCCACCAGCAACTGGCCAACGGTGAAATCAGCTGGGAAGATGACCGGGTAAAACAGACCTTCGCCAACTGGAAGCAGTTGATCGACATGGGCGCCTTCATCGACAATCACCAGACATATAGCTGGCAGGAAGCCCTGCCCTTCATGGTCAATGGTGAGGCAGCAGCCTACCTGATGGGCAACTTTGCTGTGGCACCGCTTCGCGATGCGGGCCTGACCGATGACCAGCTGGATTTCTACCAGTTCGTCGCGATCAATCCCGATGTTGAGCTGGCCGAAGACGCCCCGACCGACACGGTCCACATCCCGGCCAATGCTTCGAACAAGGAAGCTGCACGCGAATTCCTGCGTTTCGTGGTCTCTGCAGACGAGCAGACCGAAATCAACAACGGCGCGAATCTCGGCCAATTGCCGGTCAACGCACAATCCGCTGTGGATGACGACAAGTTCCTGCAACAGGGCTTTGAAATGCTTTCGTCGAACAGCCCCGGTGGGGTAGCCCAGTTCTGGGATCGCGACGCACCTGCGGAAATGGCCAAAGCATCCATGGAAGGTTTCCAGGAGTTCATGGTCAAACCCGACAATGCAGACCGGATTCTGGCCAAACTGGAGCGCGCGCGCGGGCGCATATACGATAACTGATCAGGCAAGGGCCGGGTCAAAGCCCGGCCCGTATTCCCTTAAAACGTAAGGCGGGTTCCGACTGGCCTTACTCCAACAGACCCGAGTTTCCCATGACAGTTGCAGCCGACGCCTCAGAACAGGAAAGCTGGTTTCATCGCAACCAGCAACGCATCGCACCCTGGCTGTTTCTGGCCCCGGGGCTACTGTTCTTCATGGTGTACGTGATTATTCCGGTATTCCAGTCCTTTAACCTGTCACTGTATGAGTGGGACGGCCTGGGCGCTGCCGAATACGTTGGCCTTCGTAACTACGAAGACCTTTATTGGGAATGGGTGGACCGGGATGCTTTCTACATCTCGATGAAAAACAACCTGATCTGGCTGATCCTTTACCTGGCTGCGATTCCGGCAGGTTTGTTCATCGCCCTGTTCCTGAATCAGACCGTTTGGGGCATCCGCCTTTATAAGTCCCTGTTTTTCTTTCCTTTCGTGATTTCTCAGGTCGTGGTGGGGCTCGTGTTCACCTGGTTCTACGATCCGACCTTCGGGTTGCTGAACGAATTCCTCGGCTTCTTCGGCCTGGGCCCAGTAAACGTGTTGGGCGATGAGCGTTTCGTGACCTATGGCATCATCTTCGCCGGCCTCTGGCCACAAACCGCCTATTGCATGATCCTGTACCTTACCGGCCTGAACGCTGTAGACCCGGAACAGATCGAAGCAGGACGCCTGGACGGGGCCAAGGGTTGGAAGATGCTCTGGCACATCATTATCCCGCAACTGCGGCCTGCAACATTTATCGCGTTTGTCGTGACCATCATCGGCGCACTGCGATCTTTCGACCTGATCTCGATCATGACACAAGGTGGACCGTTCGGATCCTCCCGAGTGCTGGCCTATTACATGTTCGAGGTCGCCCTGTCCGAATACGGCTTCCGCATGGGTTATGGCGCAGCCATTGCCGTGATCCTTTTCCTGATCATGCTGTGCTTTATCGCCTATTTCCTGTGGTCGATGTACCGTGAAGAGAAGGGGCACTGAGATGTTTCCCAAACCCATCGAAAAACAACCCCGTGCGGCACAGATCACGTATCAAGCCATGCTTCCATTGGCCCTTCTGTTGTGGCTGGGTCCCCTACTGGCGGTTGCCCTTTTCTCGGTGAAACCGGCTGCTGACTTCACCAACGCGAACTACTGGGGAATGCCGTCCAGCTTTGAGGGCGCGTTCAACTATGGACAGGTCTTCTTTAATTCGGACATGCCGCGATACCTGCTGAATTCATTCATGATCACTGTCCCGACAGTGATCGGAGCGGTGGCACTCAGCTGCATGACCGGCTTTGCGCTTGGCATCTACAAGTTCAAGTCAAACCTCTGGATCTTTTTCATGTTCGTGGCCGGAAACTTCGTGCCCTTCCAAATCCTGATGGTGCCGGTTCGTGATCTGACCCTGCAACTTGGGCTTTACAACACAAAGACCGGGCTGGTGCTGTTCCATATCGCCTTCCAAACCGGGTTCTGCACTCTGTTCATGCGCAACTTCATCCGCGCCCTGCCCTTCGAGCTGATCGAGGCCGCCCGGGTCGAGGGCATCAGCGAATGGCGCATCTTCTGGTACGTCGTCCTACCCTTGATGAAGCCTGCGATTGCCGCGCTCAGCGTATTGATCTTCACGTTCATCTGGAATGACTATTTCTGGGCTGTCGTCCTGACACAGGGCGCAGAAAGTCAGCCCGTGACCGCAGGCATCACCAGTTTCAACGCGCAATACCGAGCGGCTTATCAATTGATGAGCGCAGGATCCATCGTTGCGGCTCTGCCACCGGTGGCCATGTTCTTCCTGATGCAGAAACACTTCATTGCGGGCTTGACCCTCGGAGCTGTGAAATGACCAAAATTACCTTTATCGGTGCCGGGTCCACAATTTTCATGCAGAACATCGTTGGGGACGCTCTGTTGACCCCGGCGCTGGCCGACAGTCACTTTGCGCTTATGGATATCGATCCCGAACGCCTGGCGGAAAGCGAAGCAGTTGCGCGTTCCATGATCCGCTCGGTCGGGGCCGGGGCGACCGTCTCGACCCATACCGACCGCCGCGCGGCGCTGGACGGGGCCGACTTCGTCATCACCGCGTTTCAGGTCGGGGGATACAAGCCCTGCACAATCACCGATTTCGAGATCCCCAAGCAGTATGGCTTGCGTCAAACCATCGCTGATACGCTGGGCGTCGGAGGGATCATGCGAGGTTTGCGCACGGTTCCGGTGCTTTGGGATGTCGCAGGGGACATGATGCAACTCTGTCCGAACGCGACGTTGCTGCAATACGTAAATCCGATGGCCATCAACACCTGGGCACTGGCCGAACGCTTCCCGACCCTGAAACATGTGGGCCTTTGCCACTCGGTTCAAAATACGGTCGAGGAATTGGCCCATGATCTGGATCTGCCAAAAGATGAGTTTCGCTACAAAGTCGCGGGCGTCAATCACGTCGCTTTCTTTCTGAAACTGGAACATCAAGGCCGCGACCTGTATCCGGCACTGCGACAGGGCTATCACGCGGGGAAATTCCCCAAGGCGCCGCTGCTGATGCCGCGCTGCCCTAACAAAGTGCGGTATGAGGTGATGGATCACCTGGGTTATTTCTGCACCGAAAGCTCGGAACACCTGGCCGAATACGTGCCGTGGTTCATCAAGGACGGGCGCGAGGATTTGATCCAAGAATTCTCGATCCCGCTGGACGAATACCCCACCCGCTGCGTCGAGCAGGTCGAGACGTGGAAGGAACAGGCCAAGACCCTGACCGACGGGCGCAATATCGATGTCACGCGCAGCCACGAATTCGCCGCGGACCTGATGAACGCGATCGTTACGAACACGCCTTACATGGCCTATGGCAACCTGCCCAATACCGGCCAGATTCCGCAATTGCCCTTGGGAGCAGCGGTCGAAACCCCCTGTCTGGTTGACAGCAACGGTGTGCAGCCTTCTGTCGTCACCGACATCCCGCCGCAGTTGATTGCCCTGATGCGCACGCAGATCAACGTGCAGGAACTGACTGTTCGGGCCCTGACCGAACAAAACCCCGAACACATCTATCACGCTGCCATGATGGACCCGCATACCGCCGCCGAGCTGGATTTGCGGCAAATCCGCAACCTTGTCACGGATCTGCTGACGACCCATACCGAATGGCTGCCTGGTTGGTGCCGCCCCGCCCGCGCAGCCTGATCTACATATTTCTCAAAAACCAAACCCAACCCTGCCAAGAAAAGCTCCTACAAAATGAAAAAACGCCGCTCGCAGCATTGGTACGGAAAACTCGACAAGGATGGCTTTATTCATCGGTCGTGGATGAAGAATCAGGGCTTTCCCGATCACGCGTTCGACGGGCGCCCGATCATCGGCATCTGCAACACCTGGTCCGAGCTGACGCCCTGCAACTCGGGCCTGCGCGATCTGGCCGAAGGCGTGAAGCGCGGTGTGTGGGAGGCCGGGGGCTTCCCGGTGGAATTCCCTGTCATGTCGCTGGGCGAAACCCAGATGAAACCCACCGCCATGCTGTTTCGCAATCTGCTGGCCATGGATGTCGAGGAATCGATCCGCGCCTATGGCATCGACGGCGTGGTGCTGCTGGGCGGCTGCGACAAGACCACGCCAGGCCAGCTGATGGGAGCGGCCTCGGTCGATCTGCCTTCAATCGTTGTAAGTTCAGGCCCGATGTTGAACGGTAAATATCGCGGACAGGATATCGGCTCCGGCACTGATGTCTGGAAATTCTCTGAGGCGGTGCGGGCTGGCGAAATGACCCTGCAGGACTTCATGAGCGCCGAATCCGGCATGTCGCGCAGCGCGGGCGTGTGCATGACCATGGGGACTGCCAGCACGATGGCTTCATTGGTCGAGGCGATGGGTATGTCGCTGCCCACCAATGCCGCCTTGCCCGCTGTCGACGCCCGTCGAATGGCGCTGGCGCATCTGACCGGCAAGCGGATCGTCGAGATGGTGGATGAAGACCTCAAACCATCGGACATCCTGACAAAGGAAGCTTTCGAGAACGCCATCCTAGCCAACGCCGCCGTTGGCGGATCGACCAACGCGGTGGTTCACCTGCTGGCACTGGCCGGTCGCGTGGGCGTGAATTTAGCCTTGAAGGATTTCGAAATCGGGTCCGAGATTCCACTTCTGGTCAACTGCATGCCTTCCGGCAAATACCTGATGGAAGACTTCTGCTATGCAGGCGGCGTGCCTGTTGTGCTGAACGAACTCAAACCCTTTCTGCGCTCGGCAAAAACAGTGCTGAACAAGGACATCTCAGCTCATTACGAAGGTGTCGAGTGTTTCAATACGGATGTCATCCGTCCCTTCAACGACCCTGTGAAACCCGCCGCGGGTTTGCGCGTTCTGCGCGGCAACCTTGCGCCGAATGGGGCAATCGTCAAGCCTTCGGCGGCCACTGACGCGCTTCTCGAGACCGAGGGCGAGGCCTTCGTTTTCGGCAACATCGAAGACCTGAAGGCCAATATCGACCGTGAAGACCTGCCGGTCACGCCCGAGAGCATTCTGGTGCTCAAGGGTTGTGGCCCCAAGGGATATCCGGGCATGCCCGAGGTCGGCAACATGCCGATCCCGGCGAAATTGGTGAAAGAGGGTGTGCGAGACATGATCCGCATCTCGGACGCCCGCATGTCGGGAACAGCATATGGCACCGTCATTTTGCATGTTAGCCCCGAAGCGCAGGCGGGTGGCACGCTGGCGCTGGTCAAAACCGGAGACCGCATCCGTGTTTCAGCCAGCAGCGGCGAACTGGAACTGCTTGTGGACGAGAACGAACTGAACGCCCGCCGCGCTGCGTGGCAGCCGGATGATCCGCACTACACTCGCGGCTATGCAAAACTTTACATCGACCACGTGTTGCAAGCAGATCAGGGGGCGGATCTGGATTTCCTTGTTGGCAAAGACACCCGCCTCGTGACCAGAGAGAGCCACTGATGACCCAACCAACTACATTCCACGATCTGAACGGAGCCTCCGTCTATATCACCGGCGGCGGCTCGGGCGTTGGTGCGGCGCTGACAGATGGATTCATGGCACAGGGGGCCAATGTGGCCTTCATTGGTCGGTCGGATGCAAGCGGGTTTGTCGAAGAGATGCGCGACAAGCACGGCCGCGCGCCGCTGTTCCTGCAAGGCGACATGACCGACACCGAACTGCTGCACGCGACGATGGCAAAAGCTGCCGAGGCTCATGGCCCTTTGAACGTCTTGGTGAATAATGCTGCCAACGACCAACGTCATACGCTTGAGGAAACCACGACGGAATTCTGGGACTGGATGATCGAGGTGAACCTGAAAGCCTATTATTTCGCGTGTCAGGAAGCCGCCCGGCAAATGAAAGATGGCGGGGCAATCATCAATTTCAGCTCGATCAGTTACATGATGGGCAACGCTGGTTATCCGATCTACACGACCTCGAATGCCGGGATTACGGGGATGACACGGTCATTGGCACGTGAACTGGGGCCGAGAAAAATCCGGGTAAATGCTCTGGCCCCCGGTTGGGTTCTGACGGAAAAACAGTTGGACAAATGGGCCACACCCGAGGATCTGGCGGCACATTTGGACCGGCAATGTCTGAAAGAGCACCTGAAGCCCGAGGATATGATAGCACCAACACTTTTTCTGGCGTCCAGGGCCAGCCATGCGATGACCGGGCAATGTATGGCTGTTGATGGTGGCGTTGTGGTTTCGGGGTGATGTTATGAATACTGAGTGGATCGCCGTCGACTGGGGAACATCTCACTTACGGGCCTGGGCCATGCAGGGTGCGACCGCGCTGGACCATGCGCAATCTGACAAGGGGATGGCGCATGTCGGACCCGACGGGTTTCAAGCCGCCCTACTGGATTTGATCGAAAACTGGTTGCCCGGCGCGCCGGTGGATGTGGTCGCCTGCGGAATGGTCGGCGCACGCCAAGGCTGGGTGGAAGCACCTTATTCGACCGTGCCGTCGGACCCCTTGCCGGATGTCCCGATCCGCGTTCCCGGATCAGACCCGCGTATCCGGGCCTTTGTCATACCCGGCCTGAAACAGACAACCCCGCCGGATGTGATGCGGGGTGAGGAAACCCAAATTGCTGGATTTCTGGGCGCGCGTCAGAATTGGGACGGCGTCATCTGCCTCCCCGGAACCCACACGAAATGGGTTCAGGTAAGCGCTGGTGAGGTTGTAAGCTTTCGTACTTTCATGACGGGTGAGTTGTTCGACCTGCTGTGTGGTCAGTCCGTACTACGACACTCTGTAGGTCCGGGCTGGGACGAAAACGCCTTCGCCGACGCAGTTGCAGATACGTTGTCAAAGCCCGAACAATTGGCTGCCCGTCTTTTTAGCCTGAGAGCCGCGGACTTGTTGCAAGGTCAGGCCAAAGCCACCGCGCGCGCGCGCCTTTCAGGATTGTTGATCGGGGCCGAACTGGCCGCGACACGTCCGTATTGGCTGGGGCAACAGCTGGCCATTATCGGAGCGGAAGGCGTGTCGCGGACATATGCAACAGCCCTGCAACGGCAAGGCGCATTTGTAGAAACAGCAAACGCTACCGAGGCGACACTGGCCGGGCTTGCGTTGGCCCGAAACATGACAAGGCAAACCGCATGAGCCGTCCCATCATCGCCATATTGCGCGGGTTAAAGCCGCAAGAAGCCAAAGCCGTTGGCCGCACCATTATTGATGCCGGCATCGACCGAATCGAAGTGCCGCTCAATTCTCCGGACCCGCTCGACAGTATCGGCACATTGGTTGATGCGTTTGGAAATCAGGCCCTGATCGGCGCGGGCACTGTTTTGACAGTCGATCAGGTGGACGCTGTGTCGGCTGCTGGTGGTAAATTGATCGTATCGCCCAACTATGATGCAGAGGTTATCAAGCGATCAGTCGCGTTGGGCCTGCAAAGCTGGCCGGGGGTTTACACCCCAACCGAAGCTTTCGCGGCCCTCAAGGCCGGGGCCACCGGGTTGAAGCTGTTCCCAGGGGTGATGGCTGGTCCGGCGGGTTTGGCCGCGTTACGCCCGGTTTTGCCCACAAGCTCGCTTGTTTTTACCGTTGGCGGTGCCGGACCCGACAATTTCGCGCAATGGATCAAAGCGGGCGCAGATGGCTTTGGGATAGGCTCTGCACTTTACAAACCCGGTATGGATGTCGCCGAAATCGCAGAGCGCGCCCGGCATATCGTAACGGCCTTTGATGAGGCCGCCGGATGAGCACCATCTTTGACGACCGCCCCTGCGAGTTGGGCGAAGGCCCGTTGTGGCATCCTGAAAGGCGTCAGCTTTTCTGGTTCGATATCATCGGCAAACGTCTGATGACCCGCGAGCGGGGTACGCCAAAAAGCTGGAGCTTCGATGAACACATCTCGGCTGCGGGCTGGGTGGACCGCGATACACTTCTAATGGCTTCTGAAACCGGTCTTTGGCGTTTTGATTTGCTATCCGGTAAGCGGAATTTGATTGTGTCTCTGGAAGCGGACAACTCCGTCACCCGTTCAAACGATGGCCGCGCTGACCCGTGGGGTGGGTTTTGGATCGGAACAATGGGCAAGCAGGCGGAACCCGGGGCTGGATCAATCTATCGGTTCTGGAAAGGTGAGTTGAGGCGATTGGTTCCGGATGTAACAATTTCCAACGCGATCTGTTTTGCCCCTGATCGTTCGGTGGCCTATTTCTGCGACACCGCAACGAAACAAGTCAGGCGCTGGCGTCTGAACGCCGAAACCGGGTGGCCGGAAGACGACAGCGCAGTTTTTCTGGATTTGCGCAAAGAAGGTCTGAACCCGGATGGTGCGGTCATTGATGCCCAGGGGAATATCTGGATCGCACAATGGGGCGCCAGCCGGATCGCGGCGTACACAGCCGACGGCACATTTCTGAAGGCCGTTGCATATGACGCATTACATACGTCATGCCCCGCCTTCGGGGGCGATGAACTAAATACGCTTTTCTGCACAACGGCCCGTCAGGGGTTGAGCGCGGAAGCAATAGAAAACCAACCGACCAACGGCATGACATTTGCCGCGCGAAATGCAGGTCAGGGCCAGGCAGAACACAAGGTCATCTTATGAAGCCGGAACTGGGTGTTTGCTACTATCCTGAGCATTGGCCAGAGGCGATGTGGGCCGACGATGCCGCGAAAATGGTCGAAACAGGCCTGACTTGGGTGCGCATTGGCGAGTTCGCGTGGAGTCGCATCGAGCCGCAGTCCGGCGTTTTACAATTCGATTGGCTGGATCGCGCGATTGAGACTCTCGGTGCGGCCGGATTGAAGGTCGTGCTGGGCACGCCAACAGCAACGCCGCCGCGCTGGATGTTGGACAAACACCCGGACATGCTGGCCGCCGATGAAAACGGCAACCCGCGCAAGTTCGGATCCCGGCGGCATTACTGCTTTAGCCATCAAGGCTATATCGCCGAATGTACCCGCATCGCCCGGATATTGGGTGAACGGTACGGTAAGAACCCGCATGTGGTCGCGTGGCAGATTGACAACGAATATGGGTGTCACGACACCACTCTCAGCTACAGCGCAGCCGCCCAACAGGCGTTTCGCCATTGGCTGGCCGAACGGTACGACAGCGTTGAAACGCTGAACCGGGCGTGGGGCAATGTGTTCTGGTCGATGGAATATCGCACCTTCAACGAAATCGACCTGCCCAATCAAACCGTGACCGAGCCGAACCCGGCTCATGTGCTGGCATTCCGGCGCTTCAGTTCGGATCAGGTCGCAGCATTCAACAGGGCTCAGGTGGATACGCTGCGCCCGTTGACCGATGCGCCGCTTTTGCACAATTACATGGGACGTGTTCTGGACTTCGACCATTTCAAGGTCGGCGCGGATCTGGATATCGCCACCTGGGACAGTTATCCGATCGGTTTTCTATCGGACCGGCTGGAAGCCGACGAAGCGCACAAGACCGCCTATTTGCAACAGGGCGATCCGGACATGCAGGCGTTTCATCATGATCTTTACCGTGCCATAGGGCGTGGCCGTTGGTGGGTGATGGAACAACAACCCGGTCCGGTGAATTGGGCCCCGTACAACCCGGCACCTCTTCCTGGAATGGTACGCCTGTGGACGCTTGAGGCTGTGGCTCATGGCGCTGAGGTGGTAAGCTATTTCCGCTGGCGACAAGCCCCGTTTGCACAAGAGCAGATGCACGCCGGCTTGCTGACATCGAACAATCACCCTGCACCCGCACTGGCAGAGGCCCGCCAGACTGCAGACAATCTGAAAAAGCTGGGTGCGGTGCAACAGGTACAGGCCAAGGTGGCAATTCTGTTCGATTATGCTTCGGATTGGGCGTGGTCGACGCAACCGCAAGGCGCGGGTTTTGATTATTTTCGATTGGTTTTTTCAGCATATCGTGCGCTGCGTCGTGCCGGTTTGTCTGTCGACTTTGTTTCGACGAACGACATTTCCGCTCGTTACAGTCTGATCCTTGCTCCCGGTTTGGATAGAATAGAACCTGAGTTGGAACAACGCCTGGCAAACAGGTGCGATCTTGCGGTTCTGGGGCCACGCAGTGGTGCGATCACCCGTGATTTTCAAATTCCTGACAACGGTCGACCCGGTCTGAGCATGATAAATTGCAACGTCGATCTGGTAGAAACTCTGCCACCTGCAATTCACCGTAAGGTTCGTGGAGGAGGCGCGGCGCGGCATTGGATCGACCGGCTATCAGGAGAAGCTGAAGACCTGCTGAGTTTCGAAGACGGAACATCTGCGCTCAAGGCCGGAGATGGAATGTGGTACTTGGCAGGTTTCCCGGATGAAGACCTTTGGGACCGTGTGATAGCCATGGCTGCGGAAGAAGCCGATTTGACATTGCGCACGATGCCGCAAGGCCTGCGATTGCGTGAGACGGCCAATCATGACTTCCTGATCAACTACAACGCAGGACCGGTGGATTGGAACGGACACACCGTCGAAGGCTGTGACGTCAAAATCCTTAAACGCAACCCGCCCGAACAGACCTGAAGTCAGTCCGGGCGGATGCCAAGGCTATGAACCTGTACGGCTATTCGTCGCTTTGCAGGCTGTTGGGGTCAAACACCCCTCCGAAACCACTGTTACCAGTTGGCGCGGTTTCAGTTTCAGAAGCACCATCTTCGCCTTCGTTTTCATCACCACCCAGAGAATTCGGGGCGAACACATTGCCAAAGCCGCTGTTATTGGATGGTTTTGGCGCGGTTTGTCCGCCACCCTGTTCGGCCTCTTGAGCTTCTTGCTGCTTGCGACGTTCCTCACGCTGTTTGCGCAACTCCTGGATCCGCTGTTCCGCTTCCAACTGCTTTTGCTCACGGATATCGGCGATACACTGCGCAGGATTATAGGTCGCCGCCGTTCCAACCACGGTGATCGTTGCGACGGCAAAAACGACCAGTAGAACGGCAGCCATGTTACCGGCAAAGAAGCTGGGCAGTTTGATCTTACCTGCAAGCTCTTCCACCGTTGCGTTCTTGCGGGCTGCTGCCACAAGTTCCTGACGTTTCAGCTTGGCTTCGTTCATGAGCGCAAAGAAAACCGTCAGCGCTACGATGATGAAGGCCAGCGCCGAGATCGCGGGCGTGATTCCATAACGGACCTTTTGAGCCAGTTCGATCGTCAATGTCGGGTATTCACCGAAGGTAAAGGTGGTGGTGTTGTAGTTCTCGAACGATGCGAGGAACGCCAACACTGCCGCTGATGCAATCGCCGGACGCATGAACGGCAGCAGGATCTTGCGGAAAGCCTGTGCGTGGCTGGCACCAAGGTCAAGCGCCGCTTCAGTCAGCGCCATGTCGTAGCGCTGCAAACGCGCCACCAACACCAGCATGCAGTAGCTGGCGATAAAGGTGGATTGGCCGATCACCGTCAGGAAGATGCCATTTGAAAGGAAGCTGTCTGCCCCCAATCCCAACATCCTGTTGATCCGGTCCCAGAACACCAGCGTCGAGATACCCAGAACCACGCCGGGGATCAGGATCGGTGCGATGATGATCGTGTAGTAAGTCGCGCGCAGTTTTGGCCAGATCTGGGTCAGCAACAGTGCGCCTGCCAGGCCCATGGCGACTGACAGGATGACTGTGCCAATACCGATGATCAGCGAGTTCTTAATACCGTTCAGGATCCGCTGATCCTGAAATAGCTCGCCGAACCACTGGAATGTGAGGCATTCCCACGGACTCATCCGAGGGAACCCGGACGAGTTGAACGCAGTGATCGACATGATCACCAATGGACCCAGCAGGTACAGGAAGAAGATCGCCAGATAGACCCAGATGCTTATACGGAGGAAGGAATTGTTCATTTCCCGATATCCCCCATGTTCACTTTGAACAGGCGCATAACGGCCAGCACGAACAGGATACAAGTGACCAGTAGGACGATCGCGTACGCGGCCCCTTGTGGCCAGTCGTTGTTGTCATTGAATTGCTGATAAATCAGCTGTGTGAACCACAAGCTGGACGGACCGCCCAGAATCTGCGGTGCAGCCAATGCACCGGCAGACAACATGAAAACCATGGTACAACCCGAGCTGATACCAGGCTTGGCGTAGGGAATGACCACACGCCAGTGTATTCGCCACCACGGCGCACCCAGATCGCGTGCCGCTTCGATCTGGTTTTTGTCCAGACTTTCAATGACGTTGTACATCGGGAAGATCATCAGCAGGATGTAGGCATACCCAAGACCTGCATAGAGCGCGATGTCATTGCGGATGAAATCAAACGGCACATCCCAGATACCCAATCCCATGAACAGCGTGTTCAGCACCCCGGTCTCACCGAAGATTATGCGCAACGCAAAGGCCCGCAGAATCTCGTTAATCCAATAGGGAATGATCAGCATGATTGCGAAGATGCGGATATGGCTGCCTTCGGATTGACCCAAATAGTAGGCAATCGGGTAGCAGATGATCAGGTTAAAGATTGTCACACAAACAGCGGCCACAAGGGTTCGGAAGAACACCCTCAGGTCGACTGTGTTATAGTCCTGACTGCCGCCCTCCGGGCCATAGATTAAGTATTTGTAGTTCTCCAGAGTATAGACGTCCTTAGGGCCGCCAATCTCTGGCGGCGGAAGGTTCGGACGGAACGAGAAATCCAGCATCGACACCTGCGGCAGGATGATCAGGCCGATGGTCCAGAACAGAACCAGGCCCAGGATCGCCAAGCCCATACCGGTTCCGTTGCGGTTGAAGAATTCCTTCAGAAAATGGGGCATGAGTTTATCCCCTTATTCTGCGGCCAGTTCACCGGCAGGAACAACGACGGCATTGTGCGTTTCGTATTCCAGCGTGATGTTCTGCCCGGTGTGATCGTCGAAAGATTGCCCGTGGTTGGGGATCGAGACCTTGATTTCCTTGCCGCCTTCACCCTCGGTAAAGATATTGAATGCGTTTCCTTCGAACTCTTCATGGTTAACCCGGGCAGTGACAAAATGATCTCCCGTTGCCCCTTCAGGAGCAATGGCGAAGGCTTCGGGTCGGATGAACATCATCGCGTCGTCGCCTTCTTTCATCTTGCCCTGATTGGCAGTTGAGATCCGTGCCACCAGATCACCCGAGCGGTTGGTCGAGATCAAAGCTTCGGTGCCCATCACCTGTTTGACTTTTCCTCGGAACACATTGTTTTCGCCAACAAAAGAGGCAGCAAAAGCCGTGTTGGGATCGTTATAGATCGTTTTTCCGTCGGCAATCTGGTCAATCACGCCGGCGCGCATGACGGCGATATTGTCTGACATCGTCAGCGCTTCGCCTTGATCGTGCGTGATGTAGATAAAGGTAATACCGACCCGTTGCTGAATCTCACGGAGTTCGGTCCGCATGTGCTGGCGCAGTTTCAGGTCAAGCGCCGACAGAGGTTCATCCAGCAACAGCACGTCCGGTTCCGCGCACAGAGCGCGAGCGATCGCCACACGCTGACGCTGACCGCCCGACAATTCGCTTGGCAGTTTGTCTCCCTGCCCCGGCAACGCAATCATGTCCAGAAGCTCATCGGCACGCCTGCGGCGCTCGGCAGCACTGGCCCCTTTGATTTCCATGGAAAACGTAATGTTTTCCCAGACTTTCATCAGCGGGAACAAAGCGAGATTCTGAAAGATCAGCGCTGTCGGACGCTTGTTGGGCCCGATACCGCGCATATTGTTGCCGCCAATCAGAACATTGCCTTCGCTCGGTTCAAGAAAGCCCGAAACAGCCCTTAGTATGGTTGTTTTACCGCAGCCGGATGGCCCGAGGAACGAAAAGAAATCGCCTCCGTTGATGTTGACGTTTGCATCGCGCACGGCGACGAAGTCACCGAAACGGATCCACAGGTTTTCCAGATCGACTCCGACCCCTGCACTCATTTTTGGTTTCTCCCTGAAGTGCGTGTTTTCACCACACCATATTAGTGTCCGTCACGCCGGGACGGCGCGCAGAAGGGGCCCCCCGCCAAAAGCGGAGGGCGAAGATTCGAAACGCTTAAGCGCTCTTGAATTTGTTGACGAACTCGGTTCGGGTTTCGGCGTACCAAGGCGCTTCGGCCGGCCACGGATTGAGGTTGGCCAGCGAGTCGCCCGGATAGGCTTCGGCAAAGTTCTTCTTGTAGGTGTCGCCGGAATATTGGTCGGCACCCAGCACCGGCGAGTTGTAGCCGTGGCTGTCAATGGCAACACCGGCAGGCTTGGCCTGATAGGCGAAGTCGATGAAGGCGTAAACCTGGTCGATATTCGCAGCACCAGTCGGCATAGATATACCATCCACCCAAGCCATCGCACCTTCGACAGGTGCCTGATAATGCACTGGCTCGCCTGCGGACTTCAGTGCAAGTGGCGGGCCGTCCCAAGTTTGACCTACAATAACGCCTTCATTCAACAGGCCGTTTTTCTGTGTATCGGCATCGTTCCAGATAAGCTTGATGCGATCCTTGCGGGCGACGCACCAGTCGGTGATCTGGCCCCAAACCTTGCGCATGGTGTCTTCATCACCGTACGCGGCCCAGACCGAACCCGGCTCCATCTCGCCAGCGCGTTCCATGTAAAGACCTGCACCCAGCATCATCGAATGTGCGCGGCCCATGGTTTTGCCAGCGTTCGCTTCCGACCACACATCGCCATACGACGGAGCGTCACCTTCCGGCAGCCACAAGTCAGTACGATATGCGATGCCTTCTGTACCCCAGATATGCGGCAGCCAATGCGCACCTGAACCACCAAAGTCCCAAGCGTCGGTGCCAATCTTGGCCATGGCAGGGTTCACCAGATCGATCGGAACCTTGTTCATGTCAAAAGGCTGCAACAGCTCCAACGGCTCCCACTGAAGCGAGCGGTTGTTGGTCGGTGAAACGATATCAAAGCCCTGACCTTTGGTGGCCTTCATCTTGTTGATGATTTCTTCATTCGAGCCGATGCCGGTGTAGTTCACTTTGATTCCCGTAAGGGTCTCAAACTCTTCGATGAAGCTGGGCGGCAGATAATCCGACCACATCAGAATGTTGATTTCGCCGGACGAAGCCAGAGCGCTCTTGCTGTACAGGGGTGCCGCAAGTGCCGCGGCGCCCGCGCTTTTCAGCACAGAGCGTCTCGAAAGAGTCGAATGTTTAGTCATAAGTGTTCTCCCGTTGTTGGATTAGTTTGTTATTGTTTTTCATTCATAGGACTTTCTGTGCCCGTTCGTCAGTCCAAAAGTGACAGTTTGCGGAATTCTTATGTCCAGTTTTGATTCTTGACACGTTTTGGTTGAATTTCAGGGCGTTAGTTTTCCTGCCAAACGGTGAAATCGTGCGCGCCGACCGGATCAGAGCCAATCAGCATGCGTCGCGCTCCACCTTCAGGCAGGGGTTTGGACATGTCACCAAAATTGAAGGCAAAATGCAACGTACCGCGCCGGGTTAAGCGCATGTCGGGATCGCAGTCCAGAGGCTTCAGCCCCGCCCATTCCAGGACATCCAGCATAATCAACCGCAAGAGCGCACCGCTGGGGACCATGGCCAGATATGTTGCGCGATCTGACCGGATGACCGCTGGGCTGGCGTCACAGTAGGCACTTTTGAAGCGGGCCAGGACATTTTCCTCGGTCTCGACGATTTCGCGCCACCCACTAAAGTCAAAGAGCTGACCGTTTTGCAGTTGTACGGATTCCCGCGCGATATCAGGAAGCGATTCGACGCGGGCAATACGAACGCCGGTCAAGTTTGCCAGCGCACCCGGGGCCAGATTTGAAGGGGTGTGCATTTGCGGCGTTTTGCTGCCGGACCGGGCGCCAATCAAAAGCTTTGCCCCGGAAGCATCAAGTCTTGCGGCCAGATCCGAGGTCACAATCATGCTTTGCGGAAGTACGATCAGGGCGTAACCGTGCAGGCCATCCTCGGGCCCCACAAAATCAATGTCCACCCCCAGACTGCGCAAGGCAGTGTACCATTCGCGAAAGATATGGGAATTGGGAAAGTGATCATCATGCGGCAGGATATCGGCCGCCCAGATCGAAGCGTAATCCAGCATCATCGCCACCGAGGCTTTCCTGCGCGTCGTCGGCGGCAAGTTTTCGCAATCTTTCACAACCTGAACCAGCTCAAGAGCGGCTTGATCGGCACTACCATCCGAGCGCAGCAAAGCTGTATGGTATTGTTCCTGCGCGAACTTTGCCTGTCGCCATCGAAAGAACATCACAGCTTGCGCGCCATGGGCATAAGCTGCCCACGTCCAAAGCCGAACCATTCCCTCTGCCGGAGAAGGATTCTGAGCCGCCCAGTCCACCGGCCCCGGTTGCTGTTCCAGCACCCACATCCGACCCTGCCCCTGACTGCGATACAAATCGCAATGAAACCCCTGATAGTCTGGCGCACCGGTCCGCAGATAGCGGCGCTTTTCTGTCTCTGACAGGGTTGAGCCCATCAGATTGCCCAGCGGGTAGCTGTCAAAGCCGACGACATCCAGATCTGCGGCCACTGCGTGGTGATCAAACTCGAAACTGCCGGCCATGAAGTTGTGCGTGATATCGCGACCCGGCGCATGTTTTCGCAGCACATCCACCTGTGTCTTGTTGAACAGCCGTACCCGATCCGAGGAATAGCGCATGAAATCCAGCGCATGCGTGGGGTTGGGTGTGGCGACCAAACCGTTGGGCAGTTCAATCTGGTCAAAGCCGGAATAGCAGGTCCCCCAAAACACGGTCCCCCAGGTCTCGTTCAGTGCGTCGATTGTGCCGTATCGTTGTGCCAGCCAGCGCCGAAAGCCTGCCCGTGCAGCATCAGAATAGCTGAGAGCGGTGTCGTGGTCGTTGTACTCATTGTCGATCTGCCAGGCATGGACATGAGGGTTCTGGCCATATCTGGCGGCATATTCCGTCGCTATTCTGTGCGCCTCGGCCAGATATACGTCACTGGAAAAGCAATAATGTCTGCGCGACCCATACCCTCTGACCCCACCGTCCGGGCCAACCGGCAGGATTTCGGGGTGCTCATCAATCAGCCATTTGGGAGGTGCAGCCGTTGGCGTCGACATCATGACCCGCAGGCCGGCCTGCCCCAGAACCTCAATGACTTCATCCAGCCAGTCCCAGCGAAACTGACCGCGTGCCGATTCAATCAGACCCCAGGTGAACTCGGCGATCCGAACCCAATCCAAACCCATCTCGGCCATCCGCGCGGCGTCACTGCGCCACTGGGACGGGCCCCATTGTTCGGGATAGTAGCAAACCCCAAGCTCCAGTTTGCTCATCTGCTATCCTTTGCCGTGCGCCGTTCGATCCATTTCAGGAAGCTTGCGCAACCGAGGGTGAGTACCACGTACAGAATTGCCGCCGTGTTGAACGGCGCAAATGGCAGAAAGCTTGCTGCCTGAAACTCTCGCATCCTTTGGGTCATGTCGCGGACGGACAGGATGGACAGCAACGAGGTGTCCTTGATCATCGCGATAAACTCATTTCCCAGAGGTGGGGTTACGATCCGCAAGGCCTGAGGCAACACGATCAACCGCGCTGTCTGCCAGCGAGACAAACCCAGGGAACTGCCCGCTTCCAATTGCCCTTTGGGAATAGCCTCAATCCCCGATCGGAATATTTCGGCCATATAGGCCGAGTACCCTACCGAAATCGCGATAATCCCGCGTGTCATGTTGGTCATATCAATGCCGCCCCCAGTGGCATCCTTGACCGCGCCCGCCAAAGGCAGACCGATATAAAGGATGATCACCAGCATCGGAATGCCGCGTATCGTGTCCACAAAGAATTCAGCCCCGACCGCCAAAGGATGCAGCTTGTGCTGTGCGCCGCCGATGGTCAGCGTGAGTAGCAAAAAGCCAAAAACGGCGAAGGCCAGCGCGGGATTTCTGTATTTGTCAGGCAAGAAAACTGTCTGCCATAGAACCGGATAGCCTTGTGTGTGAGCGTCTACTGGCACAAAGGCTCCGGACACGCTGTCGACGGTTTCTATCTGCTCCAAAGCCGCGACAGGATCAGTGGCACTGCGTATGCGGTATTGCTGGTCGCCGGCACCTTCGAACTCGCCGAACCGGATGACATCAGCCTGCGCCTGTGGCGTGCCACGTACAATGGCGATGCGCCCTTCGGTGCTTCCGACCAGAACGTAACTGACCTGCGGCTGCATGAAGAAAAAGGCTGATATTGCAAGCAATGTCAGGCTGATCGAGCCATACAGAATCGTGGTACGTGCCTTTGGTTTGAACGACTGCAACCCCACCCAGATCAGGCCCAGAATGGCCGAGAAGATATAGGCGAAGATGGCTGCGCGGAATGTAATGGCTACGCCTGTCGCGAACTGCCAGTGGGCCATGAACATCAGATAAAACAAAACCGCACCTGTAAGGCATTCCAGCCCCAGTAGAACGCGCCAGCGCCAAGGGGGTTGCAACCGCGCCGACAGCAGACACAAGGCGACAACGGCTGCGTATACTGCCAGAAGAACTTGCAGACCTGTTTGAACCTGGGTCACGACTTCGGGATACAACACCCACGCCTGGCTGGACCTGTCGATAAGGGTTGATGTGTTCTCGCTGAGCGAGTGAAAGAAAACGGATTCCACGAAGGGCATCAAAAGCTGTGGAGATACGAAGCTTGATACCAAAAGCGCAATTGATGCGGGCAGCGCCGCTAAGGCGGAAACGCGCAACCAGCCCGGAGCATGATTTGTAAAACGTGCATACCGAGCGCAGAGATATCCCAGGATTGCAACCGAGACGATCAGCAGAAAGCCGACGAAAACAGGCCCTGCATTGTTGCCGATCCCCAGAATTGCAATCAAAGATCGCAGGTATTTCGAAGACGTGGCGAATAGATAGAAGATGAAGGGAGCGGCTGCGAGCAACACAAGATTGCTCGGGCGGATCGTGCTGAGACGCGACATGGTACTTCTCCGCTGAAACATGGCCCGGCAACCTCAGCCGCCGGGCCCAAAAGGGCTTGAAGGATCAGTTTGTGCCCCAGTATTTGGCTTTCAGCGTGTCCAGCGTGCCGTCTTCCTGAATGGCTGCGAGACCGGCATTGATTGCATCCACCGTCGGGTCACCTTCCTGAAACACGATACCCAATGGATCCGATTGCAGGCCTGTGATGCCTACGGTCAGCTCTCCGGCAAACTCCTGCTCGTAGGCAGCGGCGGACGTACCATCAATGATCACCCCTTGCACGTCTGCGTTCTGCAGCGCCAGAATAGCCGCCGAAAAGTTGTCGTAGAGGCTGACATTCTCGCGCCCCACAAGCTCTTCCGCCAGTTGGGCATTGGTCGTCGCGGTTTGTGCCGCCAGTTTCTGGCCACCCGCTTTGAAATCCTCAAGCGTCATATCCGCGTTGTCGACCTGCAGCAAAATGGCCTGACTGACAACGATGTAAGGTTCGGAAAAGTCCATAGTCTCTTCACGCTCGGGCGTGATCGATACGCCCGAGATGACCAGATCGAATTCACCCTGCTGAAGCGCCGCAAAGATGCCGTCCCAGGCGGTGTTTACGAAATTCGGAACGCAATTGATCTTTTCGCAGATTGCATTCATCACATCGACATCAAAGCCTACGATTTCACCGGTTGTTTCGTCGACGGTTTCCATCGGGGGGTAGGTTGCATCCGTTCCGATCTTGAGTACGCGACCTTCCAGATCGGCGGCAAAAGCCGCCGGCGCTGTCAGCATTGCAAGCGTTGCAGCGGCTAATAGGTTTTTGAACATGTTCGGTTTCTCCTCTGTTGGCTCAGTTGGTCTGCGCCGTACCCGGCGCCGGGGTGTCAGGTTGTCGCTCGATCAATGTGGCCCTGATCTTTTTTTGAGTTTCGGACGGATCAACGCCGTCCAGTGCTTTTAGCATGAATTCACCCAGCAGGCGGCTGGTCTCGCCAATCGGCAAATAGTAGGTGCTTGGCGGGGGGACGAAATACTGGCTAAGTTTCAGGTCGTCGTTTGAAATTAGGACGACATCCGTGCCGACTTGAACACCCATATCGGCGGCTCCGGACAAGGCGCCAAGGGTCATCGCCTCGTTGGCGCAAATAATGGCGCTTGGTCGGTTGCGCATTCGCATGAGCGACGCAAAGGCCCTTTGCCCGGTTTTCGCAGTGGTCGGGCCAGGGAAAACAAGTGCCGGGTCAAACTCTATGCCACCTGCCGACAGAGCATCTGAATATCCCTGGCGACGCTGGTGCGCATAGATCAGGTCATCCGGCGGGTTGATAAGCGCAATCCGCTTGTGCCCCAATGCCAGCAGCCGAGCCGTCGCATCAAAAGCGGCAGCCTGACTGTCGAGATCCACGTAGGGATGCGGTTCGACACTGTCGCTCATGCCGTATGTGACAAACGGAAAACCTTTATCTTGCAGATAGGCGATACGCTGGTCGTTCACCCGTGTTCCGGAAAAGATCACCCCATCTGCCGACCCTTCCTGCACGATAGAGTGAAGGGTTCGCAGTGCGGCGTCGCCATCTCGTATGCTGAAGACGCTCAACTGATAGCGTGATCCCTGAACCGCGTCGGATATTCCGGCCAAGATCCTCGTAAACTCCACACCCTCCCACTCATCAGCGGCGTTGTCTGAAACGCTGACCAATACCGCAATCCTGTAGGATTTGTTGGTGCGCAGTTTCAGGCCATCCAGATTGACCCGGTACTCAAGCTCGGAAGCCGCCTTCTGAATTTCGTCCCGCGTTTCGCGCTTTACCGAAGAGGCTCCGCGCAGGGCGTTTGACACTGTTCCGATTGAATAGCCGGTTTTTTTGGCAATCGATTTGATCGTTGCCCGCGCCATCAGCCGATACCCTCTAGCTGTTCAGTCAAAAACGACCGGCCGGTTTGCAAAGTACGCTTGTGATCTGCGGTTTCATCATGCTCGACAAAAAGGTCGGTGCACTTGGTCCTTAGAAGGGATCGTAGCGTGGCGTCCCAATCGACAACACCCTCACCCAGATCACGCCAACGCCCGTCACCTGATCCGCCCTGCGGGTCCACGTCCTTTGCGTGGACAGACAGGATGCGTGACGCGTGACGCGTGATCAAATCAGCTGGGCACTGACTCGCCGCAACGAGCCAACCGATATCAGGCTGCCAATAAATGTTTCCCTGCGCGAGAATCTGATCAAGAGGCGTTTCACCCGGCTCGCCATTCAGATCAAAGTCGTGGTTGTGGTAGGCTAGACGGATGCCGTGATCCCTCAGCCGATCTGCCCAATCGGACAACTGGCCCGACACTGCCTTCCATCCCTCGACAGTGCCGGGCCGCGCCTGTGGCGCTAGCCAAGGCATGACCGCCACCTGGCATTCCAAAAGATGCAGTACTTCAACGATGTCGTCGAAACGCTCGTTGAACTCCTCCCAATCGAAATGTGCAGAACGAAGGTTAAGACCTGATTGATGGACGATGCGTGCCATCTCTTGCGGTGTCATGTCATGCAGCCCGGTGGTTTCGATATCCGAAAACCCACAAACGGAAACCAACTTCAGTTGGTCCGTGAGGTCACCGCATTGCCGGATCGTGTAAAGCTGCGCTGATACCCTCATTCTTCACCATTGAAACGTTTCAAATATGGTGAAACACAAAATGCAACTCTGTCAAGAACTGCATTTCGTTGCTAATTGCGCATGGATAATCCGTTTTGGAACAGATGCACCTTATCCGGTGCGGCGGTGACCGAGACTGTCTGGCCACGCAGGTTTCGCTGAATCCCCGGCAGTTTCGCAATCACCGCATCCGCACCATCGGCTTGCTCAAAATACAGCAACGTGACTTCGCCCAGGGCTTCGGTAAAATCCACTTTCCCGGACAGAATCGCGGTTTCCTTTGTCGTGACCAAGTCTTCGGGACGCACCCCGATATTAACCTTTTTACCCAGGTCACTGTCTTCAGTTGGAACCCCGGACTTTGCAATCCCGCCTGATGACAGTTCAACGGTTGTCGTTTCGCCGGTTCCAGTGATTGTGCCGGACAGCAGGTTCATGGAGGGCGACCCGATGAACTGCGCAACAAACTCGTTGTCTGGAGTTTCATAAAGCTCGAGCGGTGTCCCGACCTGCGCGATGCCCTTGTCGGCCAAAACCACGATCCGACTAGCCAGAGTCATGGCCTCGACCTGATCGTGGGTCACGTAGATCATGGTGCTGTCAGGCATAGCCTCTTTCAGGCGCGCGATCTCAATCCGTGTGGCCACCCGAAGTGCTGCGTCGAGGTTTGAGAGGGGTTCGTCGAACAGATACACCTTTGGGTCACGTACAATCGCGCGCCCGATGGCAACCCGTTGACGTTGGCCCCCGGAAAGAGCTTTTGGCAGGCGGTCCAGGAATGGTTCCAGTTGAAGGATTTGAGCGGCACGATCTACGGCAGCATCAATCTCGGCTGCGGGCATTTTTGCAATTTTCAGGGCAAAGGCCATGTTTTCGCGAACGGTCATGTGGGGATACAAGGCGTAGCTTTGGAACACCATCGCGATGCCCCGCTGTGCAGGCGGAACATCGTTCATAACCTGCCCTTCGATTTCCAGCGTGCCGCCTGTAATCTTCTCCAGCCCAGCGATCATCCGCAACAGGGTGGACTTGCCACATCCGGAAGGACCAACGAAAACGATCAGTTCGCCCTGTTCAATGTCGAGATTGATGTTCTTCAAAACATCGACAGGGCCATAGGACTTGGCGACATCTGTAAGGTTGAGTTCAGACATGCGTTATCCCTTTTTCCTAAACATCAGGATGAACTGCGCCGCGTTCAGGATAACGTTGCCGCTTCCCTCAATGCCGCCCAAGTCCTGACCCATGACCTGCCAACCGCCTTCGGGCAGTTTGAACTCGGCAGTGTCTGCACCCAGATTGAACGCACAGAATATCTGCTCATGTGAATCCTCACGTACAAAAGACAGGACCGAACCCGTTTCTGTCATCCCGGTCTGCGCCCCCATTGCCAAAGCAGGATGCGCATGCCGCAAGGCAATGGCGCGACGGTAGTGATTCAACATCGAATGTGGATCCGCCTCCAATCGGTCTACCGCGTGCCCGGCCTGCTGTGCGCTAACCGGCAGCCAGGGTTCTGCGGTGCTGAAACCCGATTGTTCATCTTGTGCCGCCCAAACCATCGGTGTGCGGCAGCCGTCACGGCCCTTGTACTCGGGCCAGAACTCGATGCCATAAGGGTCTTGCAGTTTCTCGAACGGCACATCCGCTTCGTGCAGGCCCAGCTCCTCGCCCTGATAGAGGCAGGCAGAGCCGCGCAGGCACATCATCAGAACCGCGTGCTGGCGGGCTGCGGCGTCGTCCAAATTCCAGCGCGAGACGTGACGCTGCACGTCGTGGTTGGAAAACGCCCAACATGGCCACGCGTCCCCTGCCTTCGCCTCTAACTGATCAAAAACGTGCCTGGTGTAAGCGGCTGTCAATGCGCGTTTTTCCAGGAATTCGAAGGCATAGCACATGTGCATCCGTTTATCCCCAGATGTGTACTCGCCCATGATCTCGAGCCCGCGCTGCGCATCTCCGACCTCGCCCAGGCAAGCTCGGTCTTCATATTCGTCCGTCAAAGCCCGCAGTCGTTCGAGGAAGGCGATGTTCTCGGGCTGGCTTTTTGAAAACAGGTGATCCTGATGGTTGTAAGGATTCACTGCCGGTGCGATCGTGGCGTTGCGTTGATCCATCGGCAGCGCGGGATTGTCGCGCAGCGCATTGTCGTGGAAATAGAAATTGATGGTATCCAGCCGAAAACCATCCACACCCAGATCAAGCCAGAACCGCGCCACGTCCAGCAACGCGTCCTGAACAGCCGGACAGTGGAAATTCAGATCCGGCTGCGATGTCAGGAAGTTGTGTAGATAATATTGCAGGCGTCGGGCGTCCCATTGCCAGGCCGAGCCGCCGAAGATCGAAAGCCAGTTGTTCGGAGGCGTGCCATCCGGTTTGGGGTCCGCCCAAACATACCAGTCGGATTTCGGGTTCTCTCGACTGCTGCGGCTTTCGCTGAACCAAGGGTGCTGATCTGATGTATGCGACAGAACCAGATCAATCATGATCCTCAGACCCTTCGCATGGGCCTGATCCAGAAGCTCTTTGAAATCCGCCAGCGACCCGAACATGGGATCGACATCGCGGTAATCGCTGACATCGTAGCCAAAATCCTTCATCGGCGATTTGAAAAACGGCGAGATCCAGATTGCATCAACGCCCAGAGAGGCGATGTAGTCCAGTCGCGCAGTGATGCCCTTCAGATCGCCGATCCCATCGCCGTTGCTGTCCTGAAAACTGCGTGGGTAGATCTGATAGATCACCCCCCCGCGCCACCAGTCCGAAGACAGTTTCGTTGCTTTGCATTGTTCAAGGTTGTTCTGCACGTTCATCAGACGCCTCTATTTGACAGATCCGGCCAACAGGCCGCGGACCAGGTATTTTTGCATTGCGAAGAAGACGACCAGCGGCACGAAGATCGAGACAAAGGCAGCGGTCGCAAGGATTTCCCAGTTGCCGCCACGTGTACCCAGCAACTCCACGATGCGGTTCGTCATCACGGTTGTCTGGCCGGTCGCGTCGATCAGGAAAACCTTGGCGACAAGCAGGTCATTCCATGTCCACAGGAACTGGAAGATCGCGAAAGACGCCAGCGCCGGGAAGCTGAGTGGCAGGATCAGTTTGGTAAAGATCTGAAACTCGGTGGCGCCGTCGACGCGGGCGTTTTCGATCAGATCACGCGGCAATCCGGCCATGTAATTACGCAGCAGGTAAATCGCTAGGGGCATCCCAAACCCTGTATGCGCAAGCCAGACGCCCAGGTATCCTTTACCGATCCCGATATTGAGGTGAAATTTCAGCAACGGGATCAAGGCCAATTGAAGCGGCACGACCAAAAGGCCAACAACGGCCGCGATCAGCAAGGCCCGTCCGGGGAAATCCATCCACGCCAGCGCATAAGCTGCAAAGGCGGCAACCAGAATCGGGATTATGGTCGCTGGGATAGTCACTGTCAGCGTGTTGAAGAACGCCTTGGCCATGCTGTCTGTACTGCTTTGATCCAGAAGAACCTTTTGGTAATTTTTTAAAGTGAACTCGGGCGGCAATTCGGCCGTAACAAAGATGCGTGCGCCGCGATCACCTGTGAACTCTTCGGTGTTCTCCATCCGGTAGTTGCCAACCGCATCCACCGTGATCGTGCCACCTCGCCGCAGTTTTTCTGTTTGGCCCGGCTCAAACGCATCTACCTCGCGCGAACTGATACCCCATCTGGAAATCGTTGCTTGCTCATCTTCGCCGAACAACGCCCCCTGAATGACATACACTCCGTTTTCCAGCACCTGCGTCTCCGGTGCGGCACTGCGAAGGGTCAGATTTTGTTCGGAGGGGAACAGCGACCGCCACCAGCCGCTGGACGATATCTGATCTGCCGTCCGAAAGGACGAAATCAGCAAGCCAAGCGTGGGGATGACCCAAAGGGCCACAAGAAAGACGACTGACAGATGCACCACCCATCTGAGCGCGGGTTTCGTTCCTGCGATATCGCTCATGGCTTACTCCATCTCCTTGCGTGCATTGCGCACGTTCCAGACGAGGATCGGCGCAACAAGCAACATGATCACCATGGCCGAGGCCGACCCGACGCCCCAGTCATTGGCGCGGAAAAGCTTGTCATACATGTAGTTTGCCAGAACCTGCGTCTCCCACTGGCCGTTGGTCATGGCAAAAACGATGTCGAACACTTTGAGAACGGTGATCGTGATCGTCGTCCAAACAACAAGGATTGTGGTTTTGATCTGCGGCACCTTGATCTTGAAGAAGATCTGAAAGGGATTGGCCCCATCCAAAATGGCCGCCTCGATGGTTTCTTCGGGAATTCCGCGCAAGGCCGCCGACAGAATGACCATGGCGAAACCCGTCTGAATCCAGATCAGGACAACCATCAGAAAGAAACTGTTCCAGAAGGGAATTGTTAACCACGTGTTGGGTTCGGTGCCGCCGAAGAAGATGTACAGTGCGTTCAGGATTCCTATCTGGTCTTGTTCAGCTGGTCGCGCGTCATAAACCAGTTTCCAGATCACCGATGCACCAACAAACGAAATGGCCATCGGCATGAAAATCAGGGACTTGGCAAAGTTGCCCCAGCGGATGCGGTCAGTCAGTTGCGCCACGAGAAGACCAAAAGCCGTTGACATGGCTGGTACGACAATCAACCAGAACATGTTGTTGCGCATGGCTTCCCAAAACTTCGGCTCAGCCGCCATTTGGGTATAGTTGTCCAGGCCGACCCATCGGTATCCGCCACCGGGCACACGTTCCGTAAGCGAAAGGCGCAAGGTTTCAACCACCGGATACGCCAGATAAAGCCCCAGCGCAGCAAGCGCCGGGAACAGGAACAACCATGGACGGATCAAGTTCGCGCGGTTGATGTTTCGGCCCGCATTCGGACCACGCGGCGGAAACAGGATTTTGTCCAGAAACTGGTTGGAAAAGTAGAAGTAGCCCACGCAACCCGACACGCCGATGGCGATCGTCAGCAGGCCTTGAAGTGCGGGTGTCATGGTGCGCCCATCCGTTTGGCAAGTGGGGCGGCCCTAGGACCGCCCCATGAGTTGGTCACTTGGCTGCGTCCCAGGATGACTGGATTTCACGTGCCACGGTGGCTGCATCTTTTGCACCCGAAGAGTAATCGACCATCCCGGTCCAAAAAGTACCTGCCCCAACCGCACCCGGCATCAGGTCAGACCCGTCAAAGCGGAAGGTTGTTGCGTTGGTCAGGATTTCGCCCTGTCCGCGCTGTGAATCATTCGAGTAGTTCTCGGGGTCTGCACTCAGGTGGGGCGTCAGGAAACCATCCTGCGACATCATGATCTCATGAGCGAATGGCGTCTTCAGGAACTCCATGAATGCTTCGGTGGCCGGGTTCGGGTTCGTGATCGTGAACAGTGTCCCTGCCCCAAGCACTGGTGTGCCCAGGTCTTTTTCGGCGTAAGCCGGGAAATAGAAGAAGTCAGCGTCCACCCCCAATTCCGTGCCTTCAGGAAAATAGGCGGGAATAAACGACGCTTGCCGATGCATCATGCAAGCCGGCGGGCTATCGAATAGACCCTTGGGGCTGTCCCGGAAGTCAATTGCCGCCGTGTCGTCTGCATTACCAACCACATATTCGTCATTGCGGGTAAAGCTGCCATATTCCTCAATCGCAGCGATGACGCGGGGATCATCGAACTTGATCTCGTTGGAAACCCATTGGTCATAGACTTCTGGTGGTTGCGTGCGCAGCATAAGGTCTTCGACCCAGTCCGTTGCGGGCCAACCCGTTGCGCCACCCGAGGCCAGACCGACGCATAGGGGCGTTTCACCGTCTTCGACCATCTGATCCATCAGAGCTTTGAACTCTTCCATAGTTTCGGGCACTTCATACCCAAAGTCTTCGAAGTTTTCGGGCACGTACCAGACCAGAGACTTGACGTTCACATTGAAGAAGAAACCGTAGAAATCGTCTACTCCGTCGGCGTTTTGAAACGTTCCCAGATCCACCCAGGACTGACCGGCAGCAAAGTTTTCCTTTATCCAGTCCGCCGAGCCCTCGGCCAAAGGTGTCAGATACCCCTGCTTGGCAAGGTTTGCCGCCAGACCGGGCTGCGGGAAAACAGTCAGGTTCGGCGCGGAACCTGCGGCTGCATCAATCAGGATTTGCTGTTCCAGAGAGTCCGAGCCCACATAGCTGGAATTCGCACCTGTTGCTTCGTCGAAATAGGCCACAAGGTTCTCGAAAGACTTGCCCTCGCCAGCCAGCCAGGGGCCGAAAATAGTCAGGCTTTCGCCGGACAGATCATTTGCTTCGGCAAAGGCCTGAAACCCATCCCAGTCAAAACTGCCCTCGCCGACGGCGTGGATCAACTCACCCTCCGCCTGAACTGATCCGGCTATCAGGGCGAGTGCCGCCGCACCTGCGTAAAGCGTGTTTTTCATCAAATCCTCCTCCCAAGCTATCGTGCGCTCAAAGACTCGCTTTCAAAGCGCTTTGGTTAGTGCGTGTTATCCGCTAACAATAGCTCTCTGTCAACATTTTGCTTCCCAGCGCCAAAATTACTTATACTTTTTGCTTTCCACACAAAATAAGTTGACGGATGCAGCATTTGCTCACAAAACAAAAAAGAGTCACTCAATTGAAGGCGCTTTGAATCGTAAAATGAACCTGAAGCAGCTCTCGGAAGTTCTGGGCCTTTCGCAAACTACGGTCAGCCGGGCGTTGAACGGGTACCCTGAAGTGAGCGAGGACACACGTGCGCGCGTTCAAGCTGCGGCGCACAAACATGGGTACCGGCCGAACAGTCGTGCCAAAGGGCTTGCAACCGGACGATCCATGGTGATCGGCCACGTGATTCCCAGCTCGTCACAACATGAAATGGTTAACCCGATCTTCGGGGATTTCGTCGCCGGTGCCGCAAAGAAATACGCTGAACATGGCTATGACATGATGTTCACCAACGCCGACGACACCTCGATTGAAGAAGCGTATCGGAGTCTCTTTCAGCGGGGCGCGGTGGACGGAGTCGTGCTGCAAGGCCCCAAAGTGAACGAACCACGGATCGAAGTCCTGACCCGCATGGGCGTCCCATTCATCGTGCACGGACGCTCAACCGGCGTCGACACTTTGTATGACTGGATCGATGTGAACAACAAAAGCTCGTTCATGCGTGCCACGCGCTTTCTGATTGACCTTGGCCATCGCCGTATCGCTCTGATCAACGGTCTGGAAGATATGGATTTCGCCCAACGCCGCCGCGACGGATATCTTGAGGCGCTTGGGCAGGCCGGGCTTGCGCCCGATGCAAATCTGATGCGCAGCGCTGAAATGACAGAGGTTTACGGCCACCACGAAACGCAAAACATGTTGCGCCTGGACGCCCCTCCTACTGCGATTCTGTGTTCATCGATGATATCCGCCATCGGTGTGCGGCGCGCTCTGTCCGAAAACGGGCTTGAGATGGGTGCGGATGTATCAGTGATCGCCCATGACGACGACCTGTCCTATTTGAAGAACGGGCAGGATGTTCCTATCTTCACCGCAACGCGCTCGTCCGTCCGGCAGGCAGGTGAAATGGCTGCTGACATGTTGATCCAGCGCATCAAATCTCCGAATGATCCAGTCAAAACTAGATTGCTGGAGGCCGAACTGGTAGTTGGCAGGTCGACCGGCCCTGCGCCCAACAGGTTGTAACCATGAAACACTCACGCGCTGATTTCCCCAAAGATTTCCTCTTTGGTGTTGCCACCTCTGCGTACCAGATTGAAGGCCATGCACAGGGCGGTGCGGGGCAGACTCATTGGGATACCTTTGCGGCGTCGCCGGGCAACGTGGTGCGCGGAGAAAACGGAGACGTGGCCTGCGATCACCTGAACCGGTTCGAGCAGGATTTCGATCTGGTACGCGAAGCCGGGTTTGACTGTTATCGCTTTTCGACCAGCTGGGCACGTGTATTGCCGGAAGGGCGTGGTCAGGTCAATCAGGCGGGGTTGGACTATTATGACCGATTGGCGGACGCCCTGCTGGAGCGCGGTATCCGCCCCTGTGTGACGCTTTATCATTGGGAACTGCCGTCAGCGCTTGCGGATCAGGGGGGGTGGTGCAATCGCGATATCGCGGATTGGTTCGCGGATTATACGCAGGTCATCATGGGTCGGATCGGTGACCGGATGTTCAGCGCCGCGCCGATCAACGAACCCTGGTGTGTCAGTTGGCTGAGTCATTTTGAAGGCCACCATGCGCCCGGTCTGCGCGACATTCGCGCCGCTGCGCGAGCGATGCATCACGTTTTGTTGGCCCACGGCAGGGCCATTCAGGCCATGCGCAGTCTTGGCATGAGCAATCTGGGCGCTGTGTTCAACCTCGAATGGTCCGAGCCAGCAGATGACAGCGCGGAAGCGCGGCTTGCCGCAGATCGCTACGATGCGATTTACAACCGGTTCTTCCTTGCCGGGGTTTTCAAAAGAGAATATCCTCAAACAGCCTTGGTGGGATTGGAACCACACCTGCCCAAGGGCTGGCAGAACGACTTTGAAACCATCGGAGCACAGGTCGATTGGTGCGGGTTGAACTACTATACCCGAAAATTGATCGCCCCGGCGGACACCGCCTGGCCCAGCCTGCAAGAGGTTCCCGGGCCTTTGCCGAAAACGCAGATGGGATGGGAAATTGAGCCCTCTGCCCTCACCCGCTTTCTTATCAGAACAACGAAAGACTATACGGGCGCGATGCCAATCTATATCACCGAAAACGGTATGGCGAGTGAGGCGCGCGTGCAGGACGATGATCGTATCGATTATCTCGACCGGCACCTCGCGGCCGTGCAGGACGCTTTGACACAAGGTGTTCCGGTGAATGGCTATTTTGTCTGGTCGCTACTGGACAATTACGAATGGGCCTTCGGGTACGAGAAGAGGTTTGGATTGGTGGACGTGGATTTCGAAACACTTGCGAGAACGCCCAAAGCGTCTTTCATGGCGCTAAAATCCGCCCTGTCCGAGGGTCAGAACGTCTCTCAGCCGTTAGCGCAACCATTCGGGGCTGTGCATGAGCATTGGAACCTAGTTGCGGATATTGGTGGCACGAACACACGTTTAGGCGTCGTCATGAATGGCGAATTGGCTGATCTTCGGAAACATCCGACGGGGACATTGGAAGACCTGTTGGAGGCGTTCCATGATCTCAGAGACGAAATCGGAACAAATCCACAGGCCGTCGTAGCTGCGGGCGCGGGGCCCGTCAGGGATGGGACTATTCAACTGACCAACGCAAACCTGGATCTCTCGGAGACAGAGTTGGCTAATGCAACAGGAGCGCAGCGCACCTTTGTGATAAATGATTTTACCGCCGCGGCATGGTCGGTGGCCGAGGTGACCCGGTCGGATGTTGCCGTCTTGCAGGGACAGGCAACGCCGCCCGCAGGCACGCGATTGGTTGTTGGCCCCGGAACCGGGCTCGGCGTTGGCGCCTTGCTTTACTCAGAAGGCAGATACCATACGGTTTCCGGCGAAGGCGGGCATGTGGGTTTGTACCCGCGCCATCGCGAAGAAGTTGATATCTTTGAAGCGGCGCGTCGTATCGCACCGGGCTGTTTCTTTGGGGACAGCCTGGCGCTGGAAGCAGAAATGTTCCTGAGTGGAACCGGCCTACCGGTACTGTATCAGGCGGTTGAATTGGCAGCCGGTCAGGCGCGGGCACAGGTGCGCTCTGCGAAAGAAATTCTGAACGATGCCCGCAGCGGCACCGATCTCATCGCCGAAAAAACGGCGCAGATTTTTACCACTCATCTGGGTGCATTGATGGGTGATCTGGCGGTCACCTTGATGCCAGAGGGAGGCGTGTTCCTTGTGGGCGGCGTTGCCGAGAAAAACCGCTGGCTTTTCAGTGACAACTTCAAGGATGCGTTCAACGGCGGCGGCCGCTTCAGCGATTTGCGCCGTTCCCTGAACCTCTACGTGTCTGAACAGGCAGAGTTCGGGATCATCGGCGCAAACAACTTCTGCAAGAACGCGCTGAGACAGTAACCAGACTAACCGAAATCTCTATTCCAAGAAGGACCAAGACATGATCCTGTGCTGTGGTGAAGCGCTGATAGATATGATCTCAGAACCGACCGTGTCGGGTGCGCTGGGTTTTGTGCCACATACCGGTGGTGCAGTTCTGAACACAGCTGTTGCGATGGGGCGTCTGGGCGTGCCGGTTGGAATGCTGACAGGTTTGTCATCGGATATGTTCGGGCAGCAACTGATCGATGCCCTGAAAGCCAGTCATGTGGACACGACGCATGTGATTATCTCGGACCGCCCGACCACGCTTGCCTTTGTACAGCTTTCTGATGGGCACGCGTCTTACAGCTTTGTTGATGAAAACACGGCGGGCCGGATGTTGCTGCCCGAAGACTTGCCCGATCAACTTCCAGCGGTTTCCGCTCTGTATCTCGGTGGTATCAGCCTTGCCTGTGAACCTTCCGCAGATGCTTATGCCGCCCTCCTGGACCGCCACGGTTCTGACCGGGCTGTGATGCTGGATCCGAATATCCGCCCGGGTTTCATCAAGGATCAAACCCGATTTAGAACGCGTTTGAACCGCATGATCTCACGAGCAGATATCGTCAAGGTTTCGGACGAGGACTTGGACTGGATCATTCCGGGTAACGAATCCGAAGCCGCGAAGGCGTCTCTGCTGTTGCAGGCGGGTCCAACCGCTGTCATCGTCACGCGTGGCAGCGACGGGGCGCACGGTTACCTGGCAGATGGTTCAGAAGTCTCAGTTCCTGTAAAGCCCGTTGAAGTGGTCGACACAATCGGCGCAGGTGACACGTTCAACGCTGGCGTCCTGACCGGTCTCAGCCGTGCAGGGCATCTGACCAAATCAGGTCTGCGCGGATTGACTGCGGAAAACTTGCGAACGGCTATGGAACTGGGCGCGGATGTGGCCGCAGTGACCGTATCCCGAGCCGGGGCGGAACCGCCTTGGGCGCATGAGCTTTGATCTTTAGAATGGCACAATGAAACGATCTGAAATCAACCGTATCAAATCTCAGGCACACGCGTTTATTCAGTCCTTCGGTGCCGTGTTGCCACCCTTTGCGAATTGGACGCCAGAGCAAATGCGCAGCCCTCTGGCTGAAACGATTCGCAACCGCGGGCTGGGATGGGACATAACCGATTACGCACAAGGCCGTTTCGACGAACTTGGACTTTTTCTGTTCACTCTGCGCAATGGTGAGGCGAAGGATCTGAAATCCGGGCGCGGGATGCTCTATGCGGAAAAACTGTTGATCTCGAAAGACAATCAGCTTTCTCCGATGCACCGGCATATCGTCAAAGCAGAAGACATCATCAACCGGGGCGGCGGCAACCTCATTCTGGAAATCTATGCGTCGGATCCAAACGGTGGCGTTGACCGCGACAACCCGGTGACGGTCCCCAGCGATGCCTGCCCTGTAACCTTGCAACCCGGAGAGCACTTGCGGCTGAAGCCGGGGCAAAGTGTAACTCTGATGCCCGGCATCTGGCACGCTTTCTGGGCGGAGCGCGGCGATTGCCTTATTGGCGAGGTTTCGACCGTGAATGACGACCGTACGGACAATGTGTTTGAAGAGCCAATCCCGCGGTTCTCAAAGGTCGAAGAAGATGCAGAGCCGGATTTCCTGCTTGTATCGGACTATTGACACCGTTCGGTCCGGGCTGGCGTGAACAGGATAGTCGGCTCAACTATCGCATATCCTTCCACCACCCCACATCGTCTGCCGCTTGACAAGTCTTGCGTAGCCGGACTAGCTGAGCCGGATGGTTCCGTAAGGGATGAAAATGGGAATACGGTGCGGCGCAGGGATGCGCCAAGTCCGTGACTGCCCCCGCAACTGTAAGCGGTGAGCGACGCCACTGTACCACTGATCCGAAAGGGTTGGGAAGGTGGGCCGAGCCTTGACCCGCAAGTCAGGAGACCTGCCATCGCATGGTAAACCAACCCGGGGCGGGGCGTCCCCGAAGGAGGCTTGATGGCGCGTTTGCGTAATATATGGGTATTTGCCTTCTGTCTGCATCTGGCAAACGACGGAGATGGCAATGGCCTGCTATTCTGATCACTACGTTCTGATCTGTTCAACATGTCAGGGGACGATGCCTGCCGAGGCCGCGCAAGACGCACTGGACGCTCAGTTGCCTGACGGTTTTGAAACCCGAATGGTGGCCTGCATGGCAGGTTGTGAACGGGCCATGACCGTTGGATTTCAGGCCGCAGGCAAAGCGCAGTATCTGTTCGGCGACATTAAGACTTCACACGACCTGGCTGCCCTGGTCGAATTCGCGACGCAGTTCGGCGACAGCGACGATGGCTGGACCAGCGCCTCGAACCGTCCTCCTGCCCTCTTTACAAAGACCCTGTCGCGAATACCCGCTTTGCCATCCCGAGGGACGTCATGAGTTTTCTGGTTGCCGAGGATCTGGAGTACTACGCTCTCAATGGTGATATCCTGTTGCAGGACGTGTCCTTTCGTCTTGAAGAAGGATCAATTCTGGCAATTGCCGGGCCGAACGGTGCCGGTAAGACCACTCTGCTGAAACTGCTATGCGGGATCGAAAGGATTGCGTTGGGTGATGTTTGGATTCAAGGCAAAAGCCTTCGCACTCTGTCCGCCCGCCAACGCGCCCGATCCATTGCTGTGGTCGGACAGCAGGAAACGCCCGATGGACGGATGCGGTTGCAAGACTATGTTGCGCTGGGACAAATCCCGATTCAGGGGGAACGATCGACGGCTCAACATAAAGCTGATCTTGAACGGGTGCTGACGACGACCGAACTGTCGCATTTCGCAAACAAACCGATGAGCCAACTGTCGGGCGGTGAACGTCAGCGCGCACATATCGCTCGCGCACTGGCCCAGAATCCATCTTTGTTGTTTCTGGACGAACCAACCAACCATCTGGACCCGGATGCCAAGGGGCACATGCTGTCCTTGGTCGCTGACCTGGGGGTAACGGTCGTCATGATCGTCCATGATCTGGTCATGATCCCGGAATTCGCCAGCCATGTGGCGTTGATGAAAGCCACGCGCCTGACCGGGTTCGGGCCTGTCAGCGAAGTTCTGACCACAGACCGGGTACGTGACACATTTGGTGTGGATTATCTGTGCTTTCAGCACGAAGGCCGCATGATCCCGGCGCTGGACATCCGAAAACGAAAACTGTCATCATAACAGGAGCTAAAAATGATGCACAAACTCTGGCCAGTGGTTGTTTTCACTGGCTTGGCAAGTGGCGCAGCAGCGGAGGCCGTCACGGTTGACAACTGCGGCGAACCGCTTGTTTTTGAAACGGTGCCCGAGCGTCTGGTCGTGCACGACATGAACATGACGGATATGGCCTTTGCGCTCGGCCTTCAGGACAAGATCGTGGGGCTTACCGGAATTACCGGCTGGTACAAAACAAGCCCCGATTTTGATGCTCAGCGTGGCGATATCCCAGAACTTGCCCCCAAATACCCGACCATTGAAAACCTTGTGGCCGTCGAGCCCGATCTGTTCTTTGCCGGTTGGTACTATGGCATGAAACCCGGTGGCGATGTTACGCCCGACACCCTGGAACCCTTTGGTATCAAGACCATGGTCCTGACCGAAAGCTGCGTGCATCTGGACAAGGATCGCCCCGAGGCCAGCATGAACCTTTTGTTTGGTGACGTTCTGCGTCTGGGCATGGTGATGCAGGTCGAGGACGAGGCCGAAGCGCTGGTTGCCAACTGGAAGGACCAACTGTCCGCCATTGAAGCAAAAACAGCCGATCTGGCAAAGCCCCGCGTGTTCCTGCTGGACGGACCGGCCGATGCTCCGTTTACTGCCGGCAAGTTCGCCATTCCCGATGCAATGATCGCAGCCGCCGGTGGCGAAAACGTGACACATGATCTGGATACCAGCTGGGGCCGCACGTCGTGGGAAGCCGTGGCAGCGGCTAATCCGGAATTTCTGGTGCTGCTCGACTATCAGTCCGGCAACGGCGCAGAGGACACCTTTCAGTTCCTGAAGGATCATCCGGTGATGTCACAAACGGACGCGGTAAAGAACGAACGCTGGATTGGCCTGCGTTACGAAGAACTGACGCCCGGCCCGGCAAACATCGAGGCGATCGAGAAAATGGCGAAGGCCATGCACCCGGAGACCAACTGATATGGTCCAATTGGGCCGTTTGATTTTGCTGGGGGCGGTTGTTCTGACCGCCCTTTTGCTGTTGTCCATCGTCTACGGGACCACTCCTATCCCCATGCGCGAAGTTTTTTCAGCCATCGTTCTTGGAACCGGTCTGGTGGACGGAGACATGTCGCCTTTGCACCGGATCGTCTTCGACCTTCGCCTGCCCCGAGCCCTGTTTGCTGCCGTGATTGGCGCGGGGCTGGGCGTCGTTGGTGTTGTTTTGCAAACAACGACGCGAAACGATCTGGCAGATCCGTTTCTGTTCGGTCTGTCCTCTGGTGCAGCTGCTGGCGCCGTTCTGGTGATCACGGTCACAGGTGATGTATTGGGCATCTGGACGTTGCCGTTGGCGGCGTTTTGCGGCGGTCTGATCGCATCAGGCATTGTTCTGGCGCTGGTTCAGGGCTTACGCACGAGCGCGCCTGAAAAACTTATCCTGGCTGGTTTGGCGGTATCCTTTCTGTTTTCCGCGATCACCAATTACCTGATTTTCTCTGGCGACAATCGCGCTGCGCATTCGGTGATATTCTGGATGCTTGGCGGTTTGGGACTAGCAAGATGGGAAACGTTCCCGCTTGTCTTAATCGGATTGGGCCTGATCCTGAGCTATTCACTTTATCGCAGCCGGTGGCTTGACGCACTGCTGACCGGAGATTTTACAGCCTCTTCACTGGGTATTCCCGTTCAGGGCCTGCGGTTCAGTATGTTCTTCGTTGCCGCGTTGGCGACGGCCAGTTTCGTTTCCGTTGCCGGCGTCATCGGCTTCGTCGGGTTGATGGTACCGCATATTGCACGCGGCATCGCCGGAACTCTGCACCGAAACCTGCTGGTCGCCTCAGCCTTCGTGGGCGCAATTCTACTGACTCTCTCTGATATCTTGTCACGCCTTCTTCTGGCTCCGCAGGAGTTGCCCGTCGGAATCGTCACAACGTCAATAGGATCACTTTTTGTCTTCTTGTATTTATTCAAATCTGATCGCGGGAACTAGTTTCCAGAGATTGCGCGACACTTTCATTTTTCAACATTGATGAGGTCAAGCAGTTCGGCATGCAATTCGGGGGTTGCGGCGGAAACGACCGCGCCATCTGAATCGAGGGTCAAAGCGTGCCCCTGCCAATCGGTCATCACTCCGCCAGCGGCTGTGACAAGGGGTGAGACCGCCAGATAGTCATAAGGTTGCAAATCGTAATCCACGACAGCATCGACATGCCCCGAAGCAAGCAAGGCATGGGGGTAACAATCATAGGCAAATCGGCGCGTCTGCCCTGCGGTCATCAGCCGGGTGAACAGGTCAGGATGGTCGCGATAGATCTTGTCCCCTTCATTCACATACAAAACCGATTGATCCAGGCGTGTTGTTTGCGCGACCTGTACCGGTCGCCCGTTCAGGCGGGCGCCGTCACCAATTACACCCAAGTAGGTCTCACCTAAGGCCGGCATTCCGACCAGTCCGAACTGAGGTTGTCCATCCAATAGATGAGCCAAAAGGAATCCGAACAAGGGATGGCCGGACAGAAACGATCGGGTTCCGTCAATGGGGTCAATGACCCACATATGGCGCCCGTCGCCAGCCTCCTGACCGTGTTCTTCGCCAAAGATGCCATGCTCTGGGAAATGCTGATTCAGATAGGCCCGTACTTCTGCTTCAACTGCCTTGTCGGCCAGCGTCACCGGGCTTTCATCCTGCTTGAATTCAACACCTAAAGAACCCCGAAAAAAAAGCATAGCGGACTCCGATGCAATATCAGCAATCTTCATCGCGTGTTCAGTCAAAGCATCTGGGGTTACCATTTCCGGTCCTTTCGGCTGAAGTCATCCGATTTCCGACGGATGAAGGGTTGATTGCCCTGAAAGCTGAATGAGAAGTCATGCAGTTCAGTCTTCAGATTGGCGTGAAGTGTGACAATACTGTAACTTTATCAACTGCTCATAGGTCGAAAACAGCCAGATTCAACGATCTTCCGGACATTCGGGGCGGATTTGCCATGTTAGCATGCTTTCCCTATGCGTTCCGATCGCTGTGTGTTTGTCAGTTGATCAGCTCTTGCACCCTCGGGTCAGATTTTCACCCGGCTCATCTGCGGGTCGTACAGCGGTTGCAGTGTCACTTCGCATGGAACCCTTTGAGTTGCGACATCCAATTCATATGTCCCTGATGTGACGTATTCCGCATCGACGCCCTTTGCGTTTCGGATGTAACCGTAGCCGATCGACTTTCCGACGGTGTAGCCATAGCCGCCCGAGGTCAGCCACCCGACTCTTTCGCCATTCCGATAGATCGTTTCACGCCCCAGAAGAACAACGTCGGGTTCAACCGTGAAACATGCCAGCATCTTCTTTACGCCGCCGGTTTTTTGCGCCTCAGAGGCGGCACGCCCTTTGAAATCAATATTCTTCCGGAGTTTCACGGCCCAGCCCAAGCCACTTTCAAACGGCGTATGATCCGGCCCGATATCCGAACCCCAGGCGCGATAGCCTTTTTCAAGGCGCAGCGATTCAATGGCCCTGTAGCCCGCATTTATCAATCCATGCAGCCGCCCAGCCTCCATCAGCGCGTCATAGACGGTCTGTGCATACTCCACGGGCAGGTGCAGTTCCCAACCTAATTCACCAACATAGGTCACACGCAGCGCCTTGACCGGACACCCGGCGATGCCGATGGTGCGGATCGCGCCAAACTTGAACCCGTTATTCGAGACGTCATCGCGCGTCACCGCCGCAAGAATCTCACGCGCTTTTGGTCCCATCAATGACAGAACTGCATTCGATGAGGTGATATCGAACAGCTGGCAATTCATACCCTCGGGAATGCTGCGGTCGATCCAGTCGAAGTCATGAGTGGCAAAGCCAGTACCGGTGACGATGTAGAACTCATCATGAGCCACACGCCCAACGGTCAGGTCGCACTCGATCCCGCCCTTGTTGTTCAACATTTGGGTATAGACAAGGGTACCAACCGGCTTGTCCACATCATTGGCACAGATCCAGTTCATCGCTGCCAGTGCATCCGGACCCTTAAGGGCGAATTTGGCGAAAGATGTCTGATCGAACAACACAGCCGCTTCGCGTGCCGCTTTATGTTCGCGACCTACGGCATTGAACCAATTCTGGCGGCCAAAGCTGTATTCATCCCTGGGTGTCTCGCCCTTTGATGCATCGGCGTACCAGTTGGGGCGTTCCCAGCCCAGTTTCTCTCCAAAGCACGCGCCTTGCTTTTTCAGCGTGTCGTAAAGCGGCGACTTGCGACAGGGGCGGCCAGAGTCATGTTCCTCATGCGGCCAAGCCATCGTGTAGTGTTTACCGTATGCTTCAACGGTACGGGTGCGAACCCAGTCGGTGTCGAAATGCGGGCGGCCAAAGCGACGAATATCAGCAGACCACAGATCGAAGGGCGGCTCGCCATTAAATACCCACTCCGCCAGCGCCATGCCTGCACCGCCGCCAGCCGCGATGCCAAAGGCATTAAAGCCCGCGCCGACGAAGAAATTCTTCAACTCAGGCGCTTCGCCGATGATAAAATTGCCGTCAGGCGTGAAGCTTTCCGGCCCGTTGGTCAACGTTTTGACGCCAGTGTTCTCCAGCGCAGGCACGCGCCCCAGCGCAAGCTCCATAAGTTGTTCGAAATGATCGAAATTGCTGTCGAGAAGGGTATAGTGGAAACCTTGCGGAATCCCCTTGGTGGCCCAGGGGATCGGGTTCGGCTCGTACCCGCCCATGACCAGACCTCCGACTTCTTCCTTGTAGTAGGTCAGCCGGTCGGGATCGCGCAGAGTGGGCAGATTGCCGGGCACGTCGAAAGGTTCGGTCACCATGTACTGGTGTTCCATCGGAACCAGAGGAACGTTGACGCCAAAGCGGCTGGCAAAGGTGCGGGTCCATTGCCCGGCGCAGCAGATCACCTTTTCACACTCGATCCGACCATGTTCGGTGATTACCGCGAGAATCTTGCCATCTTCAATCTCGATATCGATGACCTTGGTGTCTTCGAATATCTTCGCCCCGGCCATGCGGGCGCCCTTGGCCAATGCCTGCGTGATATCTGACGGGTTGGCCTGACCGTCAGTCGGCAGATAGGCCGCGCCGATCACGTCGGAGACATCCATCAAGGGCCAAAGCTCTTGCGCCTCGGATGGGGTCAGAAGTTGCATGTCCAGACCAAAGGAATGAGCTGTCGTGGCCTGCCGTTTGACTTCGGTCCAGCGCTCTTCGTTGCAAGCAAGGCGCAAGCCGCCATTCATCTTCCAGCCTGTACCGAGGCCGGTTTCCTCTTCGATCTTGTTGTACAGATCGACGGAATAGCCCAGCAATTGCGTGATATTTGCGTTCGAACGCAACTGTCCAACCAACCCTGCGGCGTGAAACGTGGTGCCTGAAGTCAGTTTCTTGCGCTCCAGAAGCACCGTGTCAGTCCAGCCCAGCTTGGCCAGGTGATAGGCGGTCGAGCAGCCGATGATCCCGCCGCCGATAATGACGGCTTTGGCTGTTGTAGGAAGGTCGGTCATGTCTGTCCTCAGGTGTTTTCGAAATCGGTAAGGGCTGCGCGGAACCGCGCCAGGTTTTCAGCTGTGTAGGCTGCGTAATCAAAGTCGATATCCGAGGTGATCTCGGACACCATGCTCCACATGGTTTCCCGCAGCAGCGAGGCGCATTTCATCGCCGCATATCGATGGCGCAGGTCGTAGGTTATCGGGGCCTCAAAATAGGCTTCAAGCATCCAGTCTTCCTGTTCAGGCGACAGGCCATTGTTCGACGCCAGCCCCCCCAGATCAAAAAGCGGCGAGTTGAATCCGCCATAGTCGAAGTCGATCAGCCAAAGGCGATTGCCGTCGTCCAGAAAATTGCCACAGAGCAGGTCGTTATGGCCGAACACGATGTCATACGGCCCTGCCTCACGCTCCAGCAGCGTGCCTGCGTCGATCAGATCGGGGATTAGCTTTGCATGGGCGCTGTCATTCTCGGTCAGTGTTGCGGCATAGTCCCGGATGACGTGGAACACCCAGAATACCAGCGACGGCCCGCGCAGGTGTTTCGGCACTTCGACATGACAGGTTTTGACCAATTCCAGAACACGGGGCAGCATGTGCGGATGGCGGACATCTTCTTCCGTCAAGGTGCGGCTTTCGATGAACTCCAGCACTGTCAGATCACCTGAGGAATGTACCACGGCAGGCGACAGACCCGCTGCATTGGCTGCCTTGCTGGCGGCCAGCTCATTGAACCGCATCACCTGATGCAGGGGGATGTCGTCGCCCACACGCACCACATAAGACCCGCTGCCATCCGTTACCTTGAAGTTCAAATTGGTGATGCCACCGGTCAGAGGAGTGGCCTCGATTTTACCCTGCCAGATTGGCAGAGCGCGGATGCGGGTCATCAGATCAGGATGGCTCATATCAACTCTCCAGTCCAAAGCGGATGCGGGCCTGACGGGCACTGGCATTGATCAACCGATCAGCGATGATGGCGATGAAGGCAATTGACAGACCGGCCACCAGACCGCGACCGGTATCGGCTTTGGTCAAGGCGATGTAGACCTCTTGCCCCAGATCACGGGTACCGACGAGAGCGGTGATCACCAGCATTGACAGCGCCAGCATGATCGTCTGATTGACGCCCAGCAGGATTTCAGGCAATGCCATCGGCAGGCGGATATGGCGCAACAGTTGCGTACGGGTGCAGCCCGAAACCAGACCTGCCTCGATCAGTTCCTCACTGACCGAGCGCACACCATGGGCGGCATAGCGGACAGCTGGGGCCAGCGCATAGAGGACGATGGCGATCAGGGCGGTGAAATCGCCGACCCGGAACAGCATGACGACAGGGATCAGATAGACAAAGCTGGGAAGGGTTTGCAGCGTGTCGATCAGCAGGTTGATGGCCGTCCCTGCGCGTTTGTTCAGCGCCGACAAAACTCCCAGGGGCACACCGATCAGTGTCGCCAATATGACGGATGCACCACACAGATACACGGTTACCATTGCCTTTGACCACAAGCCCGAAAGCAGGATCAATGAGGCCATCCCACCACACAACAGCGCCAGCCGCCAACCGCCAGCGTGCCATCCCAGCAAGGTCAGCATCGCGATGGCCCAAGGCCATGGGATACCCAGCAGAACCGTTTTGATCGGGATCATGAACCACGTCAGAAAGAAGACTTTGATGGCCTCGAACGTGTCGAAATAGTTGACGTTCAGGTACGCAACAGTGTCATCCCAGAACGCACCGGTCGTGATGGTCTGGCTTTGGGGGTATTCCAGCAGCAGTGGCGAGAACTGTCCCAGAACCCATGTCAGTACCAATAAAATCAGCACCAAAACCGTCCGGCGATGACGAGCGATCCACGAGCCGGGAGCCTCATGATGCACTTGCCCCATACGTTCGGCAAAGGCTTGGCTCAGACGGTCGACGGCAATGGCCAGTACCACGATGGCGATGCCGGCTTCGAACCCTGCTCCAATGTCCAGACGGCGCAGCGCGGCGAGAACGTCAAAGCCCAGCCCCCCTGCCCCAATCATCGAGGCGATGATGACCATGTTCAGGGTCAGCATGATCACCTGATTGACGCCCACCATCAGGCTGTGGCTGGCCGAGGGCACAAGCACTCGCCACATCAACTGCCGCTGGGTTGTACCCGCCATGCGCCCGAAATCCAGGATTTCGGGATCAACGCCTTTCAGCGCCAGCGTGGTGATCCGCACCATCGGTGGGGTCGCATAGATGATCGTCGCGACCAAGGCAGAGATCGGGCCAAAACCAAACATGAACAGGATCGGCACCAGATAAGCAAAGATCGGGATCGTCTGCATCAAGTCCAGAATGGGCGAGATGATCTTTTCAAAAAGCGGATGGCGATAGGCCAGAATGCCCAACAGCAATCCTCCACCTGCGCCAATTGGTACGGCAATCAGGACCGACGCCAGCGTCACCATGGCGCTGTCCCATTGTCCAAAAACTGCAAGATAGATAAAGCAGGCCCCGACCAAAGCGGCCAATCCCCAGTCACGGCAATATTGACCCAAGGCGACAACGGCGGTGATGACCACAATCCAGCTGATTGCAGGCAGGATAACCTGCGCGTCATTCCCCTGACCGCTGACAAAGCCGTCGGCCAGCAGGGCAAGAACCAGATTATAGGGCTGTTCGATCAACCATGCGATGGCGCGGGTGATATCGGTGAACGAGACCGGGCCAACGGCCGCATCTTCGATCAGCCAGGACATTGCCAACGAGATATAGGACTTGAACGGAATGACCCAGGCCGAAGGGAACTTTGTCAGCCAGCGCGCATCCAGGGCTTTGCTCAGATCGCGACCATAATACCCAAGAATGACCGTGATCAGAACGAGCACCAGAATGATGATCTGACTGCGGTTCAGGCGTGTCATGCCACGTCTCCGCCGCCAAACAGCACGTGCGCCACGGCCTTGCGATCAATGGCGCCAACGACTTGCCCGTTGTTGTCAGCAACAGGGATCGGCGCGTCTGCGGCAATGATCCGTTCGGCCACATCGGACACGCGGGTCGATTGCAAGATCGGATCCCCTTCGCCAGCAGCCCCGGCCATCATGACGCCACCGACTGTCAGAACTTTGGACCGGGGGATATGCCGTGTGAATTCAGCGACGTAATCCGTTGCAGGATGCATTACAAGCTGTTCTGGTGTGGCGATCTGGATCACCTCACCATCCTTCATGATGGCAATCCGATCGGCCAGTCTGACCGCCTCTTCAAAATCATGGGTGATGAAGACAATCGTCTTGTGCAGGCGCTCCTGCAGGCGCAGGAATTCGTCCTGCATCTCGCGGCGGATCAATGGGTCGAGGGCCGAAAACGGCTCGTCCAAAAACCAAAGGTCCGGTTCAGTCACAAGCGACCGGGCGATCCCCACGCGCTGCTGCTGTCCACCCGAGAGTTCGCGCGGATAATAATCTTCACGACCTTTCAGGCCGACCAGTTCCACGACTTCGCGGGCATTGGCGTCGGCTTCGGCTTCGGGAGTGGCCTGAATAGTCAACGGGAACATTACGTTCTGCAAAACGGTTAGATGCGGCAGCAACGCGAAATGCTGGAACACCATGCCCATCTTGTGACGCCTGATTTCAATCAGTTCTTTCTCACTGGCGCGCAAAAGGTCAGCATCATCGAACAGGACTTCTCCGCCAGTAGGCTCGATCAACCGGGACAAGCACCGAACCAGAGTTGATTTGCCAGACCCCGACAGGCCCATGATGACGAAAATCTCGCCTTCAGAGATCTCGATATTGGCGTTGCGGACTGCGCCGATCACGCCTGCCTTGCGAATATCATCTGCCGTAGGTTCAGGGGTTGTCCGCAGAAGCCGATCTGCGTTGGGGCCATAGAGCTTCCAGATATTTCGGCACGACAGTTTGGTCTTGGGGGGCATCAGTGTGGTCCGGTTAATTCGCGAAAAAGGCCAGAGCGGACCGAGAGAGCCACAGGCCCGCTCTGGCCAGTGGATTATTTCGAGATCCAGCCAGACCAGCGGTCTTTGTTGGTCTCCATCCACTCTGCAACAACGCTGTCGATTTCCACGCCATCAAGATCGGCCTTGCCGACCATGGCGCTCATTTCATCATTGTTGATATTGTAGGCTTCGATAATGTCATATGCGCCTGGCCATTTTTCTTGCAGGCCAGACCAGGCGGCTTTCCAGATCGGGCCACGCGGCTTGCCGCAATCATAGGCCATGTCTGGGTTCACACCAACCGAAGGGTCACTGTAGCATTCTGGCGTAAATGGCGGGAATTCGACGAACTCGCCTTCGTATTTCGCCGGCGCCCAATGTGGGACGTAGACCCATAAGACAATCGGATCCTGCCTTTGATACGCGGATTCCAACTCGGCAAACAGGGCCGCGTCGGTGCCCGCATGGACGACTTCGAAATCCAGTTCAAGCGCTTCGACACGCTCGTCATCGAAGCCACCCCAGGTCACCGGTCCACCGACATAACGCCCGTTCGGAGCAGTTTCAGCCGTTGCGAATTCCTCGGCGCAATCTTTTAACGCTTCCCAGTTCGGCAATCCCGGGCACCGTTCCTTCATGTAACTGGGGTACCACCACTCTTCGATCGCCATCAGGCCGGTTTCGCCGACATTGACGACCTTGCCGGTTCCGGTTGCTTCGTCCAGAGCCTCGCGCCCGGTGGTTTCCCAGATTTCCATCGCCAGATGCAGGTCACCCGTTTTCAGACCGGCGAATTGAGCAATGTAATCCGCCTGAACATATTCAACGTTGTATCCAGCTTCTTCCAGTATCGAACCCATGATCTTGGTATTGATCAACTGCCCCGACCAGTCGTGGAGCGTCAACTTGATCGGGTCTGAGGACTCAACAGCCCAAGCAGTTGTTGCGGCTCCGACTGCCATAAAGGCCAGCGCAGAAATTCCCATTTTACAATTCATAACACCTTCTCCCTGTCGTGATTTTTTTCGATGAATCGGTGGTATTGAGTATAGACGACCACATCGTGGGGTTTTGTGTCAATAAAAACCACGTAAAGCCACATTTTTTCCTGATTAATGCAGGTTTCAAAAGCAAATCTGTCGCTTCGCGTTGCTTTATGTGGGTATTGTGGTATTGCTTTAAGTCCCTTATGACGATGCCATCAGAGCGCGGCCCATGAACCTTCAGACCACCAACCAACGAGAAGAAGAAATCTTGCGCGCGCTTTTTCGCGCGGGTGGGTCATGCCGGGTAAGCGTTTTGGCAAATGATCTTGGGGTCAGCCTCGAAACCATTCGGCGAAACGTGCGCAATCTGGAAGAGCGCGGCATTGTGCGTAAGGTCCATGGCGGAGTTCATCTTCTCGAAGACATTCTGGAACCGTCGCTGCAAAGCCGTCTGGACAAGAAGGTTGACGCAAAAGAGAAGTTGGCGAAAGCGGTTGCCGAGGTCATCAGCGACGGAGACTCAGTTTTCCTCGATATCGGCTCGACAACCGCATATGTGGCGCAGGCGCTTGGCAACCACAGTGATCTTTTTGTAGTGACCAATTCGGTTTTTGTTGCCCAGGCATTGGCTTCAAGAAACAACAACCGCGTCTTCATGGCTGGTGGCGAGCTGCGCTCACATGATGGTGGCGCATTTGGTGTTGAAGCTCAGGACCTCATCAAACGTTTGAACGTCCGTTTCGCGGTTCTGTCTGTTGGAGCGGTCAATGCGGATCCGGGCTTTATGTTGCACGACCTGCAAGAAGCTAACCTGGCCCGCGTCGCCATTCAAAACGCACAGGTCCGTATTGTAGTGGCCGATGGCGAAAAGCTGGGAAAACGCGCGCCGGTAACACTGGAACCTGCCAACAAGATCAATCTGTTCTTTACTGATGTAAACCCGCCCGAGGGTATTCGCCAGATGCTTTCGGCGAATGAAATTGACCTTGTTGTAGCCGAATAGGCGCCTAACGCTTTTGGGCGATGACCCACACTGGGTGGTAGGTCAAATGAACCCTGCCGTCAGCTCCGAACTTTTGCACGTAGTCAGCTTCGAACCGGGCCAGAGTGGCGCGGGTCCATGCACCTTGTGCCCGACCATTTACCCCCGTCCTGCGCAAATACTTCAGAACATCTCTGGGGGTGGCAAAGTAGGATGGCCTCACGCTTTCACCGACCGACAGAACTTTGAGCGGCCCTTCTATGGCAGCCACAAGGGCATCAGTTGCACAAAGGCCCGGCGCCCGGGCTGTTGAACCGATTTGCGTAAGCTCCTGGTATTGGAGTGGGCCAAACCCGGACATCGCCAGCCACCCACCGGGTTCAAGCGCATCGGCTACCTTCTGCAACAATCGGGCCGGATCCTCCATCCATTGGATCATCGAAGCCGACGCGACCAAATCCAGCCTCGCTGGCCACTCGACCAGGCGAACATCTCCGGCGATGAACGCCGCCTTTTCCGCATCTGCCGTCGCCCGCGCTTGAGGCGCGATATCGTTCAGGTAGAGATCGGGAAGGTCAAAGCTCTGCCGCAGCAACCGGGTCAGATGGCCTGTGCCGCAACCCAGCTCGAACGCCACATCAAACCGGCTTGGCGCGCCTACCCGGCGCATCTCGGAAACCAGCTTGCGGGCAACCCAGGCCTGCTGGCTGGCTGTGTCGTTGTAAGTCTGGAAGCTTCGGCTGAAGCTTCGCTGCACTTTGTCCGCCAATTGCGCTGTCATGACATCCACTCCGCCCAGCTTTGGCCCGGTTGGAAAGGTACATGCGGAGCGGCGACGCGTTTGATAGCATCCGGGTTCGCGGCCCAGGCCGTCCTTTGAGCATTGGACGGAATGATCCGATCCCGCTCTGATATCCAAACCCGATCAAAGCCGGGATCAGGCGCCGAGCCGCGCTCAATAACCGCGTGAAGTTCCTTTTTTGCCTGCTCGATGTCCAGTTCAGGTATGTCAGCAGATAGTCCGGCGCGTCGGCAAAACTTGATGAAACTTGACGATGACAGCTGATCCGCCGTGGCCCGGACAATATCAGGCGCGATGCCCCGGTCTGCGCAGGCAGGATGCAACGTACCGCTGACGGCAACCAGCCGGTCAGGGCGAAACTGTGTGCTGGCCAACCAATGGGCCACGGATGCGACACCGAAGGAAAACGCAAGCATTTCGACGCGGTCAAACCCGGCCAGATCGGGCAAGGGATCATCGAGCCGAGTATAGTCATCCATCAGCAGAACAGATCCGCCTCCGGTGAGACCGCGGAACGGTGCGGCACCCAGCGCCCACCCCCCGAAGACGAGAGTCAGCCTGCTGTCATCCGATTGCGCCAGCCACTGGTGTTTCATTGCTGCCCCCCGGCCAAAGCGACCATCGCGCTCGTGACCCGGCTGAGTTCATCAGGTGGAATAATGTAAGGCGGCATACAATAGATGTTTCGCGCAAAGGGACGCAGCCACACTCCGGTCTTCGGGGCCAGCCGGTGAGCGGCAGAAGGATCAACCGTTTCCTTCATTTCGATAACGCCAATGGCGCCGAGAACCCTGACGTCTGCTACGCCCGACAAACCGCGCGCTGGTTCCAGCTCGGTCCGCATCTGGTTTTCAATATCAGCCACCTGGCGTTGCCAGCTCCCCCCTGCCAGAAGGCCGAGGCTGGCCGATCCTGCGGCACAGGCCAGAGGGTTGGCCATGTAGGTCGGGCCGTGCATGAACACTCCGGCCTCACTTTCACCAATGCCATACGCTACCCGTTTGCTGGTTACGGTTGCGGCAAACGAGATATGCCCACCGGTCAGAGCCTTGCCCAAACACACTATATCCGGTGTGATGCCAGCATGATCGGTGGCGAACAGCTTGCCGGTTCGGCCAAATCCGGTTGCGATCTCATCGAAAATGATCAGCACGTCATGGGCATCGCACATGGCGCGTGCCGCGCGCAGCCATTGGGGATGATAGAAATACATACCCCCGGCGCCTTGAACCACGGGTTCAAGGATCAGGGCCGCGAGGTGATCGCCCTTGTCGGCCAACAGTCGTTCCAGCGACTCCAACCCGTTCCGCGCCGGGTCCTCGGGCCAGTCATCCTCCAACCGAACCTGGGGACGCGGCAGGAAGTGCTGGATCGACAAAGCCCCGCGGAACAGCCCGTGCATACCCGTCACCGGGTCACAGACGCTCATCGCTTTCCACGTGTCACCGTGATAGCCGCCCCGAATTGTGGCAAATTCGAATTTGCGGGTGCGGCCATGGGCCATTTGGTACTGCACCGCCATCTTCATCGACACTTCGACCGAGACAGACCCACTGTCGCAATAGAAAATGCGGTCCAACCCCTCGGGCAACATGTCGACCATCCTGCGCCCCAGATCAATGGCCGGACGGTGTGTCAGCCCCCCGAACATCACATGAGGCATCTTTTCCAGCTGGGCCTGCATGGCGGATGTGATTTCGGGATGCTTGTGGCCGTGGATAGCGCACCACCATGACGACATGGCGTCTATCATCTTCGCACCGTCCTCCCGATAGAGATATACGCCCTCGGCCCGGTCGATAAGATGCATCGCACCGGGATCAGCCACGTTCGTATAGGGGTGCCAGAGGTGGCGGGCGTCAAACTCAAGCGGGGTCACAGAAACCTCCGTATGGTCGCCACGTCTATGGACGAAAACGCATCTGACAGGCTTTGCTGCGTCAGGTCTGCAAGATATGGCAAGCGTCCGAGGTGTCGAACGTTGCTCATTTCGACGATGGTTTGCTCCACGTCAGGCTCCGGGTCCCCGACAAAGGCGACGCCGACCACTTCGCACCCTGCGTCTCGAAGCGCCATCAGGGACAGCGTGGTGTGGTTGATCGTTCCCAGCGCCGTGCGTGCGACCAGAACGACCGGGGCCTGCCATTGGGCGATCAGATCCAAATAGTAGGATTTGCGGTTCAGAGGCACCATCAGCCCCCCTGCCCCCTCCACAACCAGCGGACCGTCCACCTGCGGCAGCGCTAGCCGGGACAGATCGATCTCAATGCCCATATCTTCCGCAGAAAGATGGGGTGAGGCAGGCATGTTCAGGCGATACGCTTCGGGCAACACGTCCACACCGGACAAGGTGCAGACGGTTTCCGTGTCCGTTGCATCCTCCAGACCCGATTGAACCGGCTTCCAGTAACTGGCGTTCAGAGCCGCCGTCAGGCCAGCCGAAAAAACTGTTTTTCCGACGCCGGTATCGGTTCCGACAATGACCAGAGCGCTCATGCGGCCTCCGATTGGTGGCTGGAGATGGTTGCAAACAGGCCCGAAATGTCCTCAGGACTGACATTCCCGGTGATCGAGACGCGCAGACGGGATGTGCCTTTTGGAACGGTAGGCGGGCGAATGCCGCGAATGTCATACCCCTGATGCTGCAAAGCCTGTGCCATCGCCATCGTTCGGGCCTCATCGCCAAGAACGACGGGAATGATCTGGCTGTTCAAGGCCGTGTCAGGCAGCCCGGCTTGACGGGCCGCATCATGTGCATGGCGCAGTCGCTTGCGTGCAGCAGTGACTAAACCCTCATTCCCGGCCAATTCACGCAGGGCTGCCCGTACCAGAGCAGCGTTCAGAGGGGACGGCGCTGTTGCAAAGATAAATGGCCGCGCGCGGTTTATCAGGGCATCGATCATCGCGCGTGGGCCACAGATCAGCCCACCAGAGACACCAAGCCCTTTGCCGCAGGTGTGCAGGGTCAGAAGGTCAACGTTCAGATCATGCGCAAGACCCCTGCCATCTGTCCCGAAAACGCCCGTGGCGTGCGCCTCATCCACGATCAGAACGGCTTCGGATTCACGCGCCAGACATGACAGGTCCTTTAGCGGGGCCAGATCGCCCTCCATGGAATAGACACTTTCAACAGCAATCCATACCTGACCCTGCCCACCAGCGGATCGCCATTCGGTCAAAACGTTGCGCGCATCCGCGACGTCGTTGTGGCGAAAGGCACGCAGATCCGCACGGCTGGCGCGCATCCCCTCGTGGGCGCTGGCGTGAACCAGTTCGTCATACAAAACCAGATCCCCGGCAGCCGGCAGGGTGGAAAAGACCGCTTGGTTGGCCTGAAACCCTCCACCCATGAACAATGCGGCCTCGGCCCCAAAGAAAGCCGCCGCTTCATGTTCCAGCGCCTCATGCTCAGGGTGATTTCCCCGCAGCAGTCGCGAGCCGCCCGAGCCTACGGGCACGCCGCGCGCCAACGCTGCCTGCGCAGCCTCTTGCAACAGGTTTGACCCGGCCAACCCCAAATAGTCGTTAGACGCAAAATCCAGCCCGCGCGCCGGGATCAAAGCCCGTCGGCGGTGCCGGGCTTCCAGTGCATCGAGCATGGATTCCAGTCGTTCGACTGCTTTCATTCGGCGGCTTCCGTGCGGTTATGTTCTTCAGCCGTTTCGGCCTGAAGGCCAAGTTTCGCAAACAGGATCGAGTCGGAATCTTCCTCAGGGTTTTCTGCCGTCAAAAGAGTTTCGCCGACAAAGATTGAATTTGCTCCGGCGAAGAAACACATCGCCTGCATCTCGTCACTCATGTCACTGCGACCGGCGGACAGCCGAACGTAGGATTTGGGCATCAGAATTCGGGCGGTTGCAATAATCCGCACAAAGTCGATCGGATCAATCGGTTCGGCGTCAGCCAGCGGGGTATCCGCTTGTGGCATCAACATGTTGATCGGCACCGAATCCGGCGGCGGGGTCATGTTGGCCAAAGTCAGCAACATGTCGATACGGTCGCCAGTATGTTCACCCATCCCCAGAATACCACCCGAGCAGACCTTGATTCCGGCTTCCTGTACCCGGTTCATCGTGTCGATCCGATCCGAGAATGTACGGGTGGTGATCACTTCGGAATAATAACGTTCGGATGTATCGATATTATGGTTGTAATAGTCCAATCCGGCATCGCGCAGCTGAACCACCTGGGTGTCATCCAGCATGCCCAGCGTCATGCAGGTTTCCATACCCATCGCCTTGACGCCCTCAACCATGGCGACCAGAGCAGGCATATCGCGCGGCTTGGGCTCGCGCCAGGCGGCTCCCATGCAGAACCGGGTCGCGCCACCGTCGCGGGCCTTTTTGGCCTCGGCCAGTACACGCTGAACCTCGATCAGTTTCGATGCAGGCAGGGTGGATCCGTTTCGGGCCGATTGCGAGCAATAGGCGCAATCCTCGGCGCACCCGCCTGTTTTGATCGACAGCAGTTTAGAAGTCTGAATCTTGTTCGGATCAAAGTTCTCGCGGTGCACGGTCTGTGCCCGGAACAGAAGGTCCATCAACGGGAGGTCATGAACAGCTTGCGCAGACTTTCGGGTCCAGCCGGAATGAGGGATGATCATTTTATCTATAAAACTTCCTGCAGCTTGCGTTGCCGTGGATTTATTATCGATAAAATCTGAAGGCGCAACAGTGTTGGCGCAAACGATCCCAAATCAAGCGAAAATGCCGCGCTTTTCAGAAATCAAGGCCCAGATCAACGGTTCGGGCCGAATGCGTCAGCGCTCCGGACGAGATGTAATCGACTCCGGTCGCTGCAATCGATGCGACCCGGTCCAAAGTCACATTTCCGCTGGCTTCGATCTTCATTCGCCCATCCACCATGGCAACCGCTTCGCGCAGCATCTCGTTGTCCATGTTGTCCAGCAATACGACGGACGCGCCGCCAATCCTGAGCACTTCGGCCAACTGGTCCAGTCGATCGACTTCAATCTCGACGGCCATCATGTGACTGGCTTGCGCTTTGGCGGATTCAAGAACCTGACTCACACCCCCTGCGGCGGCGATGTGGTTGTCCTTGATCAGGATCGCGTCGGACAACGAATAGCGATGATTGAAACCGCCACCGTGCAGCACGGCCTGTTTTTCGACGATGCGAAGCCCGGGCGTGGTTTTACGGGTACAAGTCATGCGGGCATTCGTGCCCTTTGCCTGCTGGACAAAGGTGGCAGTTTTTGTGGCAATACCGGTCAGACGACCGGCAAAATTCAGCGCGACCCGCTCACCCGACAGGATCGAAGCTGCGGAACCTTTGATGGTCATCAGCGTGTCGCCGCGTCGACAGGACTGGCCATCCTTGACAAGCACCTCAACCTCAAGCGCCGGGTCGACCAGCCGGAACGCTATCATGGCCACCTGCATGCCCGAAACAACGGCGTCCTCGCGCGCATTCAGTCGGGCTGTATAGGTCGTGCTCTGCGGGATCACGGCGCGGGTGGTCACATCACCGTAAGCTCCCAGATCCTCCATCAGCGCCGCGCGGACGACGGGTTCGAGGATCAGATCGGGCAGGGTCGCAAAACTCATGGTAATTCCTTGCAGGCTTCGGCGCGAACGTGCAGTGCGTCGCTAAGATACATCCGGGATCGTTTGCCGGGACCGTCGGCAATTTCCGGAAAGTCGGATCGTTCATGCGCGCCGCGGCTTTCTTCGCGCTGCAATGCTGCCGCGGCGATCAGGGTTGCTGTGGCACACATGTTTCTGAAAGACGGACACGCGCCATGCTGGTCCTCAAGCGCGGCAATCGTGCGCAATGCGCGGCATAACCCGGTGCGATCCCGGACCACGCCAACATCGCGCGACATAGTCGTGCGTAATATACTGACTGCATCGGACGTATCCGGGGTGTCAGCTTGATCAAATCGAAGGACCACAGGCTCCGACCCGGATGAATCCGGTATCAAACGCGTAATGTCCTCGGCACAGATGCGTGCAAACACCAATGCTTCGAGCAATCCGTTCGAGGCCAGCCGATTGGCGCCGTGAAGGCCGGTCGAAGACGCCTCACCGCACACCCACAACCCATCCAGTGTCGCGCGACCATCAGTGTCTGTTGCAATTCCGCCCATATGGTAGTGCGCTGCCGGAGCGACCGGTATCGCGTCCCTGACCGGATCGATTCCGTTGCGCGCGCAATAAGCGGCAACCGCCGGGAAAAGCTTGTTTATTTGCGCGCCCAAAGCCTCGCGGGTGTCCAGCATCGGTCGGTCGCCGGCCTGCACTTCTGCAAATATCGCGCGGGCCACAACGTCGCGCGGGGCAAGCTCGGCATCAGGATGAACGGCCGGCATGAAACGCTCGCCATGCCTGTTTATCAGAACGGCCCCTTCTCCGCGCAGGGCCTCGGTCGCCAGCGGGGCCGGGTCTTCACCCACGTCCATGGCAGTGGGGTGGAACTGTACGAATTCAGCGTCGGCAATCATTGCCCCGGCCCGTGCGGCCATTCCGATGACCTGCCCGCGGATGCGGGCCGGATTGGTCGTTAGGGCATAAAGCCCGCCAGAACCGCCACCCGCCAACAATATGGCAGGTGCACGAAGCGTCACAGGCGCGGATCCGCTTTCCGAAGCATCCTGCACAACCACTCCCACCACGCGCCCTTCCGTCACTTCCAACGCAATAGCAAGGACCCCCTCCAAAACCTGCACAGAAGGAGTTTCACGCACACGCTCGATCAGGGCGGCCATGATTTCGCTACCAGCCTGATCCCCCTTAACCCGCACCACGCGGGCAAAACTGTGCGCGGCTTCGCGCGACAGGACATACCCACCATCCTCGGTGCGATCAAACGGAGTGCCCAAAGAGGTCAGGTCGAGAATATACTCACGCGCCTCGCGCGTGACCAAATCTGCGACGTTTTGCTCGACGGTGCCGGCCCCGGCATTGACGGTGTCAACAGCGTGGCTTTCCGGACTGTCGGCCAAGTCCATCGCGGCGGCAACGCCCCCCTGCGCCCATGCCGAACTTGCACCTTCGCCCAAAGGATCAGGCGAGATGATCACCACCGGTCGCGGTACCAGTTTCAACGCAGCATAGAGCGCGCCAATCCCGGCCCCGACAATAATGACGCGATCCGTGGTGATATTGGACATTGCTGGTCAGATGCCGAGCTTGCGGGACAGATCAATCATCGCCTGAACGGATTTGCGAGCCTTCTCTGCCACGTCTTCAGCGACCTCGACCTGGCCTTCCATCGAGTGCAGAGCATAGAGGATCTTTTCAAGCGTGATCTTTTTCATATATGGGCACATGTTGCACGGCCCTACGAAATCGACCTCGGGCAGTTCATCAGCGATGTTCGACGCCATGGAACATTCGGTGATCAGCATCGCCTTCTGAGGCTTCTCATCATGCACATATTTGATGATACCGCTCGTTGAACCAGAATAATCCGCCTCGGCCACCACATCCGGCGGACATTCCGGATGAGCGATCAGGCGCGTACCGGGGTTCCATTCTCGGAAGTCGCGCAAGTCCTGCGCGGTGTATTGTTCATGCACGATGCAGGAACCGGGCCAGTACACCACGTTCTTGTGGCTTTCATTGGCCACGTTTTGAGCCAGATATTGATCCGGCGTCATGATGACCGTGTCGCTCTCCATCGCATTCACGATCTGCAAGGCGTTCGACGAGGTGCAGCAGATATCAGAAGCCGCTTTGACCTCGGCAGTGGTGTTCACATATGACACAACCGGCGCGCCGGGATATTTGGCCCGCATTTCGTCGATTCCTTCAGCAGTAATCGATTCTGCCAAAGAACAGCCCGCATTCATGTCGGGCATCAGAACAGTTTTCTCGGGACTCAGAATTTTCGATGTTTCGGCCATGAAATGAACCCCAGCCTGAACGATCACATCCTCTTCCACCTCACTGGCCTTGATCGCCAGTTGCAGGCTGTCTCCGACGAAATCGGACACACCATGATAGATTTCGGGCGTCATGTAATTGTGCCCAAGGATCACGGCGTTACGCTCTTTCTTGAGCGCGTTGATCGCGCGCACATAGGGCGCATAGATCGCCCAATCCGGCGGGCTGATCACACGATCCATGCGGGCATACGTGTCTTTCATCTCATTGGCCAGAGTGGCCGATGGGGCAAGGTCATAGACGTCCGAAAGAACAGTGCGGACTTGTGCAATATCGAGCAACGGGCGAGCCACCTTTGTCAGTTGTCGTTAGCCTGGCGGGCTGCTTAACGGCTTAGCCCTAGCTGAAACATCCCCGGTTCGAAACCGGAAAATTCGGCGTTAGCGCTAAGCCATGCAGACAAATTCAAAGATGAACGGCAAATCAGCCCAGAATCCCCGGCAGACGCAAACCGTTTTCGCGTGCGCAGGCCTTGGCATCCTCGTAACCCGCATCTGCGTGACGCCACACGCCTGAAGCCGGATCGTTCCAAAGAACCCGTTCGAGACGTCTGTCCGCTGCATCGGTTCCGTCGGCACAAATCACTACACCCGCGTGTTGACTGAAACCCATGCCAACGCCGCCTCCATGGTGCAGCGAGACCCACGTCGCGCCCGAGGCGGTATTGACCAGCGCGTTCAGCAGCGGCCAATCCGACACGGCGTCCGAGCCGTCCTTCATCGCCTCGGTTTCGCGGTTCGGCGACGCGACAGAGCCGCTGTCGAGGTGGTCACGACCGATGACGACCGGCGCCTTCAATTCTCCATTCCTAACCATCTCGTTGAATGCCAGCCCAGCCTTGTGGCGGTCGCCCAATCCAATCCAGCAGATCCGGGCAGGAAGGCCCTGAAAGGCGATGCGCTCCTGCGCCATGTCGAGCCAGTTGTGCAGATGAGTGTTTTCGGGGAACAGTTCCTTCATCTTTGCGTCGGTTTTGTAGATGTCCTCGGGATCACCCGACAGCGCGCACCAGCGGAACGGGCCGATGCCGCGGCAGAACAACGGGCGGATATAGGCGGGTACGAAACCGGGGAAGGCAAAGGCGTTTTCCAAGCCTTCGTCCAGCGCCACCTGCCGGATGTTGTTGCCATAGTCCAAGGTTGGCACACCCGCGTTCCAGAAATCGACCATGGCGGCCACGTGTTGCTTCATCGACGCTCGGGCTGCCTTTTCCACGGCCTTGGGGTCGCTTTCCCTCTTGTCTTTCCACTGCGCCATGCTCCAGCCCAATGGCAGATAGCCGTTGACCGGATCGTGGGCGCTGGTCTGATCGGTTACGATATCGGGGCGCTTTCCACCCGCTTGCATGCGGCGGTAAACCTCGGGGAAAACCTCGGCGGCATTGCCGAGCAAACCAACCGATTTCGCCTCGCCCGCCCTGGTCCAGTGGTCGATCATTTCGAGCGCCTCATCCAGTGTCTCGGCCTTTTCGTCGAGGTACTTGGTGCGCAGGCGGAAATCGATGCTGTCAGGATTACACTCGACGGCCAGACAACACGCCCCTGCAAAGACGGCCGCCAGAGGTTGCGCGCCGCCCATGCCGCCCAGACCGCCAGTCAGAATCCACTTACCGGTCAGGTCCCCGTCATAGTGTTGACGCCCCGCCTCAGCAAAGGTTTCGTAAGTGCCCTGAACGATGCCTTGCGTCCCAATATAGATCCACGAACCGGCCGTCATCTGGCCGTACATCATCAGGCCCTTCTTATCGAGCTCGTTGAAGTGATCCCAGTTGGCCCAATGCGGCACGAGGTTCGAGTTCGCGATCAGCACCCGAGGTGCGTCGGCATGCGTCCGAACGATGGCGACCGGCTTGCCGGATTGCACCACCAGCGTTTCATCTTCCTCCAGGTCCATGAGGCTGGCAACGATGGTATCAAAATCTTTCCACGTCCGTGCGGCACGGCCGATGCCGCCGTAGACAACCAACTCATGCGGGTTCTCGGCCACATCCGGGTGCAGATTGTTCATCAGCATCCGCATCGGGGCTTCGGTCATCCAGCTTTTGGCGTTCAGTTCGGGCCCTGTCGGGGGATAGATGTCACGGGTGTTTTTACGAGGGTCGGTCATCGGGCAAGCTCCAATGCAGTGTCGTGGATGGCGTCAAGGATGTCTTTGAGCCAACGGCGCAGGCGGTTGGCTTTGTCGGTATCAAAAGTCCAGGGCGGCGCTTCGGCGCTCAGGTAAGCCGACTGAGCCAGCTCCATCTGGATCGCGTGAACCCCTTCGGAGGGGCGCCCATAATGGCGCGTTGTCCATCCGCCCTTGAACCGCCCATTCAGAACAGCCGTATAGGGCGAGGACGCCGCGAACTCATGCGTTATGGCTTCGATTTCCGGTGCACAGGTCGCCCCATTGTTCGTGCCGATGTTCAGATCGGGCAAAGTACCTTCGAACAGAAAAGGAATATGACTGCGGATCGAGTGGCACTCATACAGCACCGCAACCCCATGGGCCGCCTTCACCCGCTCCAACTCAGCCTGCAGGGCGGCATGATACGGTGCATGGAAAGCTTCCCGCCGTTCGATCATATCCTTACCGGAAGGCGGGATGTCCCAGATACCTTGGCCGTCGAAATCCGACAGCGGCACAAGGGTTGTCGTGTTCTGACCCGGATAAAGCGACACACCCGACGGGTCTCGGTTGGCGTCGATCACATATCGGTGGAAGGTCGCCCGAACCGTGGTCGCACCGGGCAGAAGTCCTTCATACAAGGTATGAATATGCCAATCCGTATCCGCCAAAGCCTTGCCCCGCGCATTCAACTTGGCCTCGATCGTGGCGGGCACATAGGTGCCGGTATGCGGCAGACCCAGCACGATCGGACTGTCACCGCGCGAAATCTCGACCGGGCCGCTCATACGCCAAGTTCCGGCATGGCGATTCCAGTACCACGGGCAATCTCGCCACTGGCGATCAGGGCCGAGGCTGCTTCGATCTCGGGTGCCATATAGCGATCATCACCCAAGGCCGGCACCACGGCACGCAGGCGTGCCATCACGGCCTGCAACGTTTCGCTCGTGGGCAGCGGCGCGCGGAATTCAACACCTTGTGTGGCACAGAGCAGTTCGACCCCCAGAATGCGTTCCAGATTGGCAACCATCTGCCCCAATCGCCGCGCACCATGGGCCGCCATCGAAACGTGGTCTTCCTGATTGGCCGATGTGGGCGTCGAGTCCGTCACGCATGGATTGGCCAGATGCTTGTTTTCGCTCATCAGTGCAGCGGTCGTCACCTCGGCGATCATGTAGCCCGAGTTCAGACCCGGATTGGGCGTCAGAAAAGGCGGCAGATCAAAGCTGAGCGCAGGATCGACGATCAGCGCAATGCGACGTTGCGCAATTGCCCCGATCTCGGCCACGGCGAGCGCTATCATGTCTGCGGCAAACCCAACGGGTTCGGCATGAAAATTCCCGCCCGAGACGATCAGGCCGGTTTCCGAAAGAACCAGAGGATTGTCCGTCGCCGCGTTGGCCTCGATTTCCAGCGTTGTTGCGGCCTGCCTCAGCACATCCATCGCGGCGCCCACCACCTGAGGCTGACAGCGGATACAATACGGGTCCTGAACGCGGGTATCGCCATCCCGATGGCTTTCACGAATGACCGACCCGGCCAGCAGCGCTCTCATGGTCACTCCGGCCTCAATCTGCCCGCGATGCCCGCGCAACGTGTGGATTTCCGGTTGCAACGGGGCGGTCGAACCCATGATCGCGTCCGTCGTCAGCGCCGACGTAACCAGCGCGCTTTGCGCCGCCTGCCACGCGCCAAACAGGCCGGCCAGTGCAAAGGCCGTCGAAAACTGGGTGCCGTTGATCAGCGCCAGCCCTTCTTTGGGGCCCAGCTCGATTGGTTGCAGACCCGCCTCGGACAGCGCAGCGTCACCGGGCATCACATCGCCACCGAATTCGGCCTCACCAGCGCCCATCATGACGGCAGCCATGTGGGACAAGGGCGCAAGATCACCCGAAGCCCCGACCGAACCCTGCGCCGGAACCACCGGGGTCACACCCTTGGACAACATCCCTTCCAGCAGGGTGATCACCTCTGGCCGAACCCCCGAGGCCCCGCGACCAAGGCTCAGCAGTTTTAGAACCATCATCAATCTGGCAAGGGTGCGCGGGATCGCAGGGCCTACACCGCAGCAATGGCTGAGGATCAGGTTGCGCTGCAAAGTGGCGGTGTCCTCAGCTGCGATTTTGACGCTGGCCAGTTTCCCAAACCCTGTGTTCACGCCATAAACAGCGGCCTCTCCAGCCGCCGCATCGGCAATGCGCTTGTGCGCTTCTTCGACAGACAGGTGGCAAGCGGGATCCAGTTGAACCGGGCGTTCCTCGCGAAAGACCTGTTCCAGCTGCGACAGGGTAACGGTGCCCGGAGTGAGGGTCATGGTCGTCAAAGTGAGCCTCCGAATATGCGAGTATGAAGAGGGTTGAAGCCAATGCGATAGGCCAGTTCCGCAGGGTGTTCGACATTCCAAACCGCCAGATCGGCGCGATGCCCGACTGAAATCTGTCCGCAGTCAGCCATGCCGAGAGCGCGGGCAGCGTGGGTCGTCACGCCCTTAAGGGCTTCCTCTGGCGTCATGCGAAACAGGGTACAGCCCATGTTCATCGCAAGCAGCACCGAGGTCATCGGCGCCGAGCCGGGGTTGCAATCCGTTGCAAGCGCCATGGGCACACCGTGCCGGCGCAACAAGTCAATCGGCGGTGCCTGGGTTTCGCGAAGAGTGTAGAACGCACCCGGCAGAATGACGCCGACGGTACCGGCCTGTGCCATGGCCTGAACACCTGCTTCATCAAGATATTCTAAATGATCTGCCGACAACGCGCCGTATCCGGCAGCCAGTTTTGCGCCGCCCAAATTCGACAATTGTTCGGCGTGGATCTTAATCGGCAGGCCAAGCTCTGTCGCGACATCAAAAAGCGGGATAAGCTCTTCCGGTTGAAAGGCGATGCCTTCGCAGAAGGCATCGACTGCATCGACCAATCCCCCGGCATGAGCGGCGCGAAGCGTGGGAATGCACAGCTGATGAATGTAGTCCGATGCCCTGCCCTTATAGTCCTGAGGCACCGCATGAGCCCCCAAAAAGCTGGTCAGAACACGGACGGGACGATGATCCGGCAACGCCCGAGCCGCGCGCAACATGTTCAATTCACTCTTGTCATCCAACCCGTAACCAGACTTCACTTCGATGACCGATACCCCTTCGGCCAGCATCGCGTCCACACGCGGCAATGCTTGTGCGACCAACTCCTCCACGCCAGCCGCGCGCGTGGACTTTACGGTCGAGATGATTCCACCCCCAGTGCGGGCAACTTCTTCATAGCTCGCCCCATTCAGGCGCATTTCGAACTCTACGGCGCGATGACCACCATGAACCACGTGAGTGTGGCAATCGATCAACGCAGGCGTAACCAGGCGTCCACCGAGTCGAGTCCGCGGCTGGTCGGCGAATCGTGAAGGAAGGTCAGCGACAGCTCCGATCCATGCGATGCGCCCGTCCTGCAACGCGATCGCGGCATCTGGAACCAAACCGTATGGTGTGCTGCCTTCGGTCATCGTTGCGGCGTCAAGATCGGTCAAAACCCGCGTTTGCGTCTGCATGTGACTCGCAACCTCCGTGCATTTCCTTCTTTTCTAGTACATTTCTATCAATTATATGTCTATGCATAAAATGAGGTGGAAAATGGCTATCTTCGCTAATCGCGCATTATTGAGCACCGGTTGGGCTTCGAACCTGCGGGTAGAAATCAAGGAAGGTCTGATAACGTCGTTGCAGAAGGGCGCGACGGCGCAAGATGGCGATACGCGCGTCGACACTTTGCTGCCCGCATTGGCCAATCTGCACAGCCACGCATTTCAGCGCGCGATGGCGGGGATGACTGAATATCGAAAGGCCGGGCGCGACAGCTTCTGGACGTGGCGGGAACTGATGTATCGATTCACCGCGCACCTGACGCCCGATCAGGTACAGGCGATTGCCGCACTGGTCTATATGGAGATGCAGGAAGCCGGCTTTGCCTCGGTTGGTGAATTCCATTATCTGCATCACCAGCCAGACGGCACACCTTATGGCAATCTTGCAGAGCTGTCCCATCGGATCATGGCTGCTTCGGCCGAGTCTGGAATCGGACTGACGCATCTGCCCGTACTTTATTCTTATGCAGGGGTCGGCGAGCAACCGTTGGAATCGGGACAGCAACGATTTGGCAATGATGTGGACCGCTATCTGGCGCTGGTCGAGCAAGCGCAAGCGGCACTGGGCGATCTGCCGGATGACTGTCAGATAGGCATTGCCCCGCATTCCTTACGCGCGACGTCACCACAAGATCTTGCCCGGGTTTCGGAAACCAAAACGACAGGACCTGTCCACATTCACATCGCGGAACAGCCCAAAGAGGTAGCGCAGGTTCACGAGAGTCTGGGCGCACGCCCGGTGGAATGGCTCTTGAACAATGCAGAGGTAAACAATCGCTGGTGCCTCATCCACGCCACTCATATGACCGAAAGGGAAACCCGAGATATGGCGGCAACCGGCGCGGTCGCGGGGCTTTGCCCGATCACCGAGGCCAATTTGGGCGATGGCCCTTTCAACGGAGTTGTCTATCTTGCAGCCGGCGGTCGTTTCGGAGTTGGGTCGGATTCAAACATATTGATTTCGATGACAGAGGAACTGCGAACGCTGGAGTACTCACAACGCCTGCGAGACCTGTCGCGCAATGTTCTGGTCGAAGGGGACGGTTCGGTTGGACAGACACTTTATTGCAATGCGGCTTTGGGTGGCGCGCAAGCCCTGGCGCGCGCAGCGGGTCAGATCGCAGAAGGGATGCTGGCGGATCTTGTTGCCATTGACAGTCAGGATCCCGCGCTTTGTGCCCTGCGTCCTGAACAGTTCCTCGACGGGTTGGTCTTTGCCGCGAAGGATCACGTAGTGACCGATCTGTGGTCGGCGGGCCGCCATCAGGTACGCCAGGGCCGTCATATTGCACGGGATCGAATCGTATTTGACTATCGGCGGGCTATGGCTGATCTCATACTGAGGCTTTGAGTTTGCTGTTCCCTTTACGGGCTGACAAAAATGGCTTCATAATACCAATATGTTTGTACGTAATTGGATGAACACCACGTGACCGATCATAAACATCTCGGCTTTCAGGACATTCGGGACGAAGTCGTGAACCGCATTCAAACCCGAGTCTGGCCGCAGGGAAGTCTGTTGCCCACCGAGATGGAATTGGCAGCCGAGTTCGGCGTAGCACGGGCGACGGTCAATCGGGCGCTGCGGGAACTTGCCGAACAGGGCATTGTCACCCGCAAACGTAAGGGTGGCACGCGTGTTGTGACCACGCCGGTAAAGCAGGCGAAGCTGCCAATCACTGTCGTTCGGCAGACAATAGAAGAAATGAATGCCGAATACCGCTATGCTTTGGTCAGCCGAACACTGATCGACTGCCCCGCGTGGTTACAGGCAAAGCTGAGCATTCCCGAAGGCGCGCAGGTCGTCCATCTGCAATGTATGCACCACGCCGACAACCGTCCGTTTCAGTTCGAGGAACGCTGGATCAACGTCAGCACCGTGCCTCAGGTTCTCGACGAAGATTTCCTGACCACCGGGCCGAATGAATGGCTGCTGTCCGAGGTGCCGTTTTCAAACGCTGAAATTGCCTTCTCGGCCGTCCCGGCAACAGGGCATTTGCAGGAGTTCCTGGCGGTACCGCCCGGCACACCGTTGTTTCGATTGGAACGCACGACCTGGTTTCGCAGCGATCCGGTTACATTCGTGCGCATGACTTTCCATCAGGGATACCAGATGCGCACCACGTATTGAGGCCAACGCGCTGAACAGGTTTTGACGGTGGTGAAAGACCTTACTGTTTCGAACACACCTTCCTTACTGCCGTTATAACCCCTTTGATCCGTCCGAAAGATGACATTTCGATCCTAAAGCCAGTCTATCTGGTCCTGTCCCGGGGTTTTGCGCGGAGGCAGTGCGGGTAAGGTTAACCAGCGGCCTGCCGCGAAAACAGGTTGCAACAGATTTTGGTATTGGCTTCTCGACGCTGAGCCGTTTGATCCAGCAGGATCGGCGCAATCCTGAGAAGCCGTCCGCCCAGTCTGATCTCGAGCGCGAGGTCGCGGAACTGCGGAAAGAGAACCGCATGCTTAAGAAGGAGAGGAGCTAAAAATTGCCACCCAGTTCTTTGCGGAGTAAAGCAAATGAGGTTTGCTTTCATCGTCAAGACCTCCGACATCCTCCCTGTCGAGCGGCTGTGCCAGATCATGGATGTCAGTCCAAGAGGGTATCGCGCCTACCGCGATCGTCCGCTCAGCCAGAACCAGCAACTGCTATGACAACGCCGCCCGCCTCTGGAAAGAATGCTATACATGGGCCTGCCGGGCAATGGTCGAAACCTTCTTCAAGGCGATCAAAGCTGAGTTGTTGTGGCAGCAATCCTGGAAAACGTGTAGAGACACCGAGATCGCAATCTTCGAATATTTCAACGGCTTCTACAATCCACGACGCAGGCACTCAGCCCTCGGCTGGAAAAGCCCTTTGGCCTTCGATGCAAAGGCTGCAATAGCAAGCAATCGGAGCGGCACGAAAGCGTGACGGGTCCATCCCAATGTTCAGGGCTTTCGTGAAACAGCTTTTTCGCATTCATTTGCGCCTTCCAAAGCTAAACAAACTCTACATCAGAACGAGGGACGTTTCTGGGGCAGGCCAGTTTGTCCCTTTTCGCGCAGGCCGATGTGCCCGAGGCCCGAGGTGTTATCTTTGATATCTCGGCTGACGCATTGGAAAGTGAACATACCTGCGGGATCTTTCAAAAACCCGAGTCGAAGTGGATGAAAAGCAATCCGTTGCTGTGGCGGCTTTGGGGTTGGTCCCCGGTATGCCCGCAGACCTGTTCGCAAGCACAGGCGAACGCGCAGCGATTGCTTATCCGGCACAGCCTATCAGCGAGTGTCTGGCCCAAACGTTTATCGAGTAAACGGTTTTACAAGACTTACAGCTTTAAACTGTTCTGTATCGAGTGTTTTGGTGTGTGAGCGATGGTCTGCGCCCCTGTTCCGGGCGCGGGCCATCCCTTTGGTGGGTTACACCCCATAACGAGCAAGAAACATGTCAACGGCCTGAGCAGCGACCTGATCTATTTCATCCTGGGTGAAAGTGTTCTGAATGCCGAAAGCCGCCCGGGTCCAGATCCGCACTTTGCACAGTTCGGAAAACTGCTCGGCGGCGATATGTACATCTTCAATGGCCAATTCGCCCTTGGCCACGGCCTTTTCCAGGTACTCGGCCATCTGTCGCTGACCATTTTGTGGCCCAGCCTCATAGAAAGCGCGACCTAGTTCGGGGAACCTGTCGCGTTCGGCAACGCAGATCCTGAATACCTGTTGCGCGAAATCTGACACAAGAAAACTGGTCAGCTGTGTCGCCGTGATCTGAAGCACTTCACGAGCAGGTTTGGTTTCGTCGATCATCGAGATGACCCGCTCGGCCATCAGGCAGCATTCTGTTTGGGCAACTTCCATGAACAAAAGGCGCTTATCAGGGAAGTAGCTGTATAGCGTTGCTTTTGACACGCCAGCCGCGCGGGCAATGTCATCTACACTTGCACCTTCAAACCCGTCCGCCATGAAAACCTCTCGGGCCCCGCGCAGAACCTGGTCGAATTTTCGGCCGGTGCGCAGGATGGTGGCGGTCTGGGTCATGTCGTCTCCTTGATCGATAACTACACCAGCTTATAAACCGTTCGGTTTAGATACAACGATTCTCGGACACTTCAGCGAATCCGACGGTGCATTTGCTTTGATGTCTGGTACTTGCAGCGAGTTCAAACCGTGCTAGGACTTGGCCCATGGTCGACATCTTTCTGCGCACCCTTCCGTTTTTCGCGATTATCGGCCTGGGATTTTGGGCGGGGCGCACACGGTTTTTCACGGCTGAAGCCACGGCATATCTGACCAAGTTCGTCTTTTATTTTGCGCTTTCGGCGATGCTGTTTCGCTTTGCAGCCACCCTACCCTTTGCCGAGATTTTCAATGCCCGGCTCATCCTTGGATATCTGCTGGGAACCGTGATTGTATATGTGCTGGCGACGGTCGTCGCGTGGCTGCGTGGGCTCGACATTCCGACCGCCGCGGTCGAAGCTCAGTGCGCGGCCATCGGCAATGTCGGGTTTCTGGGACTTCCCATGCTTGCTCTTTTGTTCTCTGAGGCTGCGATTGGGCCCGTGATGCTGGTCCTGACCGTCGATTTGGTGGTGTTTTCATCCCTTATCGTGATCTTGATCAATGGCGGCCGTGACGGAAAGCTGACTCCGGCCACGTTCAAGCTGATCGGAATGGGTTTGGTCAGGAATCCCATGATCGTATCCATCTCAGCCGGCCTCGTCTGGTCCTGGCTGCAAATACCTGTCCCTGAACCTCTTGGCGATTTTCTGACCATTCTCGGTGGTGCCGCAACTCCCGGAGCATTGTTCGCTATTGGCGCATCGTTGGCAAGCAAGTCGGCTGAGCGTGTCCAGATCGCCGCTTGGTTAAGCTTTTGCAAACTGGTGATCCACCCGGCCTGCGTTGCGGTTGCTCTGTTGTGGCTGATACCGATTGAAATTTTTCCGGCAACTGTTGCCATCGCAGCAGCCGCTTTGCCTGTTGCGGGCAATGTTTACATGATGGCCGCGCATTATGGAATCGCCCCGCATCGCGCGTCAGCCGCAATCCTTCTATCCACAATCGTCAGTATTCTCACCGTGCCAATGGTGATCGCCTGGATGGGCGCATTCTGACTTTCACCTTTCGAAAAAATCTCTCAACGAAGGCGCGCAGACTTTACGCCGGGTCTGCTGATCGTTAGCCATGTTGCAACTCTAAAATAAGGACGGTGCCTGATGGAAACCCTTTCGGAAAATGCCTGTTTTGGCGGTGTGCAGGGCGTGTACCGCCACGCCTCCTCGTCGTGCAAGTGTGACATGACTTTTGGCCTGTTTCTTCCAGCCGAGGCTAAGGACGGGCCGGTTCCGGTTCTTTGGTATTTGTCAGGATTGACCTGCACCCATGAAAACGCGATGACCAAAGCCGGGGCTCAGGCGTGGGCTGCGGAACAAGGGATCGCCGTGATGTTTCCGGATACGTCGCCGCGCGGTGAAGGCGTCGCGGATCACGAAGATTACGATCTGGGTCAGGGCGCAGGGTTCTATGTGAACGCGACACAGGAACCTTGGGCACCGCATTTCCGGATGTGGGACTATGTTGCCGAAGAGCTGCCCGCCCTGCTGTTCGAGAACTTCGCCATCGACAGCGAACGCCAGGCCATTACGGGCCATTCCATGGGGGGGCACGGCGCCCTGACACTTGCCTTGAACCTGCCCGGACGCTTCCGTTCGGTGTCAGCCTTTGCGCCGATCTCGAACCCGACCGGAGCGAATTGGGGCCGCAAACAGCTGAGCGCCTATCTCGGTGACGACGAAGCGCTTTGGGCAAAACACGATGCGTCTTTGTTGATGAAGAAAACCGGTTTCGACGGTCCGATCCTGATCGACACCGGTGCAAATGATCAGTTCATGGATCTTCTGCGTCCCGAAGCGTTGGCGCAAGCCATCGCCGAACGTCGCCAGCAAGCGACATATCGCTTCCAGCCGGGTTACGATCATTCGTACTTCTTTGTGTCCACGTTTATGGAAGATCACATCATCTTCCATGCCGAGGCACTGTACGGAGACTGAGGGATGAACAAATACGATTACGACCTGATCATCATCGGGTCAGGACCTTCAGGGCGTTCTGCGGCAATTCAGGCAGGCAAACTGAAACGGCGTGTGTTGGTCATCGATCGCAAGGACCGTTTTGGTGGCGTCTCTGTCCATACCGGTACAATTCCGTCCAAGACTCTGCGCGAAACGGTGCTGAACCTGTCGGGCTGGCGCGAGCGCAGCTTTTATGGGCGTTCCTACCGGGTAAAGGATCAGATTCGTGCAGAGGATCTGAAAGCCCGCCTGCATATGACCCTCGACCATGAGGTCGACGTCTTGGAGCATCAGTTCAACCGGAACCACGTCGAAACTCTGGACGGTTTGGCCAGGTTTGTTGGACCGCACGAAGTAGAAGTCGCAACCGATGCCGGAGAAACAACGCGTGTGACGGCCGCTAAGTTCCTGATTGCGACAGGCACGAAAACCTATCGCCCGGATTATGTTCCGTTCAACGGCAAAACCGTGGTCGATGGTGACGAATTTCTTGAAATGGCAGAGATTCCGCGCTCGCTGGTTGTCATCGGTGCCGGGGTCATTGGCGTGGAATACGCCACAATGTTTTCGGCACTGGACGTCCGCGTCACGTTGATTGAACCCCGCGACACGTTTCTGGATTTCATCGACAGCCGGTTGATCCACGACTTCACCCACCAGATTCGGGAAAACGGTGTCGACCTGCGTTTGGGCTCGGCTGTCGAGAAGATTGAAGACGCCGGCGAACATGTGGAAGTGACCCTCGACAACGGTCGCCACGTTCGTGCTGAAATGCTTCTGTTCGCGGCCGGGCGCATGGGAGCGACGTCCAAACTCAATCTGGATGCCGTCGGGCTGGAGACGGACCACCGCAACCGGATCAAGGTCGACCGCAAAACCTATCAAACGGCTGTGCCGCATATCTATGCCACAGGCGATGTGATCGGACATCCGTCACTGGCGTCAACTTCTTTGCAACAGGGGCGAGTGGCTGCCTGTCATGCGCTCGAGACGCCCACGCTGCCGGAAAGCCCGTGGTATCCGTACGGCATCTATTCAGTGCCCGAAATTTCAACCTGCGGAATGTCAGAAGAAGAATTGCAGGAGCGCAACATACCCTACGAGGTCGGTGTGGCACGGTTCCGCGAGACGTCACGCGGGCATATCATGGGGCTGGAACACGGCATGTTGAAGATGCTGTTCTCGCTAAAGACCCGCAGGGTGCTGGGCGTTCAGATCGTCGGTGAAGGCGCGACTGAACTGATTCACATCGCGCAGGCCGTGCTGAACCTGAAAGGCACAGTGGACTACTTCGTTCAGAACACGTTCAACTACCCGACACTTGCCGAAGCTTACAAAATTGCGGGTCTGGATGCGTTCAACCGAATGCCCATACCAGAGGAATTCAAGGTTAAAAAGAGACCAGCGGAACCGGCAAAGAAAGAGGCGAAGAAAGCGTGACGACGCTGTATGTCGATGGCGATGCCTGTCCAGTAAAGGCCGAGGCCGAACGGGTCGCAACGCGACACAAAGTGCCAATGGCGCTGGTGTCTAATGGTGGGCTTCGACCATCGGCCAACCCGCTGGTGCAGGTCATTGTCGTTTCCGAAGGCGCCGATGAGGCCGACAAATGGATTGCCGAACGCTGTGGAGCGGGGGATGTCGTCATTACGTCCGACATCCCTTTGGCTGCAAAATGCGTCGAAGCGGGTGCGCGCGTGCTGCGCCCAAACGGTGAAATCTTCACCGCGGCGAATATTGGTCAGCAACTGGCTATGCGTGATTTGATGGCCGATCTGCGCGCGGCCAATCCGTTGGGAACCGGCGGTGGTGGTCGACCGTTCGGCAAGGCAGACCGCTCGCGATTTCTGGACGCCCTGGAACGGGAATTACGTGCCGCCAGACGGGGATAGCCAAGGCGGCGGCCTGCCCAAATTACTGACGCGAAATCAGAAACGCCCGTTTACAAGTTCTTCATAAGAAAGCACCCTGTAATTGAATTCTGGCCAGGCCATTCGAATACGGAGACTGCATTATGAAAGTACAGGGCACCCATTACCGGTCGATTTGGTGGGACAAACCGGCAGGTGTGGTTCGGATCATCGACCAAAGGTGGTTGCCGCATGATTTTCGGGTCGTAACCCTGAAAACGCTTGACGAATTCGCAGCGGCGATACGGGATATGTGGGTCAGGGGCGCACCTTTGATTGGTGCGACCGCTGCGTTTGGAATTGCCGAGCAGATGTCTCGGGACAGTTCGGAAGCTTCCTTCGACGCTGCGTATGACGTTCTGCACACAACCCGACCCACCGCAATCAACCTGCGCTGGGCATTGGACAGATGCCGAGAAGCGCTGATGCCGCTTGCTCCTGGTGATCGTGCCGAGCGCGCCTGGTCGCTGGCGCAGGAGATTGCAGACGAAGATGTCGAGATCAACGCCGCAATTGGCCGTCACGGGCTGGAACTGATCAAGGATATCGCAGCTCGAAAACCCGCCGGTGAGCCGGTAAGGTTGTTGACCCATTGCAACGCGGGATGGCTGGCGACTGTGGATTGGGGCACGGCCACAAGCCCGATGTATCACGCGCATGACGCGGGCATCCCCCTGCAAGTCTGGGTGGATGAAACCAGACCGCGCAACCAGGGCGCACTGACCTCCTGGGAATTGGGTGAGCATGGCATTCCCCATCGTTACATCGTGGACAATGCCGGCGGTCATTTGATGCAGCACGGCTTGGTTGATTTGGTGATTACGGGCACAGACCGAACCACGGCCCAAGGTGATGTTTGCAACAAGATCGGGACTTATCTGAAAGCTTTGGCTGCACGTGACAACGGTGTGCCATTTTACGTCGCCCTGCCCTCTCCTACGATTGACTGGACAGTTCGCGACGGTGTGGCCGAAATCCCGATCGAGGAACGTGATGCAAGGGAAGTAACCCATGTCATGGGGGTTGATGGGCAGGGGAATATCTCGGACGTACGCGTGACGCCAAATGGCACAGAAGGTGGCAATCCTGCCTTTGATGTCACACCAAACCGTCTGGTGACGGGGCTTATCACCGAGCGCGGCATCAGCGAGGCTTCTACCGACGGGCTTGCCCGGTTGTTTCCCGAACGGGCTGGTTAATACTTTGTTTAGCGCAGTCCTGAATTGTGCAATCGCCCCCGCGGATCATGCACCCGCTTAACTTGCTGAGAATGAATGATGATTGAAAACTGGTACAGGGCCGATGAGGCACGAAAATGGCGGGATCGGGCCGGAACAGATCCCGCAGATCAGGAACTGGGCGAACGTGTCTACACCTCGCGGCTGATCGGTCAGAACCCGGACCTTCTGATGCATGGTGGAGGCAACACGTCAGTCAAGCTGGAACGCCCTGATCTGTTCGGCGATCCGCGGCGTGTTCTGCATGTCAAGGGGTCTGGGTGGGATCTGGACAGCATCGAGGCGCCGGGCCTGCCAGGTGTTTGGCTTGATCCTTTGATGAAACTGCGCGCGCTGGACCACCTGTCAGATGCGCAGATGGTCAATGTTCAGCGCGCCAATCTGCTGGACTCGGGCTCACCGAACCCCTCTGTAGAAACACTCTTGCATGCGTTTCTGCCGCACAAATATGTGGATCATACGCACGCGACACCCTTTCTGGTGCTCGCCAATCTGCCAAACGCCGAGGAGGTTTGCCGCGAGATTTTTGGTGACCGATTGGGCATTGTACCCTATATCATGCCTGGCTTTGGGCTGGCCAAAAAGGCGGCCGAGGTGTTTGACAAAAACCCGAATGTCGAAGGACTTCTACTGCTTCAGCATGGGCATTTTACGTTCGGCGCGACGGCGCAGGAAAGCTATGACCGGATCGTGGCCCATACCAACGAAGTCGCTGCCTATTTCGGAATGAAGGACCTGACGACAATTGGCCGTCGCGATCCGGCTGAGAATCTTGAGGTATTGCCGATCCTGCGCGGGGTCATTGCCGAAGTTGCAGCCCAACGGGATGACCCGATGCCGGTTTTTGACCTCCGCAACGGGCCGGATGTCATGCAGTTTTTTGATCGTCCGGATATTGATTCATTGGCCCAGCGAGGCATGGCGTCGCCGGATCATGTATTACGGACAAAAGGCTGCCCGCTTGTATTGCGAGCATCGGATTTGTCTGGGGGCCGGGCGCGGATCAAGGCGAAGGTCGCAGAGTTTGCCAAAGACTATCGGGAATATTTTGTACGGCAGGCCCCGCAGGCCGACGAGCCCAAGAAACTGCTGCCCCAAGACCCCAAGCATGCTTGGATCGAGGGTGTTGGGATCATTGGAATAGGCCCAAACGCGAAGGCTGCCTCGACAGCGGCGGATCTTGCGGAACAAAACCTGCGGGTGCGATCAGTGGGCGAAGACGCGGGCGGTTTTTTTCCCAACAATGAAAAAGATCGCTTTGATTGTGAATACTGGTCGCTGGAACAGGCGAAGCTGGGCAAGAGCTCACCACCTCCGCTTCAGGGTAAGATCGTGATGGTAACCGGCGGTGCAGGGGCGATAGGTCTGGCGACCGCCAAGGCCTTTGCTGATGCCGGTGCAAATGTCGTTCTGGTGGATCGGGATGAAGGCGCGTTGGCCGAGGCCAAATCGACCCTTGGCACATGGCATTCGACATACGCTTGCGACGTAACCGAAAGAGGCGCCGCGGATGCCGCAATAGCCGCGGTGATACACCGGTTTGGTGGGCTCGATGTAATGGTGTCAAATGCCGGGGCCGCGACCTCGGGCGCATTGCTGGATCTTGGCGAAGAGGAATTCCGTGCTGCTTTTGAACTGAATTTCTTCGCGCACAAGGCATTTGCGATACAGGCTGCCCGAGTTATGCAAGCTCAGGGCCGCGGCGGTCAGATCCTGTTCAATATCTCGAAACAGGCGATCAACCCGGGCCGGAACATGGGGGCCTATGGCACGCCAAAAGCCGCCACCCTGTTTCTGTTGCGCCAGTTGACGCTTGAATTGGCCGAATATGGAATCCGTGTGAATGGGGTGAATGCAGACCGAATTCGGTCTGGCCTGCTGACGGATGGGTTCATTCAGGAACGCGCTGCCGCACGTGGCGTTTCCGAGGAGACCTATATGTCAGGCAACCTGCTGGGCCGCGAAGTCGAGGCAAAGCACGTCGCAAATGCCTTTGTTGCATTGGCGCTGATGGAACGCACCACCGGTCATGTCGTGACGGTGGATGGCGGCAACACCGAAGCCGAACTTCGGTAACGCCTTTGCCCGATTGGTTCCCTGCCTGTGGTGTACCGATGTGCCTCAGGCAGGAACTGCGGATCGGTCTTCACGGATCGGCAGGTGTACTATCGCGCTGAAGGCACCGATCGCGACCCCGATCCACCAAACCATGTTGTAGTCGCCATACTGGTCATACATGCGACCGCCAAGCCAGACGCCCAGAAAGCTGCCGATCTGGTGGCTCAGGAAGATAAAACCATAGAGCGTGCCCATATAGCGCAGACCGTAAAGATGCGCGACGAGACCCGAAGTCAGCGGCACGGTAGCCAGCCAAAGCGATCCCATCATCAACGAGAATACGATGACCGTAAGTGGTGTGATCGGGAACAGGATGAACAATGCCGCGGCAATCGTCCGGCACGTATAGACTGCGGCCAGAAGGTATTTCTTGTGAAAGTGATTGCCGGCCCAACCTGCTAGAAGCGTACCGCCGATATTGGCCAGACCGATCAATGAAATCGACACCGCTCCAAGCGCCGATGTGGAGGTGATACCGATGGAATGCAGTACACCTCCGGGCTGGATTGGCCCGCACATCTCGGTTACGAAAGCCGGGAAATGCGCGGTGATGAAGCCCAGTTGATATCCGCAGCTGAAAAACCCCAGAAAAATGAGAGCGTAGGAAGGATCGCGGAACGCCTTGCCCAGTATCTCGCTCATGCTTTCTTCCAGCTCAGCCTTCGAGATCGTCTGTGGTGCGCGCATAAAGGGCAAGGTCAACACAAGCGCAAGAATCGCCACGGCGAACACGACAAAGACGTGCTGCCATGGCAAGAATGACAGCAGCCATTCCGCCGTTGGCGCCCCCACAACCTGCCCAAAGCTGCCCGCGGCGGTAACGATGGCAAGCGACATGGACCGGTTTTCGTCGGCAGACGCGCGACCGACGACCGCCAGAACCACACCAAACCCGGTCCCGGCGATACCGAAACCCACCAGCCACGCATACATCTGATGTTCGAACGGTGTGACAGACCACGCTGTCAGCACCATGCCGGCCGCGTAGGTGAGAGCGCCAAGAATGATGGCTCGTCGGTCGCCTACCTTTTCGGCAATAGCGGCAAAGATCGGCTGTCCGATACCCCAAGCCAGGTTCTGAATTGCAATCGCCATTGAGAAATCGGTCCGCAGCCAGCCGAACTCAACCGCTATCGGAATCTGGAATAAGCCGAAAGAGGCGCGCACGGCGAAACTGACCGTGACGATGATGCATCCAACAATCAGGATCGGATTCAACAAGCGGGCGTATTGGGGCATGGGACCTCAGGCATTGCGTCCGAAGGACCGTATTAGTTTTGGTGTCAGCGTCAATTCAGCAGATTTGCGGTCACGGATATACAAAATTGATGTTTCGCCAAAAATGGCTTCTTTTCAACGGGCGAGGTGACGGGTAAGGCTCAGATTCATGACGGATCTAATTTCGCTCTACGAGGCCCGCATCGCGGATGGAACCCTGACACGCGACGACGCGCAAGAGGCCGTTCTGCCTCAATTCGAACGTATCCGAGCCGCTTTGTCCGAGCCGGTCAAACGCGGGTTCTTCCGCAAGGCACCTCCGCCCCCCAGAGGACTGTATCTATGGGGCGGTGTCGGGCGTGGAAAATCGATGCTGATGGATATGTTCGTCGATACGCTGGGCGACATCCCGGCACGGCGTGTGCATTTTCATGCTTTCATGCAGGAAATCCATGCTGGAATGCACAAGGCACGACAACAAAATGTAGAGGATGCCCTGGCACCAGTGGCGAAGGAGGTGGTCAATTCAGTTCGCTTGCTCGCATTTGACGAAATGCAGATCACCGACATTACGGACGCAATGATTGTCGGGCGGCTGTTTGACTTGCTGCACGAGGGCGGCGTAGTCGTTGTAACCACGTCGAACAGGCATCCCGACGATCTGTACAAGGATGGGCTGAACCGGCAGCTGTTCCTGCCTTTCATCGCCCATATCAAAGAGCAGTCGCAGGTGTGGGAATTGGTGTCACCCACGGATTACCGGCAAAACAGGTTGGAGGGTGCCCCGGTCTACTTCACACCGATTGGCCCAGAAGCCCGGCAGAAAATCAGAGAGGTCTGGACAGATCTTGCCGGTGGACCCGCAGAACCGCTTGTATTGCAAGTCAAAGGCCGTGCCGTTGAACTGCCAGCCTTTCGCAACGGAGTGGCCCGGGCTTCATTTTATGACCTGTGTGGGCGCATGCTGGGACCGGGGGATTATCTGGCGATTGCGGAAGAAGTGAAGGTGCTGGTGCTTGAGGATATCCCGCGCCTGTCGCGGAACAATTTCAACGAGGCCAAGCGTTTTGTCACCCTGATCGATGCGCTCTACGAAGCCAGGGTGCGATTGATCTGCTCGGCCGCGGCCGAACCCGAGATGCTGTATGTCGAAGGCGAAGGGACATTCGAGTTTGAACGCACCGCATCGCGCCTGCGGGAAATGCAGGATCAGGATTGGGGGCAACTTGGGCGCTGATCCGCCCGTATCGCCTGACCCACCCAAGACTATGTCAGCCAAATCAAGAGGCTGGAACGCGCCTACGCGTTTTCTTGCAGAATTTTTCCGGCCAGATAAAGCGAACCGCAGATCAGAACACGCGCCTGCGGGTCATTGTCCGTGATCACTTTCAATGCGTCCGCTACGCTGTCTGCGGTGGATGCGGGCAGGTTGACCTTGGTCGCAGCCGCAGCGGTTTCTTCTGCACTAAACGTCGCCGCTTCGCCCGGAATGGAGACGGCTGTAAGGCTTGCGGCCTTCTCAGCAAGAGGTGCGAGATACCCGGTCACATCCTTGGTGTTGAGCATGCCGCAAATCATGTGCGTCGGTTTTGGTGGCAGATTCGCCAACACATCCGCCAACGCGACACCTGCGGCGGCGTTATGACCACCGTCCAGCCAAAGCTCGGCCTGCGGGGCCTGATCTACGAGCGGGCCGGATTTCAGACGCTGCATGCGTGCCGGCCATTCGGCTTTGGTGACAGCGGCTTCGTATGCGTTGTCGCCCATGTCCAGATGACGTAGAACTGCCAACGCTGCGCCGGCGTTCTGAACCTGGTGCGCGCCCAGAAGGTTGGGCAGAGGCACATCGCGTAAACCTGTTTCGTCCTGATAGATCAGGCGCCCGTTTTCTTCCTGCACGTGCCAGTGCTGCCCATGGACCAGCAAAGGCGCACCCAAACGGGCGGCGGTGTACTCGATGACCTCAAGCGCTTCGTCCTGTTGTGGGCCGACAATGCACGGAACGCCGGGCTTGATGATACCCGCTTTTTCCGCCGCGATCTTGCCCAAGGTATCACCCAGGAATTGTTCATGATCGATGGATACGGGTGTAATAACTGTGACGGTCGGGTTTTCGATCACGTTGGTAGCGTCCAGACGCCCGCCCAGCCCGACCTCGAGCAGTGTGTAATCTGCTTTGGCACGGGCAAAGGCCAGCAGGGCAGCACATGTGGTGATCTCAAAATAGGTGATGTTTTCGCCGCCGTTGGCAGCGTAGCATTCATCCAGAACCGCCGTCAGTTCTGTTTCCGAGATCAGCTCTCCGGCCAATCGGATGCGTTCATGAAATCGTGCCAGGTGCGGCGAGGTATAAGCGTGTACCGAGCGCCCTGCCCCCTCAAGCCCCGCTCTGATCATCGCCTGAGTCGAGCCCTTGCCGTTGGTGCCGGCAATATGAACGACCGGCGGCAGTTTGATTTGAGGATTGTCCAGCGCCGCCAGCAAACGCCAAACGCGGTCCAAGGTCAGATCAATGATCTTGGGATGCAGCGCCATCATCCGGTCGAGGATGGCGTCAGACGTCTTGGCCGTCATTTCGGATCAGTCTCTTCCACTGGGGCCTCGATTGCGTCGGCTGGTTCCGGTGCGGGTAGATCACCCTTGATCGCAGGGTGCAGCTTCATCAGCATGCGCGTGATGGTGATCAACTCGTCACGCAATTCGGTACGTTTGGTGACACGGTCCAGCATACCGTGATCCAGCAGGTATTCGGCGCGCTGAAAGCCTTCGGGTAGTTTTTCGCGAATCGTCTGCTCGATCACGCGAGGTCCGGCAAAGCAGATCAGCGCATTGGGTTCCGAGATGTGGACATCGCCCAGCATCGCATAAGATGCAGTGACCCCGCCAGTCGTCGGATGAGTCAGAACAACGATATATGGCAGGTTGGCTTCTTTCAGCATCTCAACTGCCACAGTGGTGCGCGGCATCTGCATCAGGCTGAGGATGCCTTCCTGCATACGGGCCCCACCGGCAGCCGAGAAAAGGATCAGAGGACGCTTGAGTTTTACCGCTTCCTGCGCGGCAGCGATGATCGCGTTGCCGACATACATCCCCATCGATCCGCCCATGAACGAAAAGTCCTGGGCTGCGGCCACGATTGGGGTGCGGCCAATTTCACCCAAGGCGACCAGCATGGCTTCCTTTTCGCCGGTCTTTTTCTGCGCTGCTTTCATGCGGTCGGGATATTTCTTCTGATCGCGGAATTGCAACGGGTCGTCTTTTGGGGTGGGCACCTCAACCTCGGCAAAGACGCCGCCGTCAAACAAGTGCTTGAACCGTTCACGCGGCGTGATCGCCATATGGTGGTCACACTGTGTGCAGACATTCTGGTTTTCCGCCAACTCGCGATGGAACAGCATCGTTCCGCATTCGTCGCATTTGTGCCAGAGGTTTTCGGGCACTTCGCGGCGTGAGAAGATCGAGTTGATCCGGGGGCGGACGTAGTTTGTGATCCAGTTCATGTCGGAACCTTGGCTTGTGCGGTGTTGACGTCAAATAGGACGCTACGGAAGGAATTGCAATCAACGCCTGAGCGCAAGTCGCGCGGCCAGCCAGCAAACGAACATCACAGCCAGGTCCACCAGAAGCCAGGGACGAAGCTGCTCGGCGTCAGATGCATCGAACGGAAGGGTAAACAAGGCCAGCCCGTTCAGGTTGTCAGGCAACGAGATGAACAGCAACGCAATGATGTTGTTGAAAAAATGCAACGCAATAGCAGGTCCCAGTGTTCCAGCCCGGGCCGTCAGGTCCGACGTCAACAGACCGAAAACGCAAGCCCATAGCGCAATCAGCAGCGCATTGTCGCCAGCCATGTCGGGCGTGTAATGTCCAACGGCAAACAGGATGGAGGGTACCCCCATCCAGATGACAGGAGATTGGAATCTGGCTGCCAGAGTTTGCTGGATATACCCCCTGAACAATAGTTCTTCGGCGCTGGTCTGTACCAGAACAACCAACGCTGAAACCGGCAACAGAAGAAGCCAGGTCGACAATGGCAGGTTCTGCGATAGAGATCCGCCGAAGCCATAAGGCGGCAACAAGAACCCGACCACACCCAAAATAAGAAGTGCTTTCAACACTTTCAGGAATTGCCCCGCTGCCAATCGGTACCCGCCGATGATAGACGCCAAAGACCTTTGCTGAACTTGCCGCGCGGCGACTGCCACGCCTAGAATGATGAAACCGAAACTGGCCAACAGCAACAGCAGCGCGAGGGGTGAACTGCCCATCAAAAGCGTCTGCGCCCAGCTTTCCGGCCCCATCCCGGCGATCACGGTAAAAAACACGATATTCAGAACGCTGACCAGCACTGCAACCAGCAAGAGCCCCAGCAACAGGCGCCAGATTTCCGGTTTGGCGCGTGCCGTTTCGACCAAATTGCTATGAGCGGTATATGCTTTAGGCATTTTTATCCGTGCTTTCCGGAGTCACCTGATCCGCAATGGCAGGGAGCAGCTCCTCAGGGTTCTGTGCTGCGTTGATTCTTGTGGACAGCGTAGTCAGATACCCCGCGACAGTCTGCAGCAATTGTGTTGCAACCGAAGCGTCGCTTTCGACCACGGCACGCAGTTCCTCTGCACCGATACGCAGGAAACTACAGTCTTCGATGGCGACCAGATCCAGTTGTCTGGGTTCTCCTGTAATGATGGATAGATCACCGATCAGACGCCCGGGCTCGATGATCGAGATTGGGCGTTTTGTTCCATCATCCGCAGGCCAGTCCAGTCTGGCCCGACCTGAGATGCACAGATACGCCGCGTCCGGTGCCTGACCACGCGAGAAGATGACTTGCCCAGCTGCAGCCTCGTACCATTGCGCTGAGAAGGCCAGCAGTCGCTGGTTGCGACCGTCCACGCCGGAAAACAACTCGGTGGCGGATAGGATTTCAAGCTTTCGGCTCAGGTCGTCCGAAGTGCTGTCTTCTTTTGTTGAAGAAGTGCGTGATACTCCGTCGATACGACCTTCTTTGATTTCCACAAACAAATCATAAGCTTCGGGATGTGCAAAGTGATCTTCCATAAAGATCATAATGGAATCCGGCAGCAACTCCCGTAGCTTCAGGCGGGTGCGCAGCCGGCTTTCAGAATCGTGACTTGCCAGAGCCTTATCCAAAATCAGGATGTCAGGACGCTTGATACCGGCGCGAGAGAAAGCGGCACGTTCCTGAAAGACGGTCGGCAGATTGTTCCCGCCCAGACCCGTTGGCAGATCATAAATGATGGCCGCTGCCCGGCGTCGCAAGCCGGCTTCGTTCATGGCTTCGGCCACGACGTCTTCTATGTCGTCTGCATGTGCACCTGCCATCAAAGACACCCGGCCGTAGATCGCATTTTCCAATACTGTCAGACGTGGCACATAGATATCCGGCGCAACCGTTATGAACATACCACCCATCGCATCCCGCAGCCGCTTGGCCTGACTTTTGCGAATGGCAAGAATCTTTTCCTTGTACTCGTCTGGAAAGTCCGGGCCGATCTGTTCTGCCGTCAACAGGAACGGCACCGTCAATAGCAATGCACGCTCCTGATCGCTCACAGCCATATCACCTTTGGCTTTGCGCCGTTCTTCGATATCCAGCAATTTGTGATACATGTCCTTGGACATACCAAGCCTTAGGAAAAGTGGGTGATCCGCTCCGTCCCTCCCGAAGGTCTTGCTGAGCGTATCCATAACGGCCTGAGAGATACTAATCACGTCGTCGGCCAGATCATGGGCGCTGAGCATCTGAACGAACCGTTCGTCACCTGCCAGAATGTCCGGAGATATGTCCCTGGATGGTGCCGCAAACAACAGGTTGCCGCCCAGCGGAACTGCCGGGTTGAAGCGATCGGGGTCAAACCGGTACACATAGCGGTCAAGCCCCTTTTCCACCAGGCGCTTGGCGATTGTCCCTCGTAGATTGACCACTTCCTGTGCCAGAACCGGGTGAATTTCGGGGTCAAACTGCGTACGCAATGTGCGGCGGAACATGAACTCATCAATGCCCATCGCTTCCACCAGCTGGAACCACCAGTCACGTATGTCTTCGATATCGTCAAGGCCAGCGAGACCCGGATCAATCCATTCATCGCCCAGAGAATCCGGTGAATTGCCTGCACGAACAGCTTCGATCTGCCACCGTGTCGGGGCTTTGAGCGTTTCTGCTTCATGACGTGGGTGCGTCCGCAAGGGCATCATGAGGTTATCGCCCAACGTCCCGTCAAACAGGTACGGGCGCGAATAGGCATAGCCGATCCGGGCCGCAATGACGGACTGATGCAGGCCACGTAGATTGTGTCCGGCCATGATCACTTCGCCTTGCACCGGTAACACTTCACGTGTCAGGAGCTGCCCCAACGCACTACGCTCCGACGCGTGTGAAGACTGAATCGCGACACGCGCGCCACGTGGAATGGTCAGATCGAGATCTTCTAGAACGGTTTTACCATCAATATCGCGGACCGTCACATTTCGCAGCTCGATATCGCCAGTCAGACGCGGGATGGTTTCAGGTTCACCTTCGAACAGCTCTTCCGGTATCATGCTATCCGGAGCAAATCTCTCGGTGACGATCTCCCACCGCAAAGACATGTCCTGCACCTGGTTGTAATAGGTCAGCAGATCCTTCCATGGGCCGCTCAGATCCTTGTAGGCACCCAATGCAGCAACCAGAGCACCTACGGTTACCTCACCGGTAATCGCCAGATATCCACCCACTGAATAAAACAGAAAGGGCGTTATCTGAGTAATCAGATTGTTGAGGAACTTCATGAAGAATTTTTTGTTGTAGATCTTGAAGCGGATCTCGAACAGGGTCCCCAACCGATGGCTGAATTGCGCCAGGCGATAGCGCCAACCGCCATTGGTACGCAGATCGCTGATACCCGCCGCAGTTTCGCCGATCTCCGAGCTCAGACGTCGAACTTCCTGAATGCGGTCCTTGTTCAGAAGATTGATCTGCCGCTGAAGCTTGGGGATCAGCCAGGCCTGAAGCGGGATCAGCGCGATACTGGCAAGTCCGAACCAAACACTTTGCATGAACAGGAATGTGACGATCGTCATCATCTGGCCGAACTGAAAAACCGGCTGTGCGATGGCATCCCCCATCAGGCCGCCCATCGGTTCGGCCTCGGATGTGATCATCGATACCAGCTCACCCTGGCTGGTGGTCGCGAAATAGGATTTCGGAAACCGCATCGAGCGCTGGATCAACGTATAACGCAGGCGCCGCAGCATGCGTTCCGCAAGGATGCCCTTCATCGTGTTGATGCGCATCTTCATCACACCACTTGCGATCACCGTCGCCAGGAATGCAATGCACAGTATCATCAGATACTGCACCTGCGTCACGGTGAAATTCCAGATGGTTACCGTGTCACCCGGCGCGCCGATTGCGTCGTTGATGATTTGTTTGGGCAATTCCAGCGAGGCATAAAGAAACGGGAACGACAAGACTGTCAGCAGAAGAAGAACAAGTTGCTGTTTCTTCGAATGTTTCCAAATGAAGGCAAATAAAGTGGACTCCATAACCTGGCCTTGTCATGAGCTAAACTGTTGCGTGGCTGTTTTTGGGGTGACCCACTTTGCAGGTACCAGACGGTAAGCACTGACCCTGTGTATTGCAAGAATAGACCAGTTCATATCCAACACGTCGCGCCTATCCAAATTATGGTCCGACCCCAACAGAAAACCGCAGGCTTTCGATAGCAATTTTGTTATTGCGGGTTTGTTCATGCTCTTCTCCTTGACTAACGACGGGCATTATCGGACGACGTGGCCATGAGCAGGATTCTGGATCGCTATATTCATCGCAAGATTATGGGGCGTTGGCGCAAGGCCGCGCACCAGGCCCCGTATGCCACGCAGGCAGATTTGCGGTTGCAACGAGACCAGGCCCGCGGTTTGCGCAGGCATCTTGATCATTTGATTCAGCAGGCGGACAGCCGCCTTATCCGGCCAAAGGTTGGGTCCACGCAGTTTTCCAAGCCCCTCGGGACGGACTGGAGCTGTCGCCCCGACCTTTGGCGTGGCCCCCTGACGCAACCGGGTGTGGCTTCGGCCCCGCGAAAGGCCGTTCTGGATAGGCAGGTCAGCCTGTTCCACGATTGCCCGCATTCTGAAATTGCCGTGCGGCAGGTCCGCAACAGGGAAGGCAGGGATCTGGCCCCGTTCAGTCTCGTGGTCGAGGTTTTCAGCTTTGAAGGATCCTTTCTGTCAGTTTCTGTCGAATTACCTGAGGATGCAGCAGTTAACCTCACACGCGAGCACCTTGTGAGGGTGGAAACCCTGATCGAGTGTGAAAAGCCATCGAGCGTGTTCGCGCGCCTCAACATTCAGCACGGGCCCAATATGGAGCAAGTGTTGCGAAGCCTTGATCCCACTGAGGCGTCGAATGCGGTGGATTTTGATCTGGCGCACCTCCCCCTGAATGAGCGCAGGATCGAAAAAATCTGGCTGGACCTGATTTTTGAAATGCCCGAAATGAACCGCATAGTGGTGCGGGATCTTACGTTTTGCCGTTTTCATCGCGCCGACTTGTGAGAAGATCAGACATGACGCAAACCACGTTAACCTTCATTCGGTTCGAAAACGGAAGCTGGCAAGGCCATATTCAAGCCAGCAGTGAGCCGATTCTGGAGGTCAGCTACCAGGGCGAAACCCTTAACAATGTTGACCTGTCGCCCGCAGAAGACGGATGGGATTTACGCATACAGGTGCCTGTTGCCGCCCTATCCGAAGGCGTGCACACGTTCGTCATTGCAGACGCAGCTAATGCTGAAAAACTGGGACACTTCACGGTAATCTCGGGTGAGCCTGCAGCAGATGATCTCAGGGCCGAAGTAGATTTGTTGCGTGCAGAGCTGGATATGCTGAAACGCGCATTTCGTCGTATCTGCCGGGACGGCTACTGATCCGTTCTGGCCTGTTTTTTCTATCCTTTTCACCGATTCCGTGCATCATGGTTGCATTCGAAACGGATCGTGCCCAGCAATGGACCGCAGCAGCATTGTCAAAGTCATCGCGTTGATGGTGACAGGATTTGGCATCGGTATCGATTTTACCGGTGCCCTCATGCTGGTGCCTGCAATCGAAAACGGCTTTGACGCCGATATCACCAGCACCCAATGGGTTCTGAACATCTATGCGTTGTTTTTTGCCATGACCATGGTCGCAGGCGGGCGGCTTGGCGACATGTATGGCCACCGCAGGATGATGCTTTTTGGCTTGTCGATCTTTCTGTTTTCCTCGGTCATGTGCTTTGTTTCGCCTAGCCTTGACTTCCTGATCGTTGCACGTGCGTTGCAAGGTATTGGCGCGGGATGCGTCTGGCCTTGCACTCTGGCGTTCGGGGCAACCAAGGTGGCGAAGCCTGAGCATCGGGCGTTGGTGATGGGGCTTATTCTGGCGGGTGTGACGACCGGTAATGTGTTTGGCCCGATGATCAGCGGACTGGCTGTGAACCTGGGGGAGTGGCGGTACTTCTTCCTCGCCAACGTCGTCTTTTCCTGCATTTCGATGGCCACCGCGCTGATCCTGATGGAACGGGAAACCCATCACAAACAGGGTGAGCATCTCGACCTCGCCGGAATGGGTGTATTGTCCTTTGCCGTATTAATTCTGCTTTACGGTCTGGATGTGGGCGCGGATTGGGGGTGGACGTCCGTACCGTTGTTGATGCTCTTTTTCATCAGCGCTGCGCTTTTCATTCTGTTCCCGAAAGTCGAGCAACGCGTAACAGAGCCACTGCTTTTGCCGCAGATGATGCAAAACCGCGAGTTTCGCATCACCCTTGGCCTGAACATGTTCAACGTGTCCGCGGCTTTTGTGGGGCTGCTGTATTTCCCGCAATACATGCAAAAGGTGCTGGGCTGGTCCACGTTTGAATCTGCACTGGGGTTGGCACCGCTAACCGTGTTGCTCGCGGTGGGGTCAGTCGTTTCAGGCACGCTTTACAATGATTTCGGCCCCAAGCGGTTACTGTTTTGGGGGTACCTGATCGCCACGATTGGGGCTGCGACGATTGTGGTGATGCCCAGCGATCTGGGATACTTTCGTATCCTGCCCGGCATGGCGATGATCGGACTGGGGGCAACCCTGACCGTCGGACCGTCCGGCACGGCTGCAATGTGTGCAGTGAAGCCGGAACGGGCTGGGCTGGTCGGCGGTCTGAGCTTTATGACCCATCTGGTTTATGGCGCAATTTCTGTCGCGTGTGCCACGGCCATTATGTACGTCGTCAGCCTGTCTGAGCTTCGCCAGTATGTGGTTGCTTCCGGTATCAAGTTGACGGAAGCAGAGCTTCGGACGATCAATGGCGGAACACTTGATACGCCGTCCGCCCACGCGGTTATTAGCCGGTTGTCATCCAGCGAAGCAGAGACGGTTCATCAGGCATTGTCGGCAGCGTTTGACAGCGGGATGAGTATGGCTTTCGTCTTTTCAGCCTTATCGGTCTCGGTCGGTCTCGTTCTGGCGCTGCTTCTCGATGAAAAGAAACTGCACAGGATCGAAAGCTGAAGCCGTTTAGAAAGGGCTGCGACATGCGCAGCCCCTACAGTTTACTGTGACGGCCCGTTGGGGTTGAAGGCCGACAGCCCCTTCAGGATGTCGATAGCATAGGCCAGCTGGTAATCCTCTTCCCTCAACTCAGCCGTCGCCTCAGCCTTGGCGCGATCTTCTTCGATCTGGCGGATCTCATCTTCGCTCAGGCTGTCATTGTTGAGGCTGCCCCGCAGATCGGCCTCGGACCGCGAACGGGCGTTGGTTTCTTCCTCTTCCGGTTCAGGCGCCGGGCGGGGTTGTTCCACGATAATATCAGGGCTGACACCCAGAGCCTGAATCGACCGCCCTGATGGGGTGTAATACCGGGACGTGGTCAGGCGCATCGCACCATCACCTCGCAGCGGCATCACCGTCTGAACCGACCCCTTGCCGAAGCTTTTGGTGCCGACGACGATAGCGCGGCGATGATCCTGCAAGGCACCGGCAACGATTTCGGACGCTGAAGCCGATCCGCCATTTATCAGCACGACAATGGGTTTGCCTTCCGCCAGATCTCCGGGCGCAGCGTTGAACCGCTCACCCTCTTCCGGGTCCCGTCCACGGGTCGACACGATTTCACCTTCGTTCAGGAACGCATCCGAAACTTTTATGGCCTGTGTCAACAGTCCGCCGGGGTTGTTGCGCAGGTCCAATACGACACCATTGACCTTGTCGATGCCACCGGCTTCTTCGATCTGTTCCCGCAACCCTTCCTGCAGGTTTGGGAAGGTCTGATCATTGAAGGTCGTTACGCGCAGGACGACGCTAGTGCCTTCGGTGCGCGCACGAACGGCGGTCAGCTTGATCGTGTCACGGATAATGGTGACATCGAATGGATCAGGCTCGCCTTCGCGCACGACGGTAATGACAATCTCTGAGCCGACCGGACCACGCATCAGATCCACCGCTTTGTCCAGCGTCAGGCCCAGAATGCTTTCTCCATCCACATGTGTGATGAAATCGCCGGCTTCGATCCCGGCCTCGTCAGCGGGTGTGTCGTCTATGGGAGACACAACTTTGACAAAACCGTCTTCCTGCGTGACCTCAATGCCTAGCCCACCGAACTCGCCCCGAGTCTGCACGCGCATCTGTTCGGCATCATCGGGCGAAAGATAACTGGAGTGCGGATCAAGAGAGGTCAGCATGCCATCGATTGCAGCCTCGATCAGTTCTTCGGGCTCAACCTCTTCGACATATTGTGCACGGATGCGCTCGAAAATGTCACCGAACAGGTCAAGCTGTTCATAGACGCTGGCCTTGTTCACGGCCTCTTGCGCCAGCAGGGGGCCTGCGATCTGCGTTGTAGCAAGAATGCCTGCCACCGTTCCGGCCAAACCGGCCATCACAAATTTCTTCATACTCGTTTATCCATCCTTGTCGGTCCGAAACCACGTTTCCGGGTCCACCGGGCTGTTATCTTCTCTTACCTCTATATAGAGCGTTTCTGGGCGATCAGTTCCAGTGCCATCACCGCTTGTTGACAATATTGCGCCGATTTCCGGCGTTTCACCCGGCATCAGACCAACCGGAGTACCTTTTGGGATCACCTGCCCGGGGTGACCATAGACCTCTTGCAAGCCCGAAAACACGAACAACAGGCCCGGTTGCGGCTCCAGAATGACCAGGTTTCCCAGATCCAGCAATGGCCCGCGATAGCGGATCGTGGCCGCGGTTGGGGATGTTACAAGCGCACGGGAACGAGTGCCGATAACCAGACCTGCGCGGGTAACCCCTGTCGCGTCCGGCTCACCTGCCTTCCGAAGCACGACGCCTTGAACTGGCAAAGCGATCTGCCCTTTCTGGTCCAAGACGCTAGCGTCGGATTCCATGATCTCACCTTCCGAGATTTCTGACAGGCCGCTTGCGAAGCCATCCAGAGTCTCGGTGGATGATATCAGAATGGCCGTGCGCACCGGGTCTTCAACAAATCGACGCGGCAAATCAGTGCGGTCGGCAATCGCTTCGCTCAACCGTGTGCGGGCCTCTTGCACACCGCTCAGTCCTTCTGTCAGAGTTTCCGAGGCGCTTTGCTGCAGAAGGCGCAGTGTCTGAACTTCGTTCAGGTCCTGTGCCAGCGCTTGCGCTTTTGCGTTGAGACCAGGCGTGACTTCAGAAAGTATCATTCCGGCCCGCGCCGCGCCCAATGGGCCTGAAGGGTGCAACATCAGCACCGGCGGGGCGGTCGTTTCAATGGTCTGCAAAACGCCAAGCAATTGCCTGACATCCTTTTCGCGCACCCTCAGTTGCGCGCTCAGTTGCGCTTCGCGCGTCGCAGCTTTGCGCAGACCATTCCGCATCGCGCTTAGCCCGGCCTCATAGGCCTGTATCGTTTCGGTCAACGCGCGCACCCGATCCCGGGCACCTTCGGCTTCAGTCAGAGAGATAGACGCCTGTTCCAGCATCTCTGCGGCTTCAAGTGCAGCCTCGGATGAGTCAGTCTGGGCCAGAGCCTGCAAGGTTGACAGCAAAAATAGTGCAAGGGCGGTCAGCCTCATGACAATAGGCTTTCTCCGGTCATTTCTGGCGGTTTGGGCAGGTTCATCAAGTCAAGCAGCGTCGGCGCCAGATCAGACAATCGACCTTGACGCAATCGCGCCCCTTCAGGTCCGCCAACCAACGCAACGGGCACTGGGTTCAGCGTGTGCGCCGTATGTGCACCACCGGTTGCCGGATCAACCATCACTTCACAGTTTCCGTGGTCGGCGGTGATGATCATTGCACCGCCTGCCTTTTCCAAGGCAGCAACGACCTGTGCCAACCCTGTATCGACAGCCTCACATGCCTTGATCGCAGCTTGCAGATCGCCGGTATGCCCGACCATATCAGGGTTGGCGTAATTGGTCACGATCAGGTCATATCCTTGTTCAATCGCCTCGACAAACCTGGCTGTGACCTCAGCCGAGGACATCTCGGGCTGCAAGTCATAGGTCGCGACTTTAGGTGACTTGGGCATACAGCGATCTTCACCCTGTTCCGGGGTTTCCTTACCCCCGTTCAGGAAAAAGGTTACATGGGGGTATTTTTCAGTTTCAGCCAGCCGGAATTGACGTAATCCCTGCTTAGCCACCCATTCCCCGAGCGTGTTCTCAATCGCCCGTTTCGGAAAAACCGTGGTCATGTATGCGTTGTGACCGTCCGAATAATCCACCATACCCAGCAGCGCCGACAGTTTTGGCCGCGGCCCGGTTTCGAACTCTGCAAAGCCCGGTTCACCAATCGCGCGCAGAATTTCGCGAGCGCGATCTGCTCGGAAATTCAGACAGAAGAAGCCATCTCCGTCGACGACGCCTTCGTAACCTTCCAGTACGGTTGGCGTGATGAATTCGTCAGACTCCGACTGGTTGTAGGCGTGGTCCACGGCGCCATGTGCGGTGTTGGCCGCCCTGCCCTTGCCGTTGATCATCGCGTCGTAAGCTTCTGATACCCGCTCCCAGCGATTGTCGCGGTCCATGGCGAAATAGCGACCGCTCACCGTGACAACGCGGGCACCCTCGGGCAGCCGCTCTTCCAACCGGGACAAATAGGTCAGCGCAGATTTGGGGGCCACATCGCGCCCGTCGGTAACGGCATGAAGGGCGACAGGAACGCCGGCGTCCGTAATGGCCCTGGTTGCAGCTATGATGTGGTTCAGATGCCCATGGACACCACCGTCCGAGACCAACCCCATAAGGTGAGCCGTCCCCCCGGAGGCTTTGACCTTGGAAATAAAAGCCTGCAGGGCCTCATTGCCAAAAAATGAACCGTCTTCGATGGCCAGGTCAATCTGACCCAGATCCATGGCAACAACGCGACCTGCGCCGATATTGGTATGGCCTACTTCGGAATTACCCATCTGCCCGTTGGGCAAACCCACATCAGGGCCGTGCGTTACCAGCGTGGCGTGCGGGAACTTGGCCATGATCGCGTCAAAGGTCGGAGTGTTCGCCAGTAAAGGCGCATTCGCCTGCTTGTCGTCGGACAGGCCCCAACCATCAAGAATACACAGTACAACTGGTTTGGGGGTGGACATTGAAATTCTCCGATTACTGCTCTTGGGTCATCTTCTACCGTCTGGCTGGCAAGGGGTGAACCGTCTTTGCGTTAATTTGCGCAGAATTAATCAAGCCGCCGGGTGCCCAAGATCTCCCGCTGGAAGACAACGAACCCCTGAACAACTCGATTAAAGGGCCTCATGTTTTGTTCGATGAAAACGCGGACAAAACTAATCTTTTAGGTAGCTTTTGTATGGCTGCGCCATGCGGTCGCGATACTTGACCGTCAGTTCCAACGGCGTGTCGTTTTCGTCGTAAATACCGATCATGATTCCTGTACCCCCACTTCGCGTCCGCATATCGACCAACTGCTGTTCGGATCGGGTAGTGCGCTGAGACGTGCGCCGCGCCCAGGCGAACAGGTGATCATACATCTGCGCGATAACATCCGAATGGTCCGCGCTGTCACCTAAATCGATCAGCTCATCCGGGTCGTTTTCCAGATCGAACAGGATCGGCCTGTACCCACCTTCGCAATGGATGAGCTTCCACTTTTCATTCGCGACCATGAACATCACCGCATCGCGAACAGATGCGTTCAGCCGCTGCGCGATCGGAGACGCGGAATAGTCGTACTCGCAGATTGCGACCGTTCGGGGCGTTTTGTCGGACTGACCATGCAGGATCGGCAGCAGAGAATACCCCTCGAGAATATGACCGGCTTTTTCACCGCCTGCCTGTTCCAGAAACGTTGGCGCCAGATCGATCGACTCGACCAGCGCGTCGCAGGTGGTGCCGCGCGTGAGGTCTGCTTCAGGTGACGGATCATAAATAATCAGCGGCACTTTGGTTGAGGCATCGTGGAAGAACGTCTTTTCACCCATCCAGTGGTCGCCCAGAAAGTCGCCATGGTCTGAGGTCAACACGATCATCGTGTCGTCCATCCGCCCGGTTTTCTCCATCCAGTCGAACAGGCGACCCATCTGGTCATCAGCTTGTTTGATCAGCCCCATGTAAGCTGGGATCACCGCCTCGCGGACATCCTGACGCGAAAATGCCTGCCCGACCTTGGTGTCCATAAAGGCCTTCAGGACGGGGTGTGCAGTCATTCGCTCGCCCTCAGAGCGGACCACGGGCACAACATGCTCTGGTCCATACATCGAAGCGTAAGGTTCTGGCACAACGTAAGGCCAGTGTGGCTTGATATAACTGAGGTGACAGCACCACGGTCCTTCATGGCTTTCCATGAACTCGATCCCACGGGTCGTCAGATATGGAGTTTCACTGTCCTCTTCCGCAATGTTTGCAGGCTCGGATGAATTCTTCAGGAACCAGCCTGACAGAACATTGCCATCAGCATCCAGACCGGAATTGGCAAAGTCATGCCAGGGGTTGTCGCTCTCGTATCCCTTGTCTGCAAGGTATTGGTTGTATTTCTTTGCCCCGTCCGGATCATAGAACCCATCCGGACCCTCGGCACGCAACCCGTCATCGCGTTCGAACACGTCAAACCCGCATTCCGCCACGCGGGCACCGATGACGCTGTCGGGCTCCAGCCCAAGACGGGCCATCCCCTCGGCATCCGCGGCCATATGTGTCTTGCCAACAAGCCAGCAATCCATTCCCGTTTTGCGCAGGTGGTCGCCCAGCGTGATCTCGCCCACTTTCAGAGGGATGTTGTTCCATGACGCACCATGGGAATGCACATATCGTCCGGTATAGGTGGACATACGTGAACTGCCGCAAATCGGCGACTGGATATAGGCGCGGTCAAAGCGAACACCGCGCGCGGCCAGACGATCGATATTCGGAGTGTGCAGATGTGGATGCCCATAACAACTCAGATAATCCCAGCGCAGCTGGTCGAACATGATGAACAGGATATTCTTTGCCTTGGCCAACGCGACGCCTCTCCGAAAGTCATGGGGACCTAGTTAGCCATTTCCGCCCGCAGAGCGAAGAAAAACTTGCTTCAGGTCTGCTGTTCCATTTGTTCCAGCATCTTCCTGGCACGTTTGCATTGCAATTGGTCGCGCAGCGGGCTGTCCGGGTCGACATCTTTTTGGCACACAACGCACTTATCAGCGCCCGAGATCGCGTTCAGGCCACCACAGCTGCCCTTGATGGTCTTACCCATCAGCATGACACCCAAAGACATACCGACCATGACAAGTGCCAGCAGAATAAATGCCAGAATAAAAGTGCTCATCTTGGTCCCTGCTTGTCAGTTGGTTCCCAAAGCGTCTTTGAACGCGGTGCTGTGCGACGTAATATAGGCATCTTCGCCGCCTGTCACATCCCGCGAAATGAAGTACACGGCAAGTTTATGCTTTTCCGCAATGTCCATTCCCTTCTCCTGACCCAAAGCCAGCATGGCCGTTGCCCAGGCATCCGCCAACATAGCGTTTCCCGCCAGAACCGTGACAGAGGTCGTGCGATGTGTGATCGGGCGTCCCGTGGTCGGATCGATGATATGCGAATAACGCACACCGTCCTGTTCGAAGAAATTCTTGTAATCACCCGAGCTGGCCATGCCACGATCATCCAGGGAAACGATCAATTGAATGCTCTGAGTGCCCGTTTCAGGCTTTTCGATGCCAATGCGCCAGGCTTCGCCCTGCTCATTCTTTCCCTTGGCGACAAGATCACCGCCGATCTCGACAAGGTAATCGTCGATACCGGCATCCTGCAAAGCGCCGGCAACCGCATCGATGCCATAGCCCTTCGCAATCGCCGACAGGTTGATGCCCACTTGCGGATCAGATTTTGACAGAGTGCCAGATTCGGTGTTGAGCGTCAGCAAACTGGCTTGCCCGACGCCGCTTAACGCGGCCTCGATTTCGGCATCCGATGGCACCGGATCCTCGGGCTTGCGCGGGCCAAAGCCCCAAAGTTCGATCAGCGGACCCAGAGTTACGTCAAAGGTCCCACCGGTTTTTTCGTGCACGTCATTGGCTGCCGAAAGGACCAGCGCGAGTTCGTCTGAAACCGGAACCGGGGCTGTGCTGGTTGAAGCCGAAAAGACAGAAACCTCGGACTTTGGATCCCAATTGGACATCTTGGCGTTGACCTCGGCCAGCGTCTCTTCGACCGCGGCGGCCAATGCGGCCTCATCAATATCTTCACCGATCGCGGTAATATTGAAGGTCGTGCCCATTGTTTCGCCCGACAGACGAACCACCTCGGGTTCCTTGTCGAACAGACAGCCGGAAAGGAGGGTGGCAACGGCCAGTACAGGCATAAGACGCATCGGTCGATCTCCGGGAAATTCTGTGCCCGGCATATGCCAGTGGCCCCGGCCAGAGTCAAACTGCGATCACATCTTTAGCGGCAGGAATCCCAGCACCAACAGGCCGACCCCCGCCGGCACGCCAAAGAACCACGCACGTTTTTGCCAACCCGGCGGCTGTTGTTTCCACGCCATGCGAAAATTGTGGCCGCATACGACAACCGCAAAGAAGATCAAGGCCGCTATGGGTGGAGTAAGATAGAGTTCACTCAATAGCTTAAACGTCCTTTCCGGGCCCGCGTATTTGCCGATCCGCGCAATTGCACCCTATACAGGTCGTTTAGCTGCGCTAAGGTGAAAGGGAAAGACTTTGCAAGAACCACAAGGAGATTGCCCATGGCTCCAACCTCTTACCAGTCGCCCTCGCGCGGCGACAAGGCTGACAAGACGACGTACAGCCAGTCAGCGGAATCGAACCTTTCGCACTCGCAGACAACTGTGGCCAAGCTGCTTGAAGGTAAAGGGGACGCGGTTTTTTCGGTGCGCCCAAACGACACCATTCATTCTGTGGTCAACACGCTGAAGGAAAAACGGATCGGCGCTGTACTTGTGACGGATCAGAACGGGGTGTTGCAGGGGATTTTGTCAGAACGGGACATTGTCCGGCGGATGGCAGATACACCCGGCCAGACCCTGCCGCAATCGGTCGAAGACCTGATGACCAAGGACGTAAAGACCTGCACACCCGATGATCTGCTGAATGAAGTCCTGAAAACAATGACCGAAGGCCGTTTTCGCCATATGCCGGTGCTGCGCGACGGTATTTTATGCGGCGTTATCACGATCGGAGACGTTGTCCATTTCCGCCTGAAAGAGCTGGAATACGAAGCCCTTCGCATGAAGCAAATGATCGTCGGTTAATCGTCCATTGTTCAAACGGTTGAGGTGAACCGAACGCAGCCGGCGTTGATCTCGGCGGCTGTCAAACGACCCGAAGCGAAAGCTCCTGTGTCAAGAGACACCACCCGGCTCTTTACCCGGGGGAGGTCTACAATGGTGTGGCCATGCACCACCCATTGGCCATCGCTGCGTGCGAGCCTGGGAAACATGGGATGCCCCCAGAGGCAAATCTGTGGTTCCTGGACCTCAACCGGCTGTCGGGGGTCCAGGGCCGCATGAACAAATGTGACGTTGCCGCTGGTCCAGGTCAGGGGCCGATCGGCAAGCCAGTTGAGCAGGCTTTCTCCCATCTTCAGGCGAAGGTCATCCGCCAATTTTTGAACCTGCTGGTTTTCATTGGTATTGTCAGGCGGTTTTAGCCCGAAAGACGCCAGCGTTTGCACGCCCCCGTTTTGAAACCAGAGCCGGGCATTGCATTCCGGCACATCCAGAAATCGCAATAGCATCTCTTCGTGGTTTCCAAGAAGACATTGAACACGACCTTCTGACGTCTCGCTCAGGTGACGCAGATGGTGCAACACCTGTGCGCTGTACGGCCCCCGATCGATGTAGTCGCCGACAAAAACCAGCGAGCACTGATCGTCCAGCCTGGGCAACAACGCCTGCAGCAAGTCCAGACGACCATGAATATCGCCCACGGCCGTCACTTTCGCAGCCGGAGCGATGTCGCAAGGCACTGTATCCGTTGTCTGCCCCGGTGCGCGGTCGAACCGCCGTCTGATCCAGTTCGTAATCATGCACGTTGATCCCTACCCTTCTCGTCAATTGGCGGCAATGAACAACTGATTGAATCGGCAAAGAGTTGACCAATGACGTCGGGATGTCCGATATGGCTTTCGAAGTGGTCAAAAGTATTTGCCCCGATACCAGGAACAAAGTCTTTTGATCAGCAATAGTCATTCAGGGCGTATTGAGGGTTCTATGAAACGGGTTTTGATTACGGGCTCTGCGGGGTTCATCGGGTTCCATCTGGCGAAACTGTTGTTGGAGGAAGGGTACCGCGTGCATGGCTACGACGGGATGACGGATTATTATGACGTGGTCCTGAAGCAGCGTCGCAATCAAATTCTGCTTCAGACACCCGGCTTTACGGCAACCGAGGATCGGTTGGAAAACTATGATCGGCTGTTGCAGGTCGCCGAAGAATTTCAGCCGGATGTCATTGTTCATCTGGCGGCTCAAGCCGGTGTTAGACACAGTTTGGAACACCCCCGCAGCTATATTGAATCAAACGTCGTTGGAACTTTCAACGTGATGGAAATTGCGCGTCAGCATAAGGTGGAACATCTTTTGATGGCATCGACCTCATCGATATACGGTGCCAACGAAGAGATGCCGTTCACCGAGACGGAAAAAGCCGACACCCAACTGACCATCTATTCCGCGACAAAGAAGGCGAATGAGGCGATGGGGCATTCCTACGCGCATCTGTGGGACTTACCTACGACAATGTTCCGGTTCTTCACTGTGTACGGCACTTGGGGGCGGCCCGATCTGGCGTATTTCAAATTTGTTGCCGCCATCCTGGATGGCCACCCGATCGATATCTACAATCACGGTGACATGTATCGGGACTTCACGCATGTCGAAGACCTTGTGCGCGGGATCAGATTGCTGATCGACGTGCCTCCGGTGCGGCCAGCCAGTCGTGATGACATCGTGGACGGTGACAGCCTGTCACCCGTCGCGCCCTACCGCGTCGTAAACATCGGCAACGGAGACAAAGTGCGTCTGATGGATTTCATCGAAGCCATCGAGCAGGCCGTGGGAAAGAAAGCCGTGAAGAATTTCATGCCGATGCAGTTGGGTGATGTTTACGCCACTTGGGCTGACAACAGACTGCTACAACGACTGACGAACTATCGTCCACAGACAGAGCTGAGTGACGGTATCGCTCAATTCGTCGCGTGGTATCGGGACTATTACGGAAAATAGCGCGGGCCAGCCGCCAATTGAAAAAACCGGCGTGTTCAACGCCGGTTTTTCTTTGTTTCTTACCCACCAAAATCGTCGAGCATGATGTCTTCACGGTCCACGCCCAGATCCAGCAGCATGTTGATGACCGATTGGTTCATGATTGGCGGACCACACATGTAGTATTCGCAATCCTCGGGCGCTGGGTGGTTCTTGAGGTACTCTTCAAACAGAACGTTATGGATGAAGCCAGTATAGCCTTTCCAGTCATCCTCGGGCTGTGCGTCCGACAAGGCGACGTGCCAATCGAAATTGTCGAACTCTTCGGCCAATTGGTCGAAATCTTCAACAAAGAACATCTCTTTCTTCGACCGCGCACCGTACCAGAAGCTGATCTTGCGATCACGGTTTTCCAAACGCTTAAGCTGGTCAAAGATGTGGCTGCGCATCGGCGCCATGCCCGCGCCACCGCCGATAAACACCATCTCTTTTTGGGTTTCGCGGGCGAAGAACTCACCAAACGGACCCGAGATTGTCACCTTGTCACCCGGTTTCAAGTTGAAGATGTAAGACGACATCTGACCCGCCGGAATACCCTCTGAGCCCGGAGGGGGCGAGGCGACGCGGACGTTCAGCATGATCATGCCTTTTTCATCTGGATAGTTGGCCATCGAATAGGCGCGTTCGATCGGCTCATTAACGACCGAGTCGTACTGCCACAGATTGAAGCGATCCCAATCCTCACGATATTCCTCTTCCACGTCGAAATCGGTGTATTTCAACTGGTGCGCCGGAGCTTCGATCTGGATGTAGCCACCAGCGCGGAAGTTCACATCCTCACCTTCCGGAAGGTCCAGGGTCAGCGCTTTGATAAAGGTCGCTACGTTCTCGTTCGAACGAACGGTACATTCCCATTTCTTAACGCCGAAAACTTCTTCCGGAACTTCGATGTCCATGTCCTGCTTGACGGCAACCTGACAAGACAGGCGATCACCACACGACGCTTCGCGTTTCGTGATATGGCTCTCCTCGGTTGGCAGGATCGACCCGCCCCCCGAATGCACCCGCACTCGACATTGCGCACAGGTGCCGCCGCCACCGCAGGCCGAAGGAACAAAGAGCTTCTCGGCAGCCAGTGTCTGTAGCAGTTTGCCACCTGCTGGAACGGAAATGGTCTTTTCGCCGTTGATCGTGATGTTGACGTTGCCAGTCGAAACCAGCTTGGATCGGGCGGCCATGATGATGGCCACCAATGCCAGAACGATTAAGGTGAAAAGAGCTACGCCTAGGGTAAAGGTTTCCATCAACGCCCCCTTACAGTTTCACGCCTGAGAAGGACATGAAGGCCATAGCCATCAGACCTGCGGTAATGAAGGTAATACCAAGACCTTGCAGGCCATCGGGGATGTCCGAATATTTCAGCTTTTCCCGAACTCCGGCCATTGCCGTAATTGCCAGCGCCCAGCCAAAACCGGAAGACAAGCCATAAGTCGCCGCCTCGGCAAAGTTGTAGTCACGCTCCACCATGAACAGAGACCCGCCAAGGATGGCGCAGTTTACTGTGATCAGCGGCAGGAAGATCCCCAGCGCATTGTAAAGCGGTGGGAAGTACTTATCCAAAACCATCTCAAGTATCTGCACCATCGCCGCAATCACACCGATATAGGAGATCAGGCCAAGGAAGGTCAGGTCCACATCCGGGAACCCTGCCCAGGCCAGCGCGCCCGGCTTGAGCAGATAGTTCAGCAACAGGTTGTTGGCAGGTACGGTGATGGCCTGAACAACCATGACCGAAATACCCAGACCCAGCGCCGTTGATATTTTCTTGGACACGGCGATGAAAGTGCACATGCCAAGGAAAAAGCTGAGCGCAAGGTTTTCGACAAAGATGGCCTTTACGGCCAGTGAGATCAGACCTTCCATCAGTGGGCCTCTACCTGCTGAATTTTGTATTCACGCTCTTCCACCTGGCTCGGCTTCCAGGTGCGGAAGGCCCAGATGATCAGACCGATGATGAAGAACGCCGAAGGCGGCAACAGCAGCATGCCGTTGGGCACGTACCAGCCGCCGTTGTTGACGGTTTCCAGAATCGTGATTCCGAACAGCGACCCTGCCCCAAACAGCTCGCGAATGAAGCCGACCAGCAGCAGGATCAGGCCATAGCCCATTCCGTTGCCCATCCCGTCTATGAAGGACGCAACCGGGGGATTCTTCATCGCAAACGCCTCGGCGCGGCCCATCACGATACAGTTGGTGATGATCAGCCCGACAAAAACCGACAGTGTTTTCGAAATCTCGAAGGCGTAAGCCTTGAGGACCTGATCCACCAGAATAACCAGCGAAGCAATGATGACCATCTGCACGATGATCCGGATCGAGCCCGGGATCTGGTTTCGCAAGCATGAGATGAAGAAGGACGAGAAAGATGTCACAAATGTCACCGCGAGCGCCATCACGAACGACACTTGCAGCGATGATGTCACCGCCAGTGCCGAACAGATACCAAGCACCTGCAAGGTAATCGGGTTGTTGTCGACAAGCGGGTCGACCAGCATCTCTTTTTTGGTCTGGGACATCAAATCTCTCCTGCTTGCAGTTTGGCCAGGAAGGGACCATAGCCCGCATCGCCCATCCAGAATTTCACAAGGTTATCGACACCGACCGACGTCAGCGTGGCTCCCGCCAGCGCATCGACATAGAAATCTGGTCCGGCTGAGGGCTGCGATTTGGCAACGGTGATTTGCAATTCACCTGCTTCGTCGCGCAGCTTTTTACCGTTCCACAATGCTTTCCAGCGTGGGTTGTCCACTTCGGCCCCAAGGCCCGGTGTTTCACCATGCTGATAGAATTGCAGGCCGTAGATATCGTTGCCGTTATTCTCAAGCGCGATAAAACCATAGAGCGTCGACCACAGACCATAGCCGTGCAGAGGCAGGATCACCTTGTCCAGTTCACCTGCGTCATCGCGCAGCAGATATATAACGCGGTACTTGGATTTGCGTCCGATACCGGCGGGGTCGTTGTCCAGCGCGACGCTCAGCTCTGGATCGCTGGCGGCGGCGATGTCGTCAAACGTGGTCGGATCAAACTGATCATCGACGAACGCACCGGTGGACAGTTCCAACACATGTGGTTCGAACGCGGCAAAAGCCTCTGTTACGTCGATGCCGGGCTCGAACACGCCCGCAACTTGCAGAACGTTCACCTGTTTGTCCTTCAGGCGGTTGGCCTCTTGCACCGGGCGCAGACTGACTGCGGCCGCGGACACTACCATCGAGGCGACCAGACAGACGGCAACGGCGATGAAGATCGTCTTGCCAACTGAATCCGGCGATGCCGCCAGAAACTTGGCCAATGCGCCCTTGGGTTCGTGGGATTGCGTATCAGACATGGCGACGCGCCCTCCGTTTGATGTTGGCTTGCACGACGAAATAGTCGATCAGCGGTGCGAAAACGTTCCCGAACAGGATTGCCAGCATCATGCCTTCGGGGAAAGCCGGATTGATCACACGTATCATCACGACCATCACACCGATCAGCGCGCCGTAGACATAGCGACCCACATTGGTGTGGCTGGCCGAAACCGGTTCCGTCACCATAAAGGCCAGGCCGAAAGCGTAACCTCCCAACACGATATGCCAGTACCATGGCATCGCAAACATCGGGTTCGTGTCCGATCCGATCAGGTTCAGCAGCAGGGTAAAGCCGATGGTGCCCGCCAGACAGCCCACAATCAGGCGGTAGTTGGCGATCTTGGTCATCAGAAGGAAAGCCAGACCGATCATGCAGGCCAGTGTCGATGTCTCGCCAAAACTGCCCTGGATTTGGCCGAAGAACGCGCTCGACCACGTGATGCCGTCAGCAGCCAGGGCCTGCACGCCGTCAGCAGCCGATACCGCCAGAGCCGTTGCGCCCGAAAACCCGTCAACCGGGGTCCAAACCGCATCGCCCGACATCTGCGCGGGGTAAGCAAAGTACAAAAAGGCCCGTCCAACCAATGCCGGGTTGAGGAAGTTCTTACCCGTTCCACCGAACACTTCCTTGCCGATCACAACACCGAAGATGATGCCCAATGCGACCTGCCAAAGGGGCGTGGTTGCAGGCATGATCAGCGTGTACAGCATTGATGTAACAAGGAAACCTTCGTTCACCTCATGCCCGCGAACGGTCGCGAAAATGACCTCGAAGATGCCGCCTGCCACCAGCGTGACGATATATATCGGCAAGAAGTACATCAGCCCGTGCATGACATTGGCAAAAATGCTGTCCGGGTTCAGCGAAATGCCAAATACCTGCAAAATCGCGATCCGCCAGCCGGTAGCCGAGTCCGACCCAAGCTCAGCAATGGCTGAATTGGCCTGATAACCGGTGTTCCACATCCCCCATAAGATACAGGGGATCGTCGCGATCACGACGTAGGTCATGATCCGCTTCATATCCACGTAAGACCGCGCATGAGGGGCAACGGTGGTCACAGTTTTCGGAGTGTAGATAAAGCTTTCCACCATCTCGTAGATGGGAAAAAGCTTCTCGTACTTGCCGCCCTTGGTAAAGTTCGGCTCGATCCGATCGAAGAAGCTGCGCAAACCCATTTGGATCAGCCCTCCTTTTCAATCTTGGCCAGGCAATCGCGTAGCGCCAGCCCGTATTCATATTTCGCAGGACAGGCGAAGCCCACAAGACCGAGATCTTCTTCATCCAGCTCCAGCGCGCCCAGAGACTGGGCCGTGTCCGTATCCATTACAAGCAGTGCCCGCAGCAATTGAGTGGGCAGATAGTCCTGCGGCATCAGTTCTTCGAAAACACCTGTCGGAACCATGGCGCGACGACCGCCGTTCAGGTTGGATGTGAACGCATACAGCTTCTTGGCGAATGCAGAACCCAATACAGGCTGGACCGAGTATTTCGACGGCATCGGACGAATCCAGCCCAATGGGATTTGATCGGGGTCTTCACGGATAATGCTGATCTGACGTGCAAACCGGCCCAGATAAGCTGTCGGGCCATCAGCGTGTCGGCCCGACAGGATCGAACCCGAAATGATCCGAGGTGTGCCGTCCAAATTGACTTCGTCGCGGGTCAGATCGTCAGTTGATGCGCCCATCACGGTACGGATCAAACGCGGTTGACGCGCACCGGGCCCCGTCAAAGCAATCACGATATTGGGATCCAGATGGCCGGTCAGCATCAAGCGGCCAATGGCGATGACGTCCTGATACCCGATGGTCCAGACCTGCTTGTCACCTGCAAGAGGTTCGAGGAAGTGAATATGCGTTCCAGCCAGCCCTGATGGATGCGGGCCTTCGAAAGATGCAGTTTCGACACCGGCGACATCTGTGCCGGGTATTGCGTCGCCTTCATTTTGGCAAAGATAGGTTTTACCCTCGGTCAGCGTGGTGACCGCGGCCAACCCGGCAGCAAATGCTTCCGGTGCCTCCGCAAGGATCAAGGCAACATCCGCAGCCAGCGGATCACTATCCATTGCGGTGACAAAAATTGCATCCGGTTTGACGCCGGGCTCCGGCATTTTTGAATAGGGCCGCGTACGGAACGACGTCCACAGACCGGCAGCGCACAGTTTGGCGGTCACGCCTTCAGCGCTATCAGCATCCCCTACGCCCGAGAAATCCATACCAGCGTCATTGACGTCGGACACTTCGATCACAACGCTTTGCAGCACCCGACGGGCACCACGGTTGATCGCGACGACCCTGCCACTGACCGGTGCGACCATCATCGCGTCAGGTGCATCCTTGTGACAAAACAGCGGCGCGCCACGCGCAACACTGTCGCCTTCCTGCACAAGCATCTTGGGTTTCAGGCCGATGTAGTCACCGCCCAAGACGCCTACGGTCGAGTATTCCGGGCCCGGGTGAATGGTCTGGTCAGGAGCGCCTGCCACTGGCAGATCCAGCCCTTTTTTCAGTTTGAAAGTTTGCATGTTGCTACGTTCTTCCAAGCCTCTTTTCTGCGCCAGCTCTGCCAACGCCCTTTCGGGGTCATGCAATAGCGCGGTTTTCTCGAACCTCCGTCGCAAAAGCGTCGAAAACGGTCCAAAATCCGCAGGCGTATTTCCGATCAAGGACCCTTTACGCGGGGAAGTTCACAAACGCAAACCTGTTACCGCCAAAAGTTAAGAATGAACCACACAATCCTGCAATTTACCGTTCAAACCTACCGAATCCGAAGCATACAATTGTATGTCGCGCCCACCCAAGTTCCAGTGTAAGCAACCGGAATGGAAAAAGACACAGATTTGGAAATCTTTCTGGTTGCCACCCCAGGCCTTGAAGCACCTCTCGGTGACGAGGCGCAATCGAACGGATTCGCAGGGGTCAGAACCGTACCAGGTGGCGTGTCATGCCGGGGGTCGTGGCCCGAGGTCTGGCGTGCCAACCTGATGCTGCGAGGCGCCAACAAGGTTCTGGTGCGACTCGGCAGTTTCCCCGCTGTGCATCTTGCCCAATTGGACAAACGTGCACGCAAATTCCCTTGGGGTGATGTCTTGCGTCCTGACGTGCCGATCAAGGTGGAGGCCACCAGCCGCAAATCCAGAATTTATCATGCGGGTGCAGCGCGTCAGAGGATCGAGCGGGCAATATCCGAAACATTGGGCGCTCCGATTTCATCCGACGCAGGGCTTCGGGTCTTGCTCCGAATCGAGAAAGACATTTGCACGATTTCCGTCGACAGTTCTGGCGAGCTATTGCACAAGCGCGGCCACAAGGAAGCCATTGCCAAGGCTCCGATGCGAGAAACAATGGCCGCAATGTTCCTGAGAGAGTGCGGCTACTCGGGCGACGAACCCGTACTGGACCCGATGTGCGGGTCAGGCACATTCGTGATCGAGGCCGCCGAGATCGCTCTGGGTCTGCGTCCTGGCCGCTCCCGTAGTTTTGCATTCGAAGAATTGGCGGGTTTTGATCCTGATCAGTGGCAAAAGATGCGAAGGGAAACGAATACGGCAGAATGTGCCCTTACCTTCTACGGCTCGGATCGCAACACCGGCGCAATTGATGCTGCGACCGCCAATGCTGAAAGGGCACAAGTCGGTGCTTGGACACGGTTTCGACAGCATTCCGTCAGCGACATCAAACCACCCGAGGGTCCTGCGGGGCTGGTCATTGTCAACCCGCCATATGGAGCGCGAATTGGTGACGAAAAACGCTTGCGTTCAGTCTATGGTGCCATGGGAAAAACCCTGATGAACCGGTTCAGGGGTTGGCGCGTAGGCGTAATCACCAGCGCCCCCGGGCTTGCTCGGGCCACACGCCTGCCATTGCTGGCACCAGGACCGGTAGTGGACCATGGAGGAACCAAAATTCGCTTGTACAAAACCGATCCCTTGTCGTGATTGCCAAATCGGGTTCCGCCCAAATTCTTTTCGATTTGAGACCGAGTGATCCGGGTGTCCCCATTACAAAAACCTCTTGCGCATCAGCAGCACCGCGTATAGATCACCCGCCACGGTCGGAGTGTAGCTCAGCCTGGTAGAGCACTGTCTTCGGGAGGCAGGGGTCGGAGGTTCGAATCCTCTCACTCCGACCAATAAAAAAAGGCGCCTGAGGGCGCCTTTGTTGTTTTTAAGACAGTGACCCGAGGTTCATTGAATCTGAGCATTAGTCGAACTCCAACGCATTGGCAGCTTTACGTAGATGCTCGGGGCTATAGCGTGCATAAACAGACGCGGTGATCCGAGAGTCTGAATGACCGAAAACTGAGCGATCTCATCCATCGGAGTGCCTGCCTCCGCCATATGAACCGCAGCTGTGTGCCGCAGCACATGTGGTGACACATCAGGCAGACCCGCCGCGACTGCTGCTGCCTTGAATCCCTTCTTACTCGACTTCACAGGTCCACCTGCCCATTCAACGACATAATCGGACAAAGCGGCTTCAATGTGACCATTACTAGAGCAGGTTTGGACCGTCCGGATACTGCGGCGCCAGAACGCATCCCCTTTATCATGCGTGGGGAAACCTAGGACTTCGATATTCTAGGGATCTGGCGAACGGGCTTGAGCGAGGCGCTGAGCCATTCCTCGCCCACTTGCGTGATCGGGCCCATTGTTCGCAACTCAAACCCATCAAGCAGATCCAGCTGTTGCTGGTCTCCATTTTTTTAAACCCGAATTGTCCCTTCGACTCACGCTCTGGCCAACCACAACAGAACCAATAACTATGGCTGCTCCTGTAGACTGAGTGAGGCTAAGCGTTTGTCCCAAGTATACCCAGCCGAGCACGACAGCTGTAACAGGACTCATCATGCCGAGCATCGAGACTGCACTGGGGTCCAGGCGCGCTATGCCACGAAACCAAAGAGCATAGGTTGCTGCAGCACCGATCAACCCAAGCCAAATAAGGCCAGCGGCATTTGTCGCGCTGAGCGCAGGGAGAGGCGGCTCAAGAAACAGTGCGACTGGCAGCAGTATCAAACCACCGGCTGTTAATTGCCACGCTGTGAAACTAAGCGCCGAGACCGGAGGTTGCCATTTCCGGCTGAGAACAGTGCCAGCAGCCATTGACGCGGCTCCTCCCAAACCCGCTGCTATACCGATCCAATCAAGTTGTGCTTCTGGTCCGATCAGCAGCAGGGAAACACCCATTGCGCCAGTCGCGGCGGCGCCAAGTGCACCAAGTCGGATTGGGGTTCCCAGCCATCCCCACGCCATCAAAATCACGATCATTGCTTGCAACGATCCCAGGGTGGCGGCAACACCACCAGGTAACCTATACGCAGCAACGAAAAGGAGCACCCAGAACAGAGCAAAGTTAAGACTGCCTAAGACGAAAGTTCGGCCGAGCCATTCCCGTGGTGGAACGCAGCGCGTCACTGCAAGCAACAACAAGCCAGCAGGCAGAGCTCGTAACGCAGCCAGGGTAATCGGATAGCCAGCCGGGAGCGCTTCGGTAGTTACCAGATAAGTGCTTCCCCATACCGCTGGGGCGAGTGAGGTGAGAAGAATATCGGTTGAGCGTGACATTGTATGTCTCCCGGCTGAGGCGTTTGAGAATTTGAGTGAGACGTCAGAGGCGCGCGGGTTACGCTGCTTCCGCTTGAAGGTTTGATCCAGCGAGGCACGCTGCAATCCTTGCAACATTAGCACCCTGGAACCGCGCTCCTGCCAGGTCAGTTTCGGTAGGCGAGCGGGAACCATCAGCACCAGCGATCGTTCCGGCACCATACGGTGCGCCGCCAATGATTTCTTCTGATGTAGTTTGGCCAGCAAATGTGTAGGGCATTCCGGCAATCAGCATCCCAAAGTGTTGAAGCGGGACTTGTGTTGTCAGAAGGGTTGCCTCGTGCCCGCCATGTTGCGAACCCGTAGACGCAAAGACCGCCCCGATTTTACCAACCAGAGCATTCCTGGCCCAAAGCCCCCCAGCCTGATCCAGGAACGACTTCATTTGACCGGCCATCATGCCAAATCGGGTCGGTGTTCCTAAAATTATTGCGTCATAGTTTTCCAGATCTGCCGGCAAGGCGACAATATTATCATCATCGACATAGCCGGCCTGCTGGCGGACTTCTTCAGGGACGGTTTCGGGCACACGCCGAACGTCAACTTCGGTGCCGGGAACACTTCTGGCGCCTTCAGCTTCGGCATCGGCCAATGTGCGGACGTGGCCATAGCTTGAATAGTAGAGAACGAGAATACGTGACATAGGATACCTCTCAGGGCTGTGACTTGTTCCCTGAGAGAATGGAATTTGTTGCGCCGCCAATTAAGTCGCGCTGTTTGACATCACTCTTTACCTGTATTGAACAATGTCACGATCTGAGAGCCAGGCGCAGATGATCAAGAAAGGCTGTGACCTTGGCGTCCATTCCCAAGCGAGATGCCGTAACGGCGAATACTTCCGGCGCGGGCAGTTCGTGGTCAGGAAGAACTCTCACCAAGGCTCCGCTGGCTTTAGGAGCGTCAGAAACAAATTCGGGCAGAGTTCCGATACCCTGCCCCGCTATCAATAGATCCCGCAAAACGAGGCTGTTGCCGACCCTCACACGCGGATCAAGTTCCAATGATGTGACGCCGTCGGCGGCAGAGAGCTTCCAACTCGTCAAATGATCAGCAAGCAAAAAGCCGATGATTGCGTGGGTTTTCAGATCCGCCGGCTGGGTCGGCGTCCCACATCGCTCCAAATAGTCAGGAGACGCAAATATTCTTTGCCGCATCACGCCGATCCGTCGGGCAACAAGTGCCGAATCCGGCATGGCAGCACGGATACGTATCGATAGATCGAACCCGCCCTCGACCATATTGATCACCTTGTCGTCCATCGAAAGAGTAAATCGCAGATCAGGATAGGTTTCCAGAAACTCCGGGAGCATCGGTGCGATAACGGTCTGGCCGAAGGAACTTGACGCATTCACCCGAAGATGCCCACGAACCGCTTTCGAACCTTCCCTGATGGTCTGTTCCGTTTTTTCGACCGCGTCGAGTATTCCAATTGCATCTTGGTAGTAGAGACTGCCGGTGTCAGTCAGTGACATGGATCGCGTCGTTCTGGTGAGAAGAACGGTTCCCAGGCTCTCTTCCAGAAGCTTGATTTCTCTGCTCAACAGCGCAGGAGAGACACCAAGATCTTCCGCGGCACGTGCAAAGCTGCCGCGTTCAACGATACGGCAAAAAGCTTGCATGACTGATAGTTTGTCCAACTCTAGGCCCCCGAGCAGTTTTTGAGCCGCCCAGTTGGGCGTAACGACTTACAAGTTATACGACTGCGTCACTGGTGCGAAGGGGTGGCGAGCGGGCGTTGATTTCCGGGCGATTGCCAGAAAACAATCGTCGCTCTATTTTCGTTGAGGCTAGGAGTAAGGCGCTATGGCAAAACCTAAGAATCCGCATACATCGGAAAATGTTCCAAGCACGTCAAACAATGAAAACTCAGATTGCCCCGTCAAATGCAGAGCCAAACTAGTGAGCGACGCTGCTAGTGAGCCAACTCGGCAAGAAAGACTTAGGGAGATTGCGGAAGATGCAGAAAGACGTCTCAAGGGTTCAATGAAGCTTCTCTCTTGAAGTCGTCATACGACCTTCCAAAGAAATTGCACACATACATTCGAAGTGCAGCCTTCATTACGCTACACCGCAAGTTACCGCCTTCCCAATGAGCACATAGAAGCAACGGAGCATACAGAAAGTCTGGTAAACACAAGCGCAGGTCTGGTGCTGGACTTGAGCACTCCTCCCTACGATCACCTCTTCTCTTTAGACTCGCGCTTTGTCTACAAGAGCTACCTGTTTGTATCTCTCATAGAGTGGTTCTCTATAGTGTGCTTGTCTCTGAGGTGTGTTCATCGCTAAAGCAAAAATCTGTCTATTTCCGCTCTATGAGCAATCGTTGGTATTTCGTCTCTGGAGATGCTCAATGACTTTGCTAGCCTAGACCTGTGTATATGCTTTCTACGTAGTATTAGCCCAGGCACGTTCTAGTGAGGCCTGAGTTACGTCCGTTATCTTACGCGTGCCTGGTGTCAGTTGGCCTGTGTTTCGTCGCTCTGTGAGCTTTTCTAGCCTGTTCTCGGATGGGTTGTTTTCAGAGAGTCCTATTTTATTGGGTTTCTCTGGTTCAAAGGTTTACATTTCTCTGGAAAAATCCCGATTTTGGCCCGGATCTGTCAACTTAATGTAGACTTAGTGTAAACCCTTTGTGCTGATTTGGGGGGTTTTTGAGGTCGAAAGGTTTACATTCCGTCGATCCCAAGTGGGCGGATGTAAACCTTTGTCAACCTTAAGCAACCTTTTGACTTTGTCGCGGGATCCGGCGAGGTAGGACGAACCAGCCATTCCTCACCGCAGGGCCGATGCTGATTACCTATTAGCTCTCCGAGATTCACATAGGCGCCGAAGGAGCTGCACCCGGCGCAAAGTCGGTCGCGGATCCTTCTTGTTATTCACCTCTCTTAGGAAGCGCAGCCAGGCGCGCTCATTGGGTGTTAGGTCTTCCTCATGGTCGGACATGAACTTCACCTCCCAAAGATCGCGTTGATCGCGGCCTGTAACCTGATCGTCAGCCTGGGGTCGGTGTTATTGGAAGCCTCACGGATCGCTTGCAGCCAGCCAACTTCATTTGCCGTGACGGGCTCTCCGAATACCTCCACGACTGCTTCGGCCGCCGTACGACCAATTGCCTGCTCCAGGGCGAGCTGCATCATGAAGGCCGGATCTGCTTCCAGAGCGTGCGCCAGGGCCGGAACGCGATCCAAGGCCACCTTGGAGCTCCCCTGCTTGATCATCGTGATCATGTTGGCTTTGGTGTATCCAGCCTGCGCGGCTATCTCAGCCTGGCTCTTGGTAGGTTTCAGCTCGAGCACCCGGCGCTCGACATATCTCGACATCTGGGTGTCTGCATGCGGTTTCTTAGTCATTGCTATCCTCTCAGAACTGACGCAGCAAGCGCTGCACGTCTTCGATATAGCGAAGGGGTGATTGGGGATTCCGAGGGAAATGATACGCTGTCTGTATTCCCTTATTCTCGTTGACCTTAGCATCCCCAATACTTCTGCCTTGACGGTCACGACGTCGTAGTTTCAATTTCTCCCATAGGGTTTTTTCGGGGAAATAATTTGGCCTTCCGGTTCGTTCACACTGCAGATATTCATTTGGACTCACCGCTAAAGTCTCTAGCCATGCGCGACGAAGCGCTGGCCGAAGTAGTCGGAAATGCGACCCGAACCACATTCAGGCGGCTGATCGATCTGTGCGTGACCGAAGATGTCCAGGCGCTGCTGATTGCCGGCGACCTGTATGACGGCAGTCAAACATCAATGAAGACTGCTCGGTTCCTCGCTCTAGAGATGGAGCGCCTAGACGCAGCGGGCATTCCGGTTTTCATTATCCGCGGCAACCACGATGCGGCATCCAAGATCACGGGTGAGCTAGTCTTGCCGGAAAACGTGACGGTGTTCCCGGGCAAAGCACAGGTCGTCGAGACTGACTGGAACGATCATTCAGTTGCTGTTCACGGTGTTTCATTTCGTGACCCCCATGCACCCGACACTCTGTTGGACCGTTTTGGGCCACCGGTGATGGGGGCTTTCAATATCGGAATGCTACACACGTCCCTCGGCGGAGCGCAGGGGCATGATCCATATGCACCTTGCACGCTGGCCGAACTTCAAGCGACCGGGTTCGACTATTGGGCGCTGGGGCACATCCACCGGCGGACCATTCACACCGGCACGACAACTGTAGTCATGCCCGGAATACCGCAGGGTCGCGACATCGGTGAGGCCGGGAACAAGTCGGTTTCGCTGGTTTCGGTGGCCGACGACGGTTTGGTCGCAGTAGAAGAACGGCACCTCGCGATGGCGCAGTTCGAACGGCTCCCGGTGGAATGCCACCTATTATCTGACTGGCCAGACCTAATTGAGGCGCTGAAGCATGCTCTGCAAACAGCGCGGCGTGACCACGCTGGTGAGCAGCTGATCGTCCGACCAGTGCTGACTGGAAAAACTCCATTGGCCTGGAGAGCGGGTCGTGACCTCGACCTGCTACACGCCGAGGCGCAGAACGTCGCCGAGCAGATCGGCACGCTTTGGATCGACAAGATCGAGCTTGCGTTGTCCGCCGTCAGCAATGCGTCCACTGGAGGCGCGTTAGAGGAACTGGCTCAGATCATCACGCAGCGAAGTCTTCCCCCTGATGATCCGGCCGTTCTGGAAGACGTGGAACGTTTGCTGAAGTATATCCCACGTGAGTTGCGAGCGCTCCTGGGTGATAGTCAGGAAGAGACGGCCGCGACTATTGTCCATGCGATGCAGCAGGGCGCAATGGAGGTTCTTGCGCGCCTCGAAGAGACCGATGGTTGAGCGATGCGATTGAACCGGCTCGACCTCACCCGTTTTGGCAAGTTCACTGATCTGAGCCTTTCGTTTCCCGTCCAAACACCCGGTGACCCCGACCTGCACGTGATCTACGGCGCAAACGAAGCTGGGAAATCCACCCTGCTCGAAGGTTGGCTGGACATGCTGTTCCAGATCCCCGTGCGAAGCAGCATGGGATTCATTCACCCCTATCAGTCGATGCAGTTGGGGGCCGTGCTAGAAATCGACGGGCAGACGCATGAACTGCTTCGGGTCAAGAAACGTGACAATTCTCTGCTCGACGCCAGCGGTGAACCGCTGGGTGAAGCGCTGCTGCATGGCGGTCTGCGAGGACTCGACCGCACATCCTATGCGGCGATGTTCTCACTCAATCGACAGACCCTGGATGAAGGAGGCGAAAGCATCCTTGCCAGCAAGGGGGATCTCGGTGAGTTGCTTTTTCAGGCAAGCGCGGGGATGACCGATTTGGCGGCGCAGTTGGACGAATTGAATGCAGAGTCAGAGGGGTTCCTGAACAGGACCGGACGCAAGGGTGCGTTGCGCGATCTTTGTGCCGCCTACGACGACTTGGGAAGGCAGATTAAGGAATTGGACACTGCTGCTTCCGAGTATGCTCGCCTATCAACTGAATGCGATCGGACCAAAGATGCCTGGCACAAGGCGCGCGAGGCGGCAGAAGCTGCACAGACCGAAGTAATCGAGACCGACCGCCACATCGCAGCACTACCGCTTTTGCCGCGGCTGGACCGCCTAGAGGCGGAGATCGCCAGTTACGGTTCGCTACCAGAACCTCCAGAGGGATGGCTCGCCGAACTTCCCGAACTTGACCGCAGGGAGACCGCCATTGCCACCCGGCTTGAGGCCGCGAAAAAGACTGTGGCAGGGTTGGTAGCCGAATTGAACGACCTCCCACCCGACGGGGTGGTTCTGAAAGCACGCGAGGACATCGAGGCGGCGGAACAATTGAAATCGGCCCATGACACCGCGGTGGAGGACTTGCCCAAACGGCGGGGAGAGCTCGATGCTAGGGCCGCAGCAGTCAATGATTGCCTGTCTCGACTGGGGCACGTCGGGGCGGATCCGACCAAGCTGTTGCCCGAGGCAAGAAGCCTGGGGCGCCTGCGCGCGCTGATCGAAAAAAGTTCTGGTGTGGAAACCGCGTGCGATTCTGCGACTAGAGAATTGCAACTTGCTAAAGATGACCTCGAGCGCGCTGAGCGGCGTTTAAGTAAGGCTGGAGGCAGCGTGTCAAATTTGGGTGGGCTGGCCGGTTTGGTGCAAAACCTTCGCCGCGACGATCCTGTCGGCGCTCACGACCGTGTAAGCACCGAGCTTGAAGAGAAGGAAGCGCGTTTGAAATCAGCCCTGTCTACGCTTTCGCCCTGGACGGGAAACAACGATGAACTGGCGAGTTTGACTCCGCCAGACGACGCCGCTCTTGAGCAACTGGACGCGGAAATCGCCGAGGCTGATAGGGCGATCGACCGGGCGGATGATTGGCTGGAGCAACTAGAACACGCTGTGACCCAAGCTCTCGCTCGACGCGATGCAGTCGGAACAACTGCCGTAGTTACTCTGGAAGAGGCAGCTCAAGTGCGAACACGTCGGGAATTAGAATGGTCCCGCCACCGTGCGGATCTGACGGACAAAACAGCAGAGTGCTTTGAGGTTGCGATGCGCCTCGACGACCAGGTGACTGCCACCCTTGCGGATCAACGCGCCCATGCCGAAAAGACTGCCGAGGCCGAGCGTGCGTTGGTCGAAGCCCAACAACAAGTTGACGCCGCCAAAGTGAAATCGGCCGAGGCCAGGGAGCGGCGCAAAAACCTGGCGAAACGGCTTGCCGGAATCGCTGCCAAGGTCTCCCCCGCACTCCCCACCGACATCGACCTGCCAACTTTCCGCGCTTGGCTCGACAAGCTCGACATAGCACAGGATGCCCTGGTCAAACACGATGACAAGGCGCGCGATCTTGCCCGGCGCGTGCAGGTCGTCGCCCAGGCTCGTTTGGATATTTCGAACGCTTTCGCACAGGCGGGCCGCGCAATACCCAAAGATACGAGCCTGGCCCTAGCCCTTGAAACCGCTCAATCTCTCTTGGATCAGGTGTCTAAGGTTGAGGCTTTGAGCGAGACCGAAGCCGAGGCCCGTCAGAACCTGACCAGACGTGAGCGCAACAAACTAGAGGCTGACGGCGCGCGCGCCGCATGGCAGATGGAGTGGGAAGCCGCCTGTGCCGACACTTGGATGGCTGACGCGCCGCCCGCTGTCGACGAGATGCGTGCGATCCTCGAAGAGCTCGACCAACTACGTGAACATCAGGACCGCATCGGTGAACTGACCCACCGGATAACGACCATGCAATCCAACCGCGAAAGGTTTGAAAAAGAGGCTCGCGATTTGGCGGTTCGCCTCGAAATGCCTTCCGATCTGCCAGCGACTGATCTGTGGCGTGACATCACCCGGCGACAGCGCGCAGCGGAGAGCCGCGAAGATCAGCGAGCCAACCTCTCAGATCGTTTGACGACGGCCACACAAGCCCTCTCGGAGTTGGAAGAGGAAGCCGAGATTCATCGCAATCGGACCGTCGAGTTTTCCCGTCACTTTGAAGTCGACGTTTGGGCCGAAGCGCGCGATGCGCTCACGCGAGCAGGGGAACTGTCGAAACTGCGTGAAACTCAGCGCGAACTGACCGAAGACCTCTGTGCAGGAATGCGATGCGATACAGTCGAAAAAGCACGTGCGCAACTGCGTGATCTAGATGCCGATGCGCTCGCCGCACGCGCCGACAGCCTGCGGACCGATTTGAAAACCCTGCGCACAGCGCAGGAAGAAGCACAGGACGACTTTCGCAAGGCGGAAGACGCCGTCGAAGCGGTCGGTGGAGATGACGCAGTTGCCCGTCTGGAAGAACAACGCCAGACATTGTTGCTTGAGATTGAGGACGGCGCCCGGCGCCACCTACGGCAGCGTTTGGGGCTCTTGGCAGTCGAAGCCGCTCTCAGGAGCTATCGTGACACTCACCGCAGCGGTATGCTCGAACGCGCATCAGAAGCCTTCCGCATCATGTCGCGGGACCGCTATTCCGGCCTCGCCGCACAGCCGGATGGTTCCCGCGAAGTATTGGTGGCGCTGGCCGCTGGGGGTGGCTCGAAACAGGCTGACCAACTCTCAGACGGCACCCGTGCTCAGCTCTACCTTGCGCTACGCATTGCAGGCTACCACGAGTTTGCTCGCAACAACGGCCCAGTGCCGTTCATTGCCGATGACATCATGGAAAGCTTCGACGACGACCGCACCGCCGAGGCCTTCGGCCTGCTAGCTGAGATGAGCAAAAGCGGCCAGGTGATCTACCTGACTCATCACGCGCATCTCTGCGACATCGCGAGAAATATATGCCCATCTGTGTGTATTCACGAGTTACAGGGCTAAAAGCGTGGTGTTCAACATCTTTATTTTTTGTTGAACATATGTTATGTTCAACAAAAATAAAATCCGTTGAGCACAGTAGAAGCCAAGATGTTCACGCGCCATTCATCCATAGCACATGCCGCTTATCACGATCTCCTGCGTTCACTGCGAGACGATTCCGTTTCGGACATCCGGGGCACCCCCACACGAGTCGAACGCAACGACAGGACCTACTGGTATGACACCTACCGGGTCGGTTCCGATGTCAAAAAGCACTACCTGGGAGAGGATTGTGAGGAACTGCGCGGCCGGCTGGAACAGCACAAAACTTTGAAAGCCCAACAGGAAGACCGCCGCCGCAACCGGGCGCGCCTCGTGCGGCTCCTAAGAGCAGAAGGTTTCCTGGGTCTGGACGCTGCCACCGGCAGCCTGCTCTCTGCGATGGCAACGTCCGGCGTATTTCGTCTAGGTGGCACCATAGTGGGGACCCACGCCTTCCGCCTCTACGAAGGTGAATTGGGTGTGCGTTTCGACATGGATATGACCGCTCACACGGATGACATCGACATCGCCAGCTTTTCTAGGTTGTCGCTGGTGCTGGAGGACACTGCATCACCATCGCTGGAAGATGTGTTCCACGATTTCGACTTCATGGCGCAGCCCAGTCTCACGGCCGGACGCACCTGGCGTTGGAAACAGACACGAGGCGACACGCTTATAGAATTCCTCACTCCATCATTTGGTGAGGATGAGGATGTGCGCGAACTGCCCGCTTTGGGAGTGGATGCGCAAGGGCTGCACCATCTGAACTACCTCATCGCGGAGCCAATCAACGCTGCTGTAACCTACCGGAGTGGCGTTTTGGTGCAGATCCCGCAGCCAGAACGCTATGCCATCCACAAGTTGATCGTCGCGGACCGTCGCCGTCCCGGTGAAAATGCCCTCAAAGCAGAAAAGGACAGACGACAGGCCGCGTTTCTAATAGAGGTGCTTTCTCAGGATCGACCGGATGAATTGGTTGACGCCTACGAAGACGCACTCTCTCGTGGCACCAAGTGGCGTTCTAGAATTGAGGCCAGTCTGGACCGCATGCCGAAAACGCAGCGGCTGTTACGGGAACTGTAGGATTAACGCACATGTAGACAGTGCTCTTAGGTTCAATGAACCTGTCGAACCATGTCTTAGTTGCTTTGCTTGGCAAAGCAGCCTGAAAAACAAGGCTCCTTTGCCCAAAAATCAATGGCTTGGCCCTCTGCACCGGTCTTCGGGAGGCAGGGGTCGGAGGTTCGAATCCTCTCACTCCGACCAATTAAATAAGGCCCCTGACGGAGCCTTTTGTTTTACAGCAATATACCGCAACGATACCCATCCAGAAGAAATCGCGCGCTATGACGGTGTGTATTCGAATGGCTCGGACGCGACGCGCACAGCCCGGCGCGAGACTGTTAACGACATCGGTTTATTCCAGAGGAACTGGGAAATTTCAGCTCGCGACGCAGACGTTCATCCTTGGACCAAAGAGAAATACCGATTGGGAGGCACGCAAAATGGCCACCTATGCGGCCATGATCGACCGCATGGATCAATCGATTGGGAGGTTGGTCGCGGAGTTGAAAAGTATAGGACAGTTCGAGAACACATTGATCATGTTTTTTGTCTGATAACGGCGGCTGCGCGGAGTTCATGGCAGAAGACGGATGGGCCAAATTTTTCCCGGACACGACGCAGGATGGACAGCAGATCACAATAGGAAACCGCCTGGACGTGATGCCGGGTGATGCCCAGATCTACCAGAGCGATGACAATCCGTGGGCAAATGTCTCGAATGCGCCATTTCGCCTGTTCAAGCACTATGTCCATGAGGGCGGCATCTCGACCCCGCTCATTGCCCATTGGCCAAAAGGCATTGCACCGAAGATTAAAGGGCATGCGGCCTGTCATGTGGCCGACATCTTGCCCACCATTCTGGAGGCGTCGGGGTGCGCCTACCAATCTGAGGTGGGTGGTCACACGATTCAACCCATGCAAGGGCAATCTTTGATGGACGTGTTTCGCGGATAGGACTGTACCCGCGAAGAACCAATCTTTTTTGAACATGAGGGCAATTCTGCTGTCAGACTTGGCCAGTTCAAACTTGTCAGGCAGCACGAAAACTGGACAGAGAAGACAGGTGTCCAGGATTGGGACCTCTCGCTTCTCAGGCGTCTTGAAGCGTGGAAGATTAAAACTGCCGAAGGCTAGACAATCCAGCCATTCCCAACAGAGCAGAAACCACGCGAAATGGGCCCTGAGCCGAAGCGAGAGGCGATACAGCACTACTTGAAAGCTCCTCACATTTGAGGGCAGTCGGCCCATTGCTGCCTTTGGTCGGTGGGCTTCGCTGCGGTGCGACCTGTAAGCAAGGACATTTGCTGCAGACGCAAAATATGATGGGGGCGGACTCATAGATCGCGGACAATGCCAACATTTGAAACCTGCACTCAGAAATGCGAAGCGCAACAAGAGCATCCCACCAGTATGCTTTCCTGATCGATACCCGATAGATCAGCAAGTGCGTATGACGGCTTTGTTGGTGGTTTTTCGTATCCGGGGGTGGCGATAAAGACGCGCGGTCGAGATTGAATTCATATGGTAACGGAAATATGCCGCCCTCAAGAACAGCGCCCCAGATACTGATGTTGGTCTTGTCAGATTTTATCGGTCCGATACCATATCAGGGGTAAATATTTTTGTTTCGCGCCGCTCTACAGAGACTTTCTTTCTACGGATCACTTCATTCCACGCTCGCGTCGGAAGGGAGAGACAAGAAGGACGGCAGGATGCGATTTCTCTGGCTGTACCTTGATGATGTGAGGGATGATTAAGGAGCAAATCCCTTCGGCACACCGAATTTCGACGAGTCGACGCTGCTACCTGTCAACGAATGCAGAAAAGCAATCAGGTTTTGGGTTTCCACTTCCGTGAGTTGGATCGGTTCAATGTCATTTTTTTCGCGTTGACGTTCCATTTCATAGTAGTCCTCCCAAACTAGGAAATCAGTTTTTTGTAACCATGGTACCTCGGGTAATGCAGCCATTTGAGGAGTCCATTTGTCGAGGCTTGCCTGCGGATCCAAATGATGGCGAATGACGCTTTCAAGATCGGGGAACGCGCCATTGTGACCATAGGGCGCGGTCAGGGCAACGTTTCGTAGCATCGGGGTGCGGAACCTGTAAGCATCCTCCAGGCGGTTGCTTTCACCCATGCGGCCCACATCCCGGACGAAGGGATCCCACTGCCGGGTACGACCCGGCCCAAAGGGTGGTAAACCCAATGCATGGAACTTCTGATCTGACATGAGCGGTCCGGTGTGGCAGGTGGAGCAGCGAGCTTCGCCGTAGAATAGCTTCATCCCATCCATTTGTGCTGTTGAAAGGGCATTCGTGTCGCCCGCAAGGTAGTGGTCAAACGGGCTGTCGGTGCTACGCCACTCAATCGCCATGAAAGCGGCCAGAGCGTTGGCGACGTGGGTGATAGTGATGTCCTCGGTCGTCTCGACCTCATCAAAGGCGGCGACGATGGCCGGACCATAGCGTGGATCGGTGCGGACGCGTTTCGCCAGAATCGGCCAGCCCTTGTCAATACGATCATGCACCGCGCCCGTGACCTCATTTTCGGCCACATTGCCCGCCATCTCGAATTGTGAGGTCAGGGGAAACAGAGCCTGTGCCGCAAGCAGAGAATTCAGGCCTTCGGGCAGCCACTCCTGCGCCGGGGAATTGAAGCCGTTGCCGTAGTCGTTGGAAATGCTCAGCCTGCCGTCATGAAAGACGGTGTGAATGTCCTTGGCCCCAAGGTTCCATAGGCCCGGTGAGTTGCGGGGGATGCGTTTGCGTATTCTGTCGGCCCCGGTGCCGGGTGTGCGGTCCGGTCCCAATCCCTGCCCGCCTTCTCCTATGCCCAGCGACAACCCGTCCGAGGTGCCGAAATCCGGGTGGTGACAATGGGCGCAGGTAATATTGCGGTTGCCGGACAGGATCGGGTCGTAAAACAGTTGATGACCGATGGCGGCCTGTTCCATATCAAAGGGGATAAAGTCATCATCTGTCAGCGGGTGCGGCAAATCCTGTGCCGCAGCGGCCGCGACCCAGGAGAGAGCAATCATCCCATGCGCCAGCTTGTTTTTGCCCTTTGCGTTTTTGCGTCTCCGGCTCTGGCTGAACTGGAGCAAGCGCGCGATATGATGGAAGCCGGACAGTTTGCAGCCGCACGCGAGGAACTTCTTCCAGCCGCTCGCTCGGGCAACGCCGAGGCCGAGGAGTTGATCGGCGTGATGTACGGGCTGGGTCTCGGGGTCGAGCAGGATTACGAACGGGCCTTTGAATGGTATCTGCGCGCCTCGATGAAGGGGCATCCGGGGGCGCAGTCGGGCGTTGGCTGGTACTACGAATTGGGTCTGGGCATACCTGCGCCCGATTTGGTGCGCGCGTATATGTGGTACACGCTCAGCGCCATTGGCGGCGACCCCGACGCGGCGATCAGCCTTGAGGAAGTGGTAAAGAAAATGTCGCCGGAGCAAATCGAAAGGGCGCATGTTCTCGTCAATGACTACAAAGGGTGGATGTACCCGTTTCGGTGAGGGCCGGGCCGTAAAGCCCGACCCTTCCGTTTAGTTCAGGTCCGCATCGCGAGCGGCGTTGACGTCCGCCTCAGCCGCCGCAACCGCTTCGGTCAATGCAACGAAGATCTCATCGCCACGAGCAACGTTGGACTGGAACCAATCATAGACTGGCGTTGCGGCCTCTTTGAACGCAGCTTTCTGTTCGGGTGTCGGCACATAGAGGTCACCGCCACCGGCGACGAAATCCTCATAGGCTTGAATCGACTTGCGCTTGGGAGAAGCAAAAGTGGCCTGTTGCAACGCATAGAACCCGTCGACCACGACGCGGCGCATATCCTCAGGCATCTCTTGGAACTTGGCGTTGTTCATCCACCACAGTGCGCCCATATAGGCGTGGCCGTCCAACGTCACATATTGCAGGCCCGCATCCGGAAATTTCATGCCCATAATGTCGGTGATGCCGTTCTTGGATCCTTCAACGACACCGGTCTGGAAACTGGTGAACAGTTCCGGCCATGGGATCGGGGTAGGCGAAGCGCCCAACGCCTTGACCAGTTCCTGCGGTAGATCGGCGACCACGGTGCGGATTTTCAAACCTTTCATATCGGCAGGCTCAGCAATCCGGCGCTGGGTGTTGGCAAAGTTGCGCCAGCCGCCGGTGTTGCCGATGGTCATCAGGCGGATTGCGCCACCGGAATCCTCAAGCGCCATGTCACGCATGGTACGGGTGAAGTCGCCCGACAGTACATGCTCGGCAATGCGATCATCGGCCATCAGATAGGGCAGGTCTAAAACCTGCACGTAGGGAAAGATGCCTGAGGCACCGCCGGAAGTGGAGATGTAGATGTCGATTGTGCCATCTGCCACGCCCTGCAAGCATTCGGCTCCGTTCGAGCAGAGCTGTGTGCCGATGAACAGATCGACTTCAATCGCGCCGTTCGAGGCAGATTCGACATAATTCTTGAAGACGATCAGACCATCATAATCCTCATCGTTTTCGTTCGAATTTGCAGTTGCGCGCAGCGTATAGTCGGCGGCTATCGCGGCCATTGCGGACGCCGCCACCAGCGATGTGGCCACCGCTGCGGTTTTGATAAAGTCTCTGAGCATGCGTTTCCTCCCTGTGGAACTTGGTTAGTTGGCAAATCCCGTTATCCTCGGGATCGTCATGGATAGTGCGGGGATATACGTGATCAGGAAGATCACGATGATTTCGACCGCCAGGAACGGCAGGATCGCCTTGGCGATGGTTTCGACCCGTTCGCGGGATACGGCTGCTGCCACAAACAGCACCAAACCCATCGGTGGTGTGGCGAGGCCGACCGTCAGGTTGACGCTCATGATGATGGCGAAATGGATCGGGTCGACGCCGAGGCTAGCGAAGATCGGGCCAAGGATTGGTCCAAGGATGATGATCGCGGGGCCTGCGTCCAAGAACATGCCGACGATGAACAGTAGCAGGTTGATCAGGAACAGAAGGATCAGCGGGTTTTCTGACAGGCTGAGGATCAGCGAGGCCAGTTGTTCCGGCGCATGGCTGAGGCTGACAACCGTCTTGAACGCCATTGCCGCGCCGACCAGCAGAAGAACAACGGCTGAGGTCATGCCTGCGTTGCTGAGCACCTCGGGAACTTCTTTCCATGTCAGTGTGCGCAGGACGAAGAAACCGATGATGAAGGCATAACCCACGGCGACTGCCGCAGCCTCAGTTGGCGTGAAGATACCACCCAGAATACCGCCCAGAATGATCACCGGTGTCATAAGTGGGAAGAAGGCCTTCAAACTGGCCTGACGCCGCTCGGACCATGTGTATTTGCGGCTGGCGACGGGGAAGTCGTAGCGGTCGGCCATCAGTTTGATCATCAGCATCAGACCGACTCCGACCATCACGCCCGGAACGATACCCGCAAGGAACAATGCGGCCACGCTTTCGCCCATCACATAGGCATAGATAATCATTATGCCCGAGGGCGGAATGATCGGCCCGATCACGGAACTCGCCGCCGTGATCGCGGCGGCAAATTTGCGGGTGTAGCCCTGTTTCTCCATCGCCGGGATCAGCATTGATCCCAACGCGGAGGTATCAGCAACGGCAGAACCGGACAGGCCCGCGAACAGGATCGAACTGAGGACGTTCACATGCGCCAGACCACCGCGCAGGTGGCCCATCAAAGCCTGGGAAAACTCGACGAGGCGGATAGTTATGCCGCCTCGGTTCATGAGCTCTCCTGCCAGCATGAAGAACGGGATCGCCATCAGAGGGAAGCTGTCCATGCCGTTATAGACATTGCGATAGAGCAGCGTGATGTCGTTCGTCTGGCCGTTCAGCCACAGCAGGATTCCGGGCGCCGCGAGCAAAGCGAAAAAGACCGGCAGGCCGATCAGCAGGAAAATCAGGAAGGTTGGCAGGAACCAGATCAGCATTTATTCGGCCCCCACTGCCGCATCGGGAATTTCGGGCAACAGGTGGCCGCCGCCCAGCAAAGTGATGAAGGATCGCAGGATCAGCTCGATATTCACCGAGATCAGCAGGATGATCCCCACCAGCAGCGATGCCATCATCCAACTGCGCGGAATGCGATACCATTCGTCGAACGCGAAAGAGGTGGGCAGATACAGCGCGGCAGTGGCGAATTTGCCGCCAAAGCCGGTAACTTCGGACCAGCCGATGTTGACTGCGACCACCAAGACGGAGAGCGCGATCAAAAGCAGGAACAGATTCAGCGTTTGGCCGATGACGCGGGGAAGGAAGCGTTCCAGCATGTCTATGGCCACAAAGCCACCGCGCCGAAAGGCGGTGGGCGCCATAAGACCGGTCATCCACAACATGCAGAACCGCGCGGCCTCATCCGGCCAGGGCAGCGCATTACCCAGAACGTATCGGAAGAACACCTGGATCAGAATTGCGATAACCATGAGCGCAATCGCAACAACACCAACCGCGCGGCCCAGACGCAGCACGGTTTCGTTCACGAATGCAATCGGCGCAAGCACCGATGCCAGTCCGCTCATGCGGATCCTCCCTTGTTCAGCCGCGGGTATGTCCCACGGTCGTCAAATCGCGCTTAGGCTTTCGCGAATTGGCCGAGTTTCCCAGCATAGAAGGTCAGCGCGTCTCCATCCGACATGCTGGCCTTGAGAACCTTTCCAACTACAATAACGTGATCGCCTGCATCGTGATACGCGTGCTGTTCGCATTCGAACCGAGCCAGGCAATCCGCCAACACCGGTGTCCCATTATCACAGCGCTCGTGGTTGATGTCCCGCAGTGCAAAGGCGTCTTTCGAGCAGCCGAAGCACAGCTCGGCCTGTTCCGAGGACAGCACGTGGACGTTGAAATGACGGGCTTTGTGGAAATATGGGAAGCGGCGCGAGTTGCGGTCTCCGGCCCACATGATTAGCGGTGGGTCGAGCGAAAGGGACGAAAAGCTGTTCGCGGTGATGCAGATCGGCCCGTCCGCGCTGTCGCAAGTGACGATGGTGACACCGGTCGCAAAGCGGCCGAAGGCATCGCGCAAGGTGCGGGTGTCGTCCTTTTGAGGAACGAAGGTGTGGGTCATGTCCTTTGAGATTGCGTTCATCATGGAACCTCGTGCCCCAGTGCCGCCTCGTACAGGCGGAACCAGCTTTCCCGATCCAGTTTGACTTTCAATGCGTCCGAGGCGCGTTTGATCCGGTCCATACTGTTGGTGCCCAGAACCGGCAGGATGTTGGCCGGATGGGCCAGCAGGAACGCCACGGCGACGGCGGCGCGATCCACGCCGAACTCGGCTGCGATTTCATCAGCGACGACCCCAACCGGTGGGTTTCCGGCCATCAACAGACCTCCACCCAGCGGCGACCATGCCATCAACGGATGGCCATGCTGTTGGTGAAACGCCAGGTCTCCGTTGGTGAAGGGGCTGATCTCACCGAGAGAGATTTCGATCTGGTTGGTGACCAACTGCGTTTTCATCGCCGATTTCAGCAACGACCAATCCCACGGGCGGAAGTTGGACACACCGACGGCGGCGACCTTCCCACTGGCAACAACCTCATCCAGAGCTGCTCCAGTTTCATGGTGGTCCATCATGGGATCTGGGCGGTGGATCAACAGCAGATCGATGTGGTCAATCGCCATTTCCGACAGCGACGTGTCGACCGATTTCAGAATGTGGGCGCGCGAGGTGTCGTAGTATTTTACTTTCGCATCCGCGTAACGGCCAACCGGCGCGACGATGTCACATTTGGTGACAATTTCCATCTTCTGACGCAGGCTTGGATTGGCGCGCAGGGCCGTGCCCAGCACAGCCTCGGCCTGGTAGCCGCCATAGATGTCGGCCTGATCGAAGGTGGTGATGCCCTGATCCAGACAGGCCTGAATCTTGGCCTCGACATGGCCCGCGGACGTGTCACTGTCGTCGCCCAACCGCCACATGCCATAGACAAGGCGGCTCATTTCCAGCGAGTCAGATAGTTTCACACGTTGCATCAGCGGCGTTCTCCGTTGCCCAGCGGTGTGACCGGGGTCGTATTTGGAACCCTTCCGTAAGCTTTGGGAAGGGAACAGGTTTTCAGGTTCGGCAACACGCGGGCACCGAAATGACGGGCTTCGTCCAGATGCGGGTAGCCCGAGAAGATGAAAGCGCGGATGCCCATCTTCTGGTATTCCTCGATCTTCGACATAACCTGATCGGTTGATCCGACCAGAGCGGCACCGCAGCCAGACCGCGCCCGGCCAACACCGGTCCAGAGACCGGGTTCGACATAGCCGTACTCATCCGCCAGGTCGCGGTTCCTAGCCTGATGCGCCACACCAAGCGAGGTCGAATCCAGCGCCCGTTCGCGGATGGCGCGACCGTATTCGTCGTCCAGCTTCGAGACGATGTAATCCGCGTATTCCTGCGCCTCAGCCTCGGTATCGCGAACGATCATATGGACACGCAGGCCGTAATCCAGCGTGCGGTCGTAGTTTTCAGCGACGGCGTGAACAGCCTTCATCCGTTCAGCCAGTTGGTCCTTGGTTTCAGGCCACATCAGATAGACATCGCAATGCTCGCCACACAGATCCAAAGCGGAGGGAGAATAGCCGCCGAAATAGAGTAGCGGCCCTCCAGTCTGGTATGGCTTGGCTGGGTCAGTGGTCAGGCCCGAGAAGTTATAGACTTCGCCTGCATGATTGATCTCATCCTGCGTCCAAGCCTGTTTCAGAATCTCCACCACTTCGCGCGATCGTTGATAACGAAACCCGCTGTCGGCTTCCTCACCGGGAAAGTCGGATGAGATGATGTTAACCGTCAACCGCCCCTTCAGCATGTGATCCAGCGTTGCGATGGTGCGGGCCAGCATGATCGGTTGCATCTCACCACAGCGTACGGCGGCCAGCAGGTTGATCCGGTCGGTGATCGGAGCGCAGCCGGCGACAAAGCTCAACGTGTCTTGACCGACCTGATAAGAGGACGGGCAGAGGATGTTGCGAAAACCCTGCGCTTCGGCCTCTTTCACAATTTTCGAGCAATGCTCCCAACTCGACCGCAGGTCGCCATCGGGAACGCCAAGGAACTGGTAATCATCGGAACACAGCGCGGCAAACCACGAAACTTCGGCCGCATCCAGATCGGGGGATGTGATGGGGACGATGCTCATTTGATTCACGCTCCGTACATCTTTGACTTTCCTCTTGCGTAGCAATCGCTTTGATGTAGATCAATAGTGTATCAATTCTTCCTGCGGCCGAGTGAAGCGTCTACTGTGCCTGCGTCCAACCGAAACCAAAATGCCCTGCCGGTATATATTCAGATCGCGGAACTTCTGATCCGTGACATCGCGGCTGGTCGCCTTATTGAAGGTGAGCGTTTGCCACCCGAGCGCGAGATGGCCGCGGAATTGAATGTCTCGGTTGGAACGCTGCGAAAATCGCTCTCTGAGCTAGAAAAAAAGGGGATGTTGGAGCGTATCCAAGGCTCGGGCAACTACATCCGCGAGACCGGCACACAAAACAGCGTCTATGCAATGTTCAGGCTGGAACTGCCTGAAGGAGGTGGCCTGCCACGTGCAGATATCCTGTCGGTTGACCATCTGAAGAAGCCAGTCGAACTGCCAAAATTCGGTGCTTCTGATGCCGGTTCGCGTGTCCGGCGGATGCGCTACCTGAATGATACAATCATCGCTGTCGAAGAAATTTGGCTGGACGAATCAGCCGGCCTAATCGACCAGAGCCTGCTGTCCGACTCGCTCTATCGCTATTATCAGCACCAATTGGGCTTTTGGATCGCAAGGGCCGAAGACAGAGTCTCGGTCCGTCCTCTACCGGACTGGACGCCCCCAGACTTCACCAAACCAGCGGGCCAAGCGGTAGGTTATATCGAGCGGTTCAGCTGGTCGGAAAGCGCCGAACCCGTTGAATTCTCAAAAACATGGTTCGACCCGGATCGGGCCAACTACGTTCAACGTCTGAAGTAAAAGGAATCGCACATGACCCGGACCATCAATTACGGGCTGATTGGATGCGGAATGATGGGGCAAGAGCACCTGCACAATATCGGATTGCTGGAAGGCACCAGTGTGGCTGCGATCTTTGAACCAGATCAGGAGATGGCAAAAGCCGCTAAGGCAATTGCGCCAACTGCAACCATGGTAGGTTCCGTGCAAGAGCTTCTGGCGGTAGAAGAGCTGGACTGCGTCGTCATTGTCAGCCCGAACCATCTTCATGTGGACCAGATCTGCGAAATCGCTGAAACACGTCCACTACCGCTTTTGGTAGAAAAGCCATTGTTCACCAACCCGCAAGACATGCCCCGACTCGAGCAGTTGCAGCGCGACTATCCCTGCCCGATTTGGGTTGCGATGGAATACCGGTACATGCCCCCCATTGCTGCTCTGATCGAGAAGGCTGAGGCGACAGGTGGGGTAAAAATGCTATCGATCCGCGAGCATCGTTTTCCATTCTTGGACAAGGTCGGCAGCTGGAACCGGTTCAACCGAAATACTGGTGGTACTTTTGTCGAGAAATGCTGCCACTTCTTCGACCTGATGCGTCTGATATTGCAATCCGATCCGGTGCGTATAACGGCAAGTGGTGGGCAGGCGGTGAACCATTTGAACGAGAGTTACGACGGTCAAACACCAGATATTCTGGATCACGGCTATGTTCTGGTCGACTTTGCTTCGGGTGCGCGCGCGATGTTGGAACTTTGCATGTTTGCCGAAGGCTCACGCTATCAAGAAGAAATATCGGCCATCGGACCGGACGCCAAGATCGAGGCGTTGGTGCCCGGACCCGGACGATTCTGGCCCGATCATTTGGGAACCCCGCCACTGCCGCAGTTGATCCTGAGCCCGCGCAATCCCAAAGGTCCGGTATCAATGGACGTTCCGGTGGACCCCAACCTTTTGGCGGCCGGGGATCACAATGGGTCGACCTACTATCAGCATAAAGGGTTCCTGGCCGTGCTTCGTGGCGAAAAGGCAAAACCGGATGTGAGTTTGAAGGACGGCCTCTGGGCCGTTAGGATGGGGCAAGCGGCACAACAAGCAATAGAAACTGGTGAAACGGTTTACTTAATCGATTGATTGGGGCCGGAGTCACGGGTGCGGGTTTCAACCGCTAAAAAGACCCATTGTTGCAGGCAGTGTCTGTCATCGAACGATTTGGACCACGAGCGTTTGATTGGTTTAGGGAGCGACTCCGGCTCGTTGCAGTATAGGGCGGCAAGGCCAGACTTTGGTCTTGACCCCAGAAACTGGTCCGAACTGAGTGCAATACTTTGGGTGCAATTCTGGCAGCAGCGGCTCTGTGCGGCCTCATCTGACTGGTCCAGTTTGATTGTAAGTGCATCATCGGCCTGTAATCCACCGGGATGATGGTTTCGGGCGCTGGCGGGCGATAGCCCAGAACACTAAGGGGGCGTTTTGTTTTGCAGTGTCTCCTCCGTTGTTCGATCAGGATTTTTGCTTCGCGTAACGCAGCTGCGGCGGATATAGAGATGCGTTTTTATACCAAAGACAAACATCATTTTTCTCGGTGGCTTCAAGTGGAGGCCGGGAATTGTATGACCCCAAACGAATGCGCCGACCCTCGCAGATCGGCGCATTTCACTTTTAATGATTTCAATAACTTAAGTCGCAGTGGCAGAAACGGACCTGAAAAGTGACAGACAATTCAGCCAAAGCGGCTCTGAATTGCCCGTCCTTTCATAACTGGACCAAGAAAACTAACCTGAACACTTCGAATGCCCACAACTGCGACACGTCATGCAGCCCTCGATCATCACCATGTCGTACTGGCCGCAGGACGGGCAGGCCTTGCCGCGCGGCGCGTCCATGTTAACCACCTGCGCCTGCGGGTCGGACTTCAAGCCCATGCCCTCACCCTCGAGGAACCCAATCGCGATCAGGTGCTGCTCGATCACGCCACCGATCGCCGCGAGGATCGACGGGATGTATTTGCCCTTCACCCACGCACCACCACGCGGGTCGAACACGGCTTTCAGCTCTTCTACCACAAAGGACACGTCCCCGCCCCGCCGGAATACGGCCGAGATCATCCGGGTCAGCGCCAAAGTCCAGGCGTAATGCTCCATGTTCTTCGAGTTTATGAACACCTCGAACGGACGCCGCCTGCCGCCGATGACGATGTCATTGATGGTCAGATATATCGCGTGCTCGCTGTCGGGCCATTTCAGCTTGTAGGTCGACCCTTCCAGCGACTGCGGCCGGTCAAGTGGCTCGGACATATAGATGACGTCTCCGCCATCCACCTCGTGCGGAGCATCCGCGCTTTCGCCCGGCACCTTGTCATCGCTTTCCGAAACTGTAAGAACCGAACCGGTCACATCATTCGGGCGATAGGTGGTGCAGCCCTTGCAGCCCTGATCCCAGGCTTGCATGTACACGTCCTTGAAGGCGTCGAAAGAGATGTCCTCTGGGCAGTTGATCGTCTTCGAGATCGAGCTGTCGATCCATTTCTGCGCTGCCGCCTGCATCTTGACATGCTCGGCCGGCGTCAAGGTCTGGGCGTTCACGAAATAGTCGGGCAAATCCTTATCGCCAAACTTGTCGCGCCACATCTGCACGGCGTAATCTACCACCTCTTCTTCGGTGCGCGATCCGTCCTTTTGCAGAACTTTACGGGTATACGCATAGGCAAAGACCGGCTCGATCCCTGACGACACGTTGCCCGCATAAAGGGAAATCGTTCCTGTGGGCGCGATCGACGTCAGCAGAGCGTTGCGGATACCGTGCTCGCGGATGGCATCCCGGACATCGTCATCCATCTGCTGCATGGTGCCGCTGGCCAAGTATTTCTCGGCGTCGAACAGGGGAAACGCCCCTTTTTCCTTTGCCAAGTCCACCGACGCCAGATAAGCGGCGCGCGCGATCGCGTGCAACCAGCGCTCGGTCTGACGCGCCGCCTCGTCGGAGCCATAGCGCAGGCCCAGCATCAGCAGCGCATCCGCCAATCCAGTCACGCCCAATCCTATACGGCGTTTATCTTGCGCCTCAGCCTCTTGCTCGGCCAGCGGAAATTTTGACGCATCAACGACATTGTCCATCATCCGAACAGCCGTGGCGACAAGTTCTTGCAGGGCCTCTTCATTCAAACGGGCGGTTGCTTCAAACGGTTCAGACACCAGGCGCGCCAGATTGATCGAACCCAAAAGGCAGGCCCCGTAAGGCGGCAACGGCTGTTCGCCACACGGGTTCGTGGCCGCGATTGTTTCAACGTAGCAGAGGTTGTTGGCCTGATTGATCCGATCGATAAAGATCACGCCCGGCTCGGCAAAATCATATGTCGCCTGCATGATCTTGTTCCACAGATCACGCGCCTGAACGGTATGATAGACTTTGTCACCAAACACCAGTTCCCACGGTCCATCAGCCTTGACCGCCTCCATGAACGGATCGGTCACCAGCACAGACATGTTGAACATGCGCAGGCGGGCGGGGTCAGACTTGGCAGTGATGAACTGTTCGATATCCGGGTGGTCGCACCGCATGGTCGCCATCATGGCGCCCCGGCGCGAGCCTGCCGACATGATCGTGCGGCACATGGCATCCCAGACATCCATGAAGCTCAGCGGCCCCGAGGCATCCGCCGCGACGCCTTTCACGTCAGCGCCACGCGGCCTGATGGTCGAGAAATCATAGCCGATCCCCCCACCCTGCTGCATGGTCAGCGCGGCCTCTTTCAGCATGTCGAAAATGCCGCCCATGCTGTCGGGGATCGTGCCCATCACGAAACAGTTGAACAGTGTCACCTGCCGCGCGGTGCCCGCACCCGCAGTGATGCGCCCGGCGGGCAGGTACTGGAAATCCTCCAGCGCCTCATAGAATTTCTCTTCCCAATGCTTCGGGTCTTTTTCCACGCGCGCCAGATCGCGGGCAATGCGCCGCCAACTGTCTTCGACCGTCTGATCGATGGGGGTGCCATCCGCCTGCTTAAAGCGGTACTTCATATCCCAGATCTGCTCGGCGATGGGGGCGGCAAAGCGGCTCATTGGTGATTCCCTGTGCTGAAAGAGGTATCCAGACTACCCCAAATCACATGCTCACCACAACACCTTGATGACAACTGGAACCAAGCTACAATATAAAGATCATCCTCGGGACGACTCTGTGGGAAAGCTGTGGATAATTACGTAAACCTCATAAAACTCTCGGTCGGGTCGGAAAGCGTCGACTCGCTGATCGTCTGGCAGGACAGCTATCGCCAGCGGTTCGCAGATGGCCTTCCACGCCACGTCACACGTATGTGGCCCAAGCGCGAAGCCGAAATACTCAACGGCGGATCAATCTACTGGGTCATCAAAGGCGTAATCCAGTGTCGGCAGCGAATCCTGCGTCTGGATGAAGTGATCGGAGAGGACGGCATCCGTCGCTGTGCCATTGTACTGGACCCCAAGCTATACCGCACCCAGAACGCCCTGAAACGCCCGTTCCAGGGGTGGCGTTATCTCAAGCCAGAAGATACACCAGCCGATTTGCCCAAAAACCGCGAGCAGGACGACGCCCTGCCTGACGATCTGAACCGCGCCCTGGCAGAAATAGGCGTGCTGTAACTACCGCAGCCGACCCAGCAATTCGGACAGGGCTGCTTTTTCTGCCGCGTCATATTTTGCAACCCGACTGCGCCACAACGTGGCCTGCGATTGCAGAATCAGACCGTCCGAGAGGATCTTCAAATGGTTCGCCCGCAGGGTCTCTCCGGTAGAGGTGATATCGGCAATTGCTTCGGCGGTTTCATTCATCACCGTGCCTTCAGTCGCACCTTGGCTGTCGACCAGCGTGTAATCGGCCACGCCCGCTTCTGTCAGGAATTCCCTAACCAGACGGTGGTACTTGGTGGCAATCCGCAGCCGGTGGCCGTGGGTCTTGCGAAACGCAGCAGCTGCCGCGTCCAGGTCATCAAGCGTATCGACATCGACCCAACACGCCGGGGTCGCGATGATCAGATCAGCTTTGCCGAAGCCAAGCCGCGAAACCTCTTCAACCTGCTGTTCCCAGCGCGGCAGTTTCTCGTGCACCAGATCGATCCCAGTAACACCCAGATGAATCCGCCCCGCCGCCAGTTCACGCGGGATCTCCCCCGCCGACAGCAGGATCAGAGAGACACCGTCGATCCCTTCAACCTTGCCTGCGTATTCCCGATCCGACCCGCTGCGTGACAAGGTGATGCCGCCTTTTTCGAACCACGAGAACGTCTTTTCCATCAACCGGCCCTTCGAGGGCACACCCAGTTTCAGGCTCATACTGCACCTTCCTCGATCTCCAGCATCAAATCGGGGCGCAACACACCACCAACTGCCGGGATTTCGTCCCCGTTGCCCAATTGGCGGGTCAGCGCGTCATAACGCCCGCCCGTGGCGATCGGAGGCAGGTCAGGCCGACCTTCCGCGTAAAAACCAAATACGAACCCGTCGTAATACTCCATCGACGTCCGGCCGTAGGCGGCCTCGAAATCCAGCCGATCCACATCGACGCCACGCGCCTGCAGCGCAGCCACGCGCGCCTCCAACCGGTCCAGAGCGGGCGTGATCTGCGGCAGGTCCACTGCCACGTCGCGCAGCTGTTCCAGCGCGAATGGCATGGTCTCGCGCACGTTCAGCAACGTTTCCAGCCCTGCAAGTTCATTGTCTGAAATCGGCGGGGTATCGCGGTCTTCGCGCAGCGCCTCGATCCGCGCTGCGATTTCAGCTGCGCGGCGCTTGCCGATCATAGGGGCATCAAACGCCATCGGATCGGCTGCGTCCAGTAGCGCGTTGCGCCCTTCCAGAGGCGGCTTGCGACCTGCAAACCGATCCAGCAACATACGGAATCGGCGCGGTCTCCACAGGTGTCGCATCAGCGCTGCCTTGCGACGGTCGGTCGTGCGCAGCCCCTCGACAGCGGCGGTGAGGATACCGATATCCCCTGTCGCCGCCCGCAGAGGCAACCCACGCAACTGCAGTGCCATCAGCGAAAACACCTCAGCATCCGCCCCGGCGGGGTCTTCCCGATCAAAGACCTCATAGCCCACCTGAATGTATTCGTTGGCGCGATCGGGGTCATGCTCCTGACGACGGAACACTTCGCCTGAATAGGTATAGCGCGCGGGCTCAGCGCCTTCGTTCATGTGCATCTGCACGACAGGCATGGTGAAATCCGGGCGCAGCATCTGTTCGCCATGCAACGCATCAGACGTAACATAGGCGCGGGCCCGGATGTCTTCACCATAAAGATCCAAAAGCGTTTCCGCCGGTTGCAACAGGGGCGTGTCCACCACCTGAGCACCCGCAGCTTCAAACCGGACACGCATCATCGCGGCGCGGGCCTGTATCTGTGAACGGTTGGGCATGTGTCAGTCCTGACTGTCCAGAATTTCACGCACTTTCGAGACCAGATCACCGCGCGGCACTTCGAACTGGCTGGGGCGTTCCTTCCATTCCTCTAGCGTTGCGCTTTCGGCAATTTTGGCGCCAAGGATCAGGTCCTTGATCTGGACGATACCATTGACTTTTTCATCCCCGCCCTCGATCACCGCAATCGGAGAGTTCCGTCTATCCGCATATTTCAGCTGATTGCCGAAGTTCTTGGGGTTACCCAGATAGACCTCGGCCCGAATACCGGCATTGCGCAGTTCCGCCACCATCGCCTGATAGTCGGCCATCCGGTCGCGATCCATAACGGTCACGACTACAGGACCCGTGGCCTGCGCGGCGATCCTGCCTTTTTCGCGCAGCGCGGCCAGCAGACGGTCGACACCGATAGAGATGCCGGTCGCTGGCACTTCCTGGCCGGTGAAGCGCTTGACCAGGTCGTCGTAACGGCCGCCGCCCGAGACCGATCCGAACTGCCGTTTGCGGCCCTTTTCATCGAAGATTTCAAAGGTCAGCTCGGCCTCATAGACCGGACCGGTATAATAGCCCAACCCCCGAACGACGGAAGGATCAATCTCGATCCGGTCCGCACCATAGCCACCGGCATCCAACAAAGTGCCGATCTGTTCCAGTTCGGCGATCCCATCCGCACCGATCTTGCTGTCGCCCACCGCAGCGCGCAGATTGGCCAGCGTTCCGGCGGTATCCAGAGCCTTAGATGTCAGGAAGGCAATCACCGGTTCAGCCTGATCTTTACTGAGCCCTACACCGTCAATGAAGGCGCCCGAGGCATCCAGGCGGCCCTTGGTCAGCAACTCGCGCACACCCTGCTCACCCACCTTGTCGAACTTGTCGATGGTGCGCAGAACGTTGTCTCGGGCGGCGGCGTCTTCGCCCAAGCCCATAGCTTCGAGCACGCCGTTCAGAACCTTGCGGTTGTTGACCCGCACCAGATAATCGCCGCGCGGTATGCCCACGGTTTCCAGCGTATCCGACAGCATCGCGCAAATCTCGGCATCCGCCGCCATCGAGGCCGTACCAACCGTGTCCGCATCGCATTGATAGAACTGACGATAGCGCCCCGGTCCCGGCTTTTCGTTCCGCCAGACCGGACCCATCGCATAACGGCGATATGGCGTCGGCAGATCGTTGCGGTGCTGCGCGTAGACGCGGGCCAACGGCGCGGTCAGATCATAACGCAAGGCCATCCAGTCGCCCTTGTCATTCTCGTCGACTTCCTGCCACGCAAAGACGCCCTCGTTCGGGCGGTCTACGTCGGGCAAGAACTTGCCCAGCGCCTCGACGGTTTCAACCGCGCTGCTTTCCAGGGCGTCGAACCCGTAGCGATGATAGACATCCGCAATAGCCCGCAGCATCTCGGTGCGCTGCGAGACTTCCTGGCCGAAATAGTCGCGGAACCCTTTTGGCGTTACGGCCTTGGGGCGGGGCTGTTTCTTGGGCTTGGCCATGTGGGGCGTCCTTGGGAGTTTCCTTGTTCCGCGCGCGGTCTATCCCATGGCCCGCATCGGGGCAAGGCGCGCTTTCGCTGGTCATGGGCTGACTGTGTCGCTATGACCAGCGCAGGACAGGAGTCACTTATGCAGCATCTGGAAGAAGAGATCGCCCATCTGACCCGTATCGTGGACGAGTTGAACACAGTCGTCACCAGACAACAGTCGGAAATCGACCGACTGACCCATCGGATTGAAATGCTGTTGCAGCGAGAAGCAGAACGGGCGCAGGAAGGATCCGGCGGCATAATCCTTGGTGACGAACGGCCGCCTCACTATTGATACATTACAGCCCCAGTGTCGATTTTACAGCATTGTCCACGACGCCGCCCAACAACGCGTTTTCGTCCCCGGCACAGCCCTCTTTCAAAGCGGCCACAAAGGATTCGCGCAGAGCGGCCTTTTCCTCGTCCGAAGTCGCGTGGGCCTCGATATCGACCTGTCGGTTGTATAGCGACAGGGCCGTCATCTTCCCAACTACGTCCAGAATGTATTCTTCGTTCCCATCAGCCTCTTCGACAACAGAAGCGCAGGTGTGATACATCAGCGGCAGCGCGTTCTGCATCATCTCTTTGGCTTCCGCGTCAGCAAAGGCCGATCCGGGGGCTGCGATCAGAAAGGCGGAGGCCGCTAGCTTCAGCGAATACATACGCATCTTCGTTCTCCTCCACTCACTTGGAATTTGCGCCGATCAGCGCGCCAGCCACTGCACCTGCGGCAGCACCCTTGCCGTCGCCGATCAGGGCACCGACACCTGCGCCGATCACAGCACCTTTGATCGTATTTTCCTTTTTCTTGTCATCCGCCAGCCCAGCTGAAGCCGAAACCAAAGCCAGCGATGCCGCTGCTACAAATACAGTCTTTCTGAACTTGAGACCCGCTATTGCCATAACTGCGCCCTCCCGTGGCATGACCTAATGACATCTCTCTCTGTCAGGTCAGCCTAGCGAGGCGCTAATCAACTGGCAACAAAGCGGTGTCAGATCTCTTCGACGGTCATCACGCCCTCCAGCGATTTGATCGCGCCCTTGATCTGCGGGTTGATCGGGAACTCGCGCCCCAGATCCATTTCGACATCGCCGGGCAGGCTTGGGTCCAGCAACATGAACTGGATTGCCCCCCGTGCAGCCCCTTTCGCGGCAAAGGCGGCGTCTTCCAGCACCTTGGCGACCGAAGGCACAGCCTGCGCTTCGTCAACGTAAATTCGCAGCCCGGTTGCCCCGGCCTCGGCCACAAGGGAATCCGCCGGGCCAACCGAGCGGCCCAGCAGCTTGAGCTGATCGGCTTCCATCGTCGCCTCGGCGGTCAGAACCACCTGCGCACCGGTTTCCAGAAACTCGCGGCACTTTTCCAATGTGTCCGAAAACAGCGTCACCTCATATGCGCCGGTGGGATCAGACAGCTGAGCGAAAGCAAAGCGGTTGCCCTTGGCCGATTTCCGCTCCTGCCGCCCGGCGACAACCCCGGCCATCTTGGCGATCAGCGGACCAGACCGGGCCTTTTCCGTAACCTCATCCAGCGTCATCACGTTTTTTCGTTTCAGCGCAGGCATGTAATCGTCCAGCGGGTGCCCTGAGAGGTAAAAGCCGATGGCCTTGAATTCTTCGCTGAGGCGCTCGGCCGGCAGCCAGTCCGGCGTCGGCGACAGGCGTGGTTCAGGCAGGTCGTCTCCGGCCTCACCGAACAAAGACACCTGATTGGAGTTTTTCTGTTCATGGATGGCCGCCGAATACTGTACCAGGCGGTCAAGGCTTTCGAACACGCGGCGACGGTTCTTGTCGAGCTCGTCAAAGGCCCCGGCACGCGCCAACATTTCCAGCGGACGTTTGCCGACTTTTTTTAGATCCACTCGGCGGGCAAAGTCGAACAGATTGACAAACGGCTTGTCGGCGCGCCCTTTAACCACAAGATTCATCGCCTCGACGCCCACGTTTTTCAAAGCGCCCAGCGCGTAAACCAGTTTGCCGTTCACAACGTCAAACGTCGACAGTGAGCGATTCACGCATGGCGGCACGTAGGGCAATTCCAGTCCCTTGCGCACTTCTTCGAAATACACCGCCAGCTTGTCCGTCAGATGGATATCGCAGTTCATGACACCGGCCATGAACTCGACCGGGTGGTTCGCCTTGAGCCATCCGGTCTGATAGCTGACCACCGCATAGGCCGCGGCGTGGGATTTGTTGAAGCCGTAGTTGGCGAATTTCTCCAGCAGGTCGAATACTTCGGAGGCCTTCTTGGCATCCACGCCGTTCTCACCTGCGCCCTTTTCGAATTTTGGGCGTTCGGCGTCCATCGCCTCTTTGATCTTTTTACCCATCGCGCGGCGCAGCAGGTCGGCGCCGCCCAACGAGTAGCCCGCCATGACCTGCGCGATCTGCATCACCTGCTCCTGATAGACGATGATGCCCTGCGTTTCCTCAAGGACATAGTCGATCAGAGGATGCACGGACTCGATCTTGCGTAATCCGTTCTTGACCTCGCAATAGGTCGGGATATTCTCCATCGGGCCGGGACGATACAGCGCCACAAGAGCCACAATATCCTCGATGCAGGTGGGTTTCATGCGCTTGAGTGCATCCATCATGCCCGAGCTTTCAACCTGGAACACCGCCACGGTCTTGGCTGCTGAGTAAAGCTTAAATGTCGCCTCATCATCCAGCGGTATGGCGTTGATCTGGTTTTCAGCCCCGTCGGCGGGCTCATAGAGTTCTGTGCCGTCGGCAGCGACATGTAGTGGGCGGCCGGATTTGAAGATGATGTCCATCGCGTTCTGGATCACGGTCAGCGTTTTCAAGCCCAGAAAATCGAACTTCACCAGCCCGGCCTGTTCAACCCATTTCATGTTGAACTGGGTTGCAGGCATGTCGGACCGAGGGTCCTGATACAGCGGTACCAGCGCGTCCAAAGGCCGATCCCCGATCACAACCCCCGCCGCGTGGGTCGAGGCGTTTCGCAACAGCCCCTCGACCTGTTGGCCATAGGTCAGCAGGCGGTCCACGACCTCTTCGTTGCGGGCCTCTTCGCGCAAGCGTGGCTCGTCTTTCAACGCCTTTTCGATGGAGACAGGTTTCACTCCCTCAACCGGGATCATCTTTGACAGGCGATCCACCTGCCCATACGGCATTTGCAACACCCGCCCGATATCGCGTACAGCGGCTTTTGACAGCAATGCGCCGAAGGTGATGATCTGCCCCACCTTGTCGCGCCCGTATTTTTGCTGAACATAGCGGATCACCTCTTCGCGGCGGTCCATGCAGAAGTCGATGTCGAAGTCGGGCATCGAGACCCGCTCGGGGTTCAGGAAGCGTTCGAACAGCAGGCTGTAGCGCAGCGGATCAAGGTCGGTGATCGTCAAAGCATAGGCAACCAGCGATCCCGCACCCGATCCCCGCCCCGGCCCGACGGGAATGTCCTGATCCTTGGCCCATTGAATAAAGTCAGCAACGATCAGGAAGTAACCAGGGAAACCCATCCCTTCGATGATGCCCAGTTCGAAATCCAGCCGTTCCTGATACTCTTCAGGCGTCACGGCATGCGGGATCACCGCCAGTCGTTTCTGCAAGCCCTCATTTGCGATGCGACGCAGTTCGGCAACCTCATCATCAGCGAATTTCGGCAGGATCGGGTCGCGTCGATAGGCCATGAACGCGCAGCGTTTGGCGATCTCGACGGTGTTTTCGATGGCCTCGGGCAAGTCGGCGAACAGGGTCGCCATCTCTTGTTGTGACTTGAAGTAATGCTGAGCCGTCAGGCGGCGGCGGCCTTCCTGCTGGTCGACATAGGCCCCTTCCGATATGCAGATCAGCGCGTCGTGAGCTTCGTACATGTCCGGCGTCGGGAAATAGACGTCATTCGTGGCGACCAGCGGTAGGTTCTTGGCATACGCCATCTCGATATGACCACGTTCGGTCAGTCTCTCTGCCTCGGGCTGGCCATCTTCACCTGGATGGCGCTGAAGTTCGATATAAAACCGGTTAGGGAGCATTGCCGCGAGCCGGTCGACCAATGCTTCGGCCGCAGGACGCTGGCCCTGTTGCAGCAGCATCCCGACCGGGCCGTCGGGTCCACCGGATAGGCAGATCAATCCTTCAGATCGTTCAGCCAATTCTTCCAAAGTGACCTGAGGCAGTTGCCCGCCCTTGTCCACGTAGAGACAAGTGCTGAGCTTCATCAGGTTTTCGTACCCGGTCTCGGACTGCGCCAGCAGCACCAGAGGCGCGGGTGTCTTCGGCTTCTCGCCGGGCTGGGCCTTGACATAGGTCAGATCAACCTGGCACCCCATGATCGGCTGCACCCCGGCCCCGCTTGCGGTGACCGCGAATTCCAGCGCCGAAAACATCGAATTGGTATCCGTCACGGCAACGGCTGGCATCTCCATCTTCTCGCACAGGCCCGGCAGCTTTTTCAGCCGCACGGCGCCTTCCAGAAGGGAATATTCAGTGTGAACGCGGAGGTGAATGAATCGTGGAGAACTGCTCATAACGCCCAAGTTACTCCAGCCGGCTGCGCGACAAAAGGCAGAACCGCGCCACGTTTGCCGCAAAAATATCGCCATTTATTATTCGGCTTTTTCAGAAGGTGCTTCGGGATTGACTGGGCGCCGCAATCAAAAACCGCTTTGTTTACAACTGGCTGCCTATTAATCAGACAAGACGGTAACAGACCGTGGACGTGTAATGGTGCATAATAGAGGCGGTTTTTCTTGCCAGACAAGCCGCGCTGTTTCTAACATCCCATGGCAAGCTATTCGCCCGCCACTCTTTCTACGTCGCATCGAAGGAGGGCCGCAGGGGCGCAACTGGGTAAGGCGACGGGTTTCTCGAATGAACATCACGTTTCTTCTGAACGGAGAGACAGTGGAGCTGGCTGATGTTGATCCGACAGCCACCCTGCTGGATTGGCTGCGCGAAGATCGCGGTCTGACCGGCACCAAAGAAGGCTGCAACGAAGGCGATTGCGGGGCTTGCACCGTGATGGTGACGGATGAAGAGGGCGCCAAGGCTCTGAACTCGTGCATTCTGTTTCTGCCGCAATTGCATGGCAAGGCCGTCCGAACAGTTGAAGGCGCAAGTGGCCCGAATGGCGAAGTGCACCCGGTCCAGCAGGCAATGGTCGATCTGCACGGCTCGCAATGCGGCTTCTGCACACCCGGATTCGTCATGTCGATGGTGGCCGGGCACACGAATGGCGCAACGGACCATGACACTCAGCTGGCAGGCAACCTTTGCCGCTGCACCGGCTATGCGCCGATCATTCGTGCAGCCGAAACTGCAGAGGAACATCCGGTTCCGGTTTGGGTGAAAGACAAACCGGTTGTGCCACCTGGCACTTCTCCGTTTCTACCTGGTTCTTCCGATGAATTGGCGAAGGTCTATGCCGAAAACCCGAATGCCACACTGGTTGCAGGGGCAACGGATGTGGGTCTTTGGGTCACAAAGCAACTGCGCGAACTGGACCCGGTGATCTTCCTCAACCGTTGTGACGATCTGAAAGAAATCACGATCACCGACGATGAAGTCCGCTTTGGTGCCATGGTCGACATGAATCGCATGGGAGAAGCGGTGGCTGACGTGCATCCCTCCTATGCCGAGATGATCCGACGCTATGCCAGCGTTCAGGTCCGCCATGCGGCAACTGTCGGAGGCAACATCGCCAACGGCTCGCCCATCGGGGACAACCCGCCCGCGCTGATCGCATTGAACGCGACACTGCATCTGCGCAAGGGCAACGATCGGCGGTCGATCCCACTGGAAGAGTTCTTCATCGACTACGGCAAACAGGAACGGGTTCCGGGCGAGTTTGTGGAAGCCGTCAGCTTCCCCCGCCAACCAGATCGCCTGAAGGCTTACAAGCTCAGCAAACGGTTCGATCAGGATATCTCGGCCGTTTGCGGGTGTTTCTACATAACCGTTTCGGACGGCAGCGTCACACAAGCGCGCATCGCGTTTGGTGGCATGGCCGGTACTCCGAAACGGGCAACCCATGTCGAGGCCGCGTTGATCGGCAAACCGTGGAATCGCGCGACCATTGACGCCGCGCTGCCATCATTTGCCGACGACTTTTCGCCACTCACGGATATGCGCGCCTCGGCCTCCTATCGTCTGGAAACCGCAAAAGCGATGCTGCAACGGTATTTCCTGGAAGATCATGGTGAGATCACCAATGTGCTGGAGGTGTCGGCATGAGTGTGACCAAAGCCCTGCCCCACGACGCCGCCCCTTTGCATGTTTCGGGTTCGGCGCGGTACGTGGATGACATCCCGACACCCAAAGGCACGCTGCATCTGGCCTTTGGCCTGAGCCCGATTGCCAGGGGCAAGATCACCGCTATGGATCTGTCGGCTGTCAAAGGCGCCGAGGGTGTCGTGATGGTTATGACGGCAGGGGATCTACCTTTTGCCAACGATGTCTCGCCCTCAATCCACGATGAGCCGCTGCTGTCGGATGGCTCGGTGCACTATATCGGTCAGCCCGTGTTTCTGGTCGTAGCGACCAGTCACCTGGCCGCCCGCAAAGCCGCGCGATTGGGCAAGATCGACTACGCCGAAGACGTGCCGATCCTGACGATCGAAGAAGCGCTGACCGCCGACAGCCGGTTTGAAGACGGTCCACGCATCTATGCCAAGGGCGATGCGGATGCGGCCATTTCCAATGCACCGCATGTGATCGAAGGTTCGTTTGAATTGGGCGGGCAGGAGCATTTCTATCTGGAAGGTCAGGCCGCACTGGCAGTGCCCAATGAAGGTGCGGATATGCTGGTGCATAGCTCGACCCAGCACCCGACCGAGATTCAGCACAAAGTGGCCGACGCTCTGGGCGTTCCGATGCACGCCGTCCGGGTCGAGACCCGCCGCATGGGCGGAGGATTTGGCGGCAAGGAAAGTCAGGGCAACGCTTTGGCCGTGGCCTGCGCCGTGGCCGCACGCGCAACCGGCAAGGCGTGCAAGATGCGCTATGACCGCGATGATGACATGATCATCACCGGCAAGCGCCACGCCTTTCACATCTCGTACAGTGCTGGCTTCGATGAGAATGGACATATACAAGGCGTCTCATTCCTCCACTATGCTATATGCGGCTGGGCGCAGGACCTGTCCTTGCCCGTGGCCGACCGCGCGATGCTGCACTCGGACAACGCCTACCTTTTGCCGAACGCTCGGATCGAGAGCCACCGGCTGAAGACCAACACCCAATCTGCCACAGCCTATCGCGGGTTCGGCGGCCCCCAGGGCATGGTCGGCATTGAACGTGTTATGGACCATGCCGCGCATGAACTGGGTTTGGATCCCGTTGAGCTGCGCCGCCGGAATTACTACGTCCCCGCGCACGCAGTGGCCGAACGCGCACCGACGGAAAAAGCACTGGATCATCCCGATCCGCATGAGGACCTGACCAGCCGCGGCGCCGTTGTGATGGGCGATGCGCCCGTGCGCCCTCTGCCCGCCGGTGGCAACACTACACCTTATGGGATGGAGGTCAGCGATTTCGAACTGCACGGCATGACCGAAGCGTTGCTGAAATCCAGCGACTATGCCGCGCGCAAGGCAGCTATCGCGAAATGGAACGCCGAGAACAGTGTAATCAAAAAGGGCATCGCCTTTTCCCCGGTCAAGTTTGGTATCTCCTTTACGCTGACTCACCTGAATCAGGCGGGTGCGCTGGTGCATGTCTATCAGGACGGATCAGTCCACCTGAACCACGGTGGTACCGAGATGGGTCAGGGCCTGTTCCAGAAGGTCGCACAGGTCGCCGCGTCGCGCTTTGGAATACCGCTTGCGATGGTGAAAATCACCGCAACCGACACGGCGAAAGTACCGAACACGTCTGCTACGGCGGCATCTTCAGGAAGTGACCTGAATGGTATGGCTGTAAAGGCAGCTTGCGACACGATCCGCGATCGGATGGCCGTCTATCTTGCAGAGCGTCATCAGGCCGATCCATCGACGGTCACGTTCACGGATGGGCATGTCTCCGTCGGAGAAGAACGGTACACTTTCGCCGAAGCCGCCGCACTGGCCTATCAAGGGCGCGTCAGCCTGTCGGCTACAGGCTTTTACAAAACACCCAAGATCGAATGGGACAGGATCGCGGGGCGTGGCCGCCCATTCTTCTACTTTGCCTATGGCGCTTCAGTTACGGAAATTGCCGTGGACACTCTGACTGGTGAGAACCGCATTCTGCGAACGGATATCCTGCATGATGCGGGCGCGTCGCTTAACCCGGCGCTGGACATAGGTCAGGTCGAAGGCGGTTATGTGCAGGGCGCGGGGTGGCTGACGACCGAGGAACTCGTGTGGGACGGCAAAGGAAACCTGCGCACGCACGCGCCCTCGACCTACAAGATCCCGGCCTGCTCGGACCGGCCGGACATCTTCAACGTCACGCTTTGGGATGGCGAAAACCGCGAGGACACGATCTATCGCTCGAAAGCTGTGGGCGAGCCGCCTTTCATGCTTGGTATTTCCGCATGGCTGGCGCTGTCGAACGCAGTTGCCGCCTGCGGAGACAGATACCCGGCCCTGAACGCTCCGGCCACGGCTGAAGAGGTTTGGCACGGGGTCCAGAGGATCAAGGGAGGCATCTGATGGGATTTGACCTTGAGGCTTTGAGGGAGGCGGTCAAAACCCACGGGAAAGTGGTTCGGGTGGTCATCGCCGGGATCAAAGGGTCGTCCCCGCGCGAGGTGGGTGCTGCAATGCTGGTCTGGAAAGACGGGCAAAGCGGAACCGTCGGCGGTGGTACGCTGGAATACCAGGCCGCAGAGGCCGCACGAACGCAAAAAGTGGCCACGCGGCTGACGCATCACACGCTGGGACCGGACATGGGGCAATGTTGTGGCGGAGCAGTCTCTTTGTTCAGCGAGGTCTATGATCTCAAGACGGTTGAAACGCTGGATGATACGATCATTGCACGATCAGCTTCGGGGGGCGCCATGCCTCTTTCCGTCAAGCGAATGCTGGCGGCGGCACGCAGTCAGGGCATTGCACCCGAACCGCGCCTGATCGACGGCTGGATGATCGAACCGGTGCATAAACCGGCGCGAAACCTGTGGATCTGGGGCGCAGGTCACGTCGGACGGGCGCTGGTGGATGTTCTGTCCCCCCTGCCCGATCTTGCGATCACTTGGGTCGATACCGGCCCCGAGCGCTTTCCCGACGTGATTCCCCAAGGCGTGACCGATCTGCCAGCGACGAAACCGGCCGACCTTGTGCGACATGCACCGGCCAATGCCGAGCACCTTGTGCTGACTTATTCACACAATCTGGATCTGGAACTGTGCAACAGGCTGCTTTTGCACGATTTCCGCTTTGCGGGACTGATTGGCTCGGCTACCAAATGGGCGCGGTTCCGATCGCGGCTGGCGGCCCTTGGGCATCCGCCCGACCGGATAAGCCGGATTACCTGCCCGATTGGTGACCCGTCGCTGGGCAAACACCCGCAGATGATCGCCGTGGGCGTCGCAGCGCAACTGTTGCGCCCGGCCCTGCAGAATGAGTTGAAGAAGGACATGAGCGCGTGACCACTCCATTGCTGAGCCTGCAAGGGTTGACCAAAGCCTATCCCGGTGTCGTGGCAAATGATCAGGTGTCCTTCGACATCGGTGAGGGCGAAGTTCACGCCTTGTTGGGTGAAAACGGCGCCGGGAAATCCACGTTGGTCAAGATGATCTATGGCCTGGTGAAACCGGACAGCGGCACCATGCTGTTGCGGGGTCAGACCTTCGCGCCCCCCGAGCCCCGCGCTGCACGGGCCGACGGGATTGCGATGGTATTCCAGCATTTTTCGCTGTTTGACGCTCTGAACGTGGCCGAAAACATCGCCTTGGGGATGGAACACCCGCCCGCCATGGGTGATCTGGCCTCGCGCATCCGCGAAGTGTCCGAAACCTACGGCCTGCCGCTGGATCCGTTCCGCACTGTCGGCGATCTGTCCGCCGGGGAACGCCAGCGTGTTGAAATTATCCGTTGCCTGCTGCAAGACCCGAAACTGCTGATCATGGACGAACCGACCTCGGTATTAACCCCGCAGGAGGTGGAAATCCTGTTCGAGACGCTGAACAAATTGCGGTCCGAGGGCACGTCGATCCTGTATATCTCGCACAAGCTGGAAGAGATTCGGACCCTGTGTGACCACGCCACAATTCTGCGCTTGGGCAAGAATGTGGGCGAATGCGTCCCCTCTGAAACCTCGGCCCGCGACATGGCCGAATTGATGGTGGGAGCGACCCTGCAAACCCCGGAACGTTCGGGGCGAGACTTTGGCGAAGTGGCGCTGGATGTCAGCGGGCTGTCTGTGCCTTCTCCGTCAGAATTTGGAACTGCCTTGCGCAACGTGCATTTGACCGTCCGCAAGGGCGAGGTTCTGGGCATTGGTGGTGTTGCGGGTAACGGGCAGGATGAGTTGCTTGGCGTTCTATCTGGTGAACTCTTGACGACGGCCGATGCGATCAAATTCAACGGCCAGGCAATTGGTAAGCTGGGCCCAACTGCGCGACGCAAGCTTGGCGTGTTGACCGCGCCCGAAGAACGGCTGGGCCATGCAGCTGCCCCGAACATGAGCTTGACCGAAAACGCCCTGTTGACCGGGTCGGTTCGAGAGGGTCTTGAAAGCAACGGCTTTCTGAAATGGGCTGAAACCAAGAGCTTTGCGGAGAAGATCATCGAGATTTTTGACGTCCGGACACCCGGGCCGGAAAACGCGGCGCGGTCCTTGTCCGGAGGAAATTTGCAGAAGTTCGTGATCGGACGCGAAGTATTGCAGAACCCGGATGTGTTGGTTGTCAACCAACCAACCTGGGGCGTGGATGCCGCAGCGGCCGCGTCGATCCGGCAGGCAATCCTCGATCTGGCAGCCAAGGGAACGGCGGTAGTGTGCATCTCTCAGGATCTGGACGAGCTGATGGAAATATCAGACAGCTTTGCTGCGCTGAACGAAGGCCGCCTGAGCGCGCCACGCCCAACAACTGGTCTGACAGTAGACGAGATCGGGCTGATGATGGGTGGCGCTCATGGCATGGAGGTGGCGCATGTCTGATCTGACGGGCCGTCTTCGGCGAGAGCTTTTGCAAGAGAACAGTGAAATCAGGGGAATGAGCTGATGATTGTGTTGGAAAAACGTCCTCAGCCTTCCAAGGTCTGGTCCTATGCAACCCCGTTGGTCGCGGTTTTGGCGACGATGTTTTTCGGCGGTTTGTTGTTTGCCATACTGGGCAAGAACCCGGTTGAGGCCATCGGCACTATCTTCTGGGAACCCTTGTTCGGCGAGTTCTCGTTTTACTATCGCCCACAGCTATTGGTGAAAGGCGCGCCGCTGGTGCTGATCGCCATCGGCCTTTCGTTGGGATTTCGGGCAGGCATCTGGAATATCGGGGCTGAAGGCCAGTACATCATGGGCGCCATTTTCGGCGCAGGCGCCGGTCTGGCATTCTACCCGCTTGAGGCATGGTACATATTCCCGATCATGGTCATCGCCGGTGCCTTCGGTGGCTGGTTGTGGGCAATGATCCCGGCTGTTCTGAAAGTACGCTTCGGCACCAACGAAATCCTCGTGTCGCTGATGCTGGTTTACGTGGCCGAGCAGATGCTGGCCTCGGTTTCGCTGGGGCTGCTGAAGAACCCCGAAGGGTTCGGCTTTCCGGGATCACGCAACCTGCAATCTTATGAAAGTGCTCACAATGCTGAATTGATCACAGGTTCCGGGATGCACTGGGGTGTGGTCGCGGCTTTCATCGCGGTTATTTTTGCCTATGTGCTGCTTAACCGTCACATGCTGGGCTTCCATATTCGTTTGACGGGTGAAGCACCCCGTGCGGCCAAGTTTGCGGGTGTAAACCCCGCCCGCCTGATCCTGTTCTGTCTTGGGATGTCCGGCGCTCTGGCCGGTCTGGCCGGGATGTTCGAAGTATCCGGGCCATCGGGTCAGGTCAGCATTGATTTCAACGTCGGCTATGGTTTCACAGCAATCATCGTGGCCTTTCTGGGCCGCCTGCACCCGGTGGGCATACTTCTTGCCGGGTTTCTGATGGCGCTCACCTATATCGGCGGTGAAATCGCGCAGTCCAAACTGGGCCTTCCTGCTGCGGCCATTCAGGTGTTTCAGGGCATGTTGCTGTTTTTCCTGCTAGCCTTGGATCTTCTGACAAATTTCCGCATCCGTGCGGCCCGAAAAGAGGTGGCGTGACTCATGGATCTTGGCCAAATCAACCCCGTACTTCTGGTCGCCTCACTGATGGTGGCCGCAACGCCCCTGCTGCTTGCCGCAATCGGAGAACTGGTCGTCGAAAAGGCAGGTGTTCTGAACCTCGGCGTCGAAGGCATGATGATCGTGGGCGCAATCAGCGGCTTTGCCATCTCGGTCGAGACGGGCTCGCCCTGGCTGGGCTTTGTCGCTGCCGCCATCGGCGGCGCTGTTCTTTCGCTTCTGTTTGTCTTGCTGACGCAGTTTGCATTGGCCAACCAGGTAGCCAGCGGTTTGGCTCTGACGCTGTTCGGCCTTGGGTTCAGTGCACTGATCGGGCAGAGCTATGTTGGGATCAAACCCCCCAGTATGGGCGACATCCATATTCCGCTGATCAGCGATATCCCGGTTGTTGGCCCGATCTTGTTCCAACATGACCCGGTCCTGTACCTGGGCATCGCGATAACGGCAGCCGTCTGGGCGGTGCTGAAATTTACTCGTGTTGGTCTGATCCTGCGGGCGGTCGGTGAAAACCACGATGCCGCGCATGCGCTTGGCTACAAGGTGATCAAGATTCGCATTCTGGCCATCATGTTCGGCGGTGCCTGCGCCGGTCTTGGCGGCGCCTACATCAGCCTGATCCGAGTGCCGCAGTGGACCGAGGGCATGACCGCCGGAGTCGGCTGGATTGCATTGGCTCTTGTTGTCTTTGCCAGCTGGAAGCCGTGGCGGGTACTGCTGGGTGCCTATTTGTTCGGCGGCATTACGGTATTGCAGCTTAATTTGCAGGCTGCAGGCGTTGCCATTCCCGTCGAGTATCTGGCAATGTCGCCCTATATCATCACGATCCTTGTGCTTGTGATCCTTTCGGCCGACAAGAGCAGCGCACCTGCTTCACTGGGCCGGATATTCCATGCCTCACACTAGGGGCCAACAGAACCAATTTGGGGAGTAACACATGAAATTCACTACACTTCTGACAAGTGCCGCTATGGCGCTGGGTCTGGCCTCGGGGGCCATGGCCGAAGACAAGACCAAAGTCGGTTTCGTCTATGTCGGCCCTGTCGGAGACGGCGGCTGGACCTATGAACACGACAAGGGCCGTCAGGCCGTTGAAAAAGAGTTCGGGGACAAGGTTGAAACCGTATTCGTCGAATCAGTTCCGGAGGGTCCGGACGCCGAGCGTGTGATGACGCAGATGGCGCTGGAAGGCGCAGATCTGATCTTCACTACCTCGTTTGGTTACATGGACCCTACCATCAACGTGGCCAAGAAGTTTCCGAACGTGAAATTCGAGCACGCGACCGGTTATAAAACCGCCGACAACGTCTCGGTCTACTCGGCTCGTTTCTACGAAGGCCGCGCCGTTCAGGGCCACATCGCTGGCAAAATGACCAAGTCCAACATCATCGGTTATATCGGTTCTTACCCGATTCCCGAAGTGATCCGTGGCATCAACTCGGCCTATATCCACGCCAAGAAGGTGAACCCGGATGTCGAGTTCAAGATTGTCTGGGCCTACACGTGGTTCGACCCGGCGAAAGAAGCTGACGCCGCCACCGTTTTGATCGAACAGGGTGCCGACGTAATCCTGCAGCACACCGACTCGACAGCGCCGCAAGCAGCGGCTCAAGAGGCCGGCAATGTGATCACCTTTGGTCAGGCATCGGACATGAGCGAATACGCACCGCTCCCGCGTGTGTCATCGATCATCGACAACTGGGCCCCCTATTACATCGCGCGGACTAAGGCCGTAATGGACGGGACCTGGACGTCTTCCAACACCTGGGATGGTATCGGAGCAGGAATGGTTGAAATCGGCGAGATTTCGGACGCGGTTCCCGCAGACGTCAAAGAAGAGGCGCTGGCCCTGAAGGCGGCGCTTGCAGATGGCAGCTATCACGCGTTCACCGGTCCGCTGAAGAAGCAGGACGGCAGCGACTGGCTGGCTGAAGGCGAAACCGCTGACGATGGCACACTGGCTGGCATGAACTTCTATGTTGAAGGGCTGGAAGGCGAGATTCCGCAGTAAGCTGTATCGTCAAAGAATGAATAAGGCCCGCACTCAGTCTGCGGGCCTTTTTTATGCGCACCTGCATCGGACAACACCAGAACCTATCTGGTTAACGCGAATGGCATTCGCTTACCGCCCGGGTCGATCAGGCCCTGCCCTGCGTTCGCCATCCGACCACGCTGAGACAGGCAAACAAAACAGCGGCCACGCAGACGATCGAAGGCCCTGCCGGGGTATCGAAAACATAGGCCGCTCTTAGCCCCGCGATCGCGGAAAACGCGCCTATTCCTGCTGCTATCAATGCCATGGATTCCGGTGACCGGGCCAGATTCCGCGCAGCCGCCGCGGGAATGATCAGCATCGCCGCAATCAGCAATACCCCCACGACCTTGATCGCAACAGCCACGGTTACAGCCAAAGACAGGGTCAGGATCAACTGTTCCCGCCTGGGGTCGAAACCACTGGCATAGGCCAGTTCCTCATTCAATGTGGCCGTCAGTAGTTGAGACCATCGCCAGGCAATCAGCGCCACGACAAGCGCCGCGCCGCCCCAGATCACAAGGAGATCAGAACGGGATACTGCAAGAATATCCCCGAACAGATATGCCATCAAATCTATGCGGACGCCGGACAAAAACGAGACAGCAACAAGACCGAAGGCCAAAGCGGAATGCGCCAACACCCCCAGCAGCGTGTCCATCGCATAGCCACGACCAGCCAGCAAGGTGACCGCCAGCGCCATAATCAGTGCAACGGCCAGCGCACCGGTGAAGATCGACATCTGAAATGTCAGCGACAGGGCCACGCCCAGAATAGCGGCATGTGCGGTTGCATCACCGAAATACGCCATGCGGCGCCACACCACGAAACACCCAAGAGGAGCAGCCGCAAACGCAACACCGACACCCGCGAGCGTTGCCCGCATCATAAAATCGTCAAGCATTATTCCGCCGCTTTCTGGGGGTTTGCATCATGGTCATGATGGTGGTCATGCTCGTGCCGGTAAAGGGCAAGCGCACCGCCTGTGCCCGTTCCGAACAAGGCCCGGTATTCCGGTGCCGAGGCGACCACCGCAGGCGATCCCTCGCAGCAGACATGCCCGTTGAGACATATCACTCTGTCCGAGGCGCTCATGACCACGTGCAATTCATGACTGATCATGAGAATGGCGCATCCGGTTTCGCGGCGCACAGCTTCGATTTGCTGGTAGAAACTCGCCGAACCGCGCTGGTCCAGTCCCTGTGTCGCCTCGTCCAGCAGCAGGACGTCAGGTTTGTTGATCAGCGCCCGCGCCAGCAACACACGCTGAAACTGACCGCCCGACAATTGCGACATCTGACGCTTCAACAGATCCGGGACGCCCGCCGTTTCCAGCGCCTCGACGCATTGGCGACGTGAAACGCGATCCGTCAGGCGCATGAATCTCTCGACCGAGATTGGCAACGTGGGGTCGACATGCAGTTTTTGTGGCACGTATCCGATCTTCAATCCGGGTTTTAGTGATACATGCCCGGCACATGGCTTGGTCGCGCCAATGATAGCCCGTAACAGGCTGGTTTTACCCGATCCGTTTGGCCCGACGATGGTGACGATCTCACCAGGTTCGACTGCCATATCCACATGGCTCAGAACAGTATTGGCGCCGTAGCGCACACTGAGATTCTCGACAGAAACGAGCGACATTTTCAGGCCTTTTCGGTGCAGTCGGGGCAAAGTCCCTCGGCTTCTACAACCGTTCGCTCGATCTCGAAACCCGCTGCGCGCGCAGCAGCACCAAGAACACCTTTGGCAGGCGTGGACTGAGCCTCGGCAACCGCATCGCACTTCCTGCAGATCATGAACGCCGGAGAATGCGACGCGCCGGGATGAGAACAGGCAACGAATGCATTCAGGCGCTCGATCTTGTGAACGAACCCGTTTTGAACGAGGAAATCCAGCGCCCGATAGGCGACCGGAGGTTGAGATCCAAATCCTTCATCGCGCAAGCGGTCAAGGATCGAATAAGCACCAAGGGCCCGATGCTCTTGCAGCAACATCTCCAGAACCTTGCGCCGGACCGGTGTCAGACGCAGCCCTTCTTCCTTGCACCGCGCCTCGGCGGATACCAACGCCGTTTTGACGCAAGTCTGGTGGTCATGTTCCTGAAAACCGACCGGGGCTGTTTCACCGGCAGAGACAGGATGCGTATCACTTGTCATGTTATTTCATATCATGTATTGCCACTCGTAACGTTATAAAATCACACAGAGGGTCTGATGTCCAGAAAGCTTCTTCCAGTTTCGATTACGGTTGCATTGATGGGTGGCACGGCCCTTGCAGAGGTTCCAAACGTCGCGGTCGACATCGCGCCGGTCCATTCGCTTGTTGCTCGTGTCATGGAGGGCGTCGGCTCGCCTGCCCTGATCGTGACACCGGGTGCCTCCCCTCATGAATACAACCTGCGCCCGTCCGAGGCGGCGGCATTGCAGGATGCCGATCTGGTGCTCTGGATGGGAGAAGACCTGACACCGTGGATGGAAAGTGCAGTCGAAACCCTTGCAGACGGAGCGACCGTCACGTCCTTACTGGACTCCGATGGCACTGTTCTTCTTGATTTCCGTGAAAGCGCTCTGTTCGAGGCCCATGATCATGAGAACGAAGACGAACACGATCATGATGATGAGCATACCGAAGACGACGGGCATGATCATGACGATCATGCGAAGGACGATGACCACGATCATGACGATCATGCGGACCACAAAGATCATGATGATCACGATGATGAGCATGCGCGTGAAGACGAGCATGATCACGACGACCATGCCAAGGATGATGACCACGATTACGAGGAACACGCCGATCACGATGATCATCACGATCACGCGCACGGCGAGCACGACCCACATGCTTGGCTTTCACCGGCAAATGCTGAAACCTGGCTGAACTTGATCGCTGCGCAGTTGTCGTCAGCCGATCCGGACAATGCAGGCGCATATTTTGCAAATGCCGCAGCCGCGCGCGAAGAAATGGCTGCGCTATCTGCGGAAGTGGCTGAGACGCTTGATCCGGTTCGTGGTGGAAGCTTTATCGTCTTCCATGACGCCTATCAGTACTTCGAAGACGCATTTGACTTCCCTGCCGCAGGTGCGATTTCGATCGCCGACGCCTCGGACCCGAGCCCGGCTCGCATTGCTGAGATTCAAAGCCGTATCCGCGAAGAAGGAATCAGCTGCGTTCTCGCCGAGCCACAGTTCAACCCCGGCATCGTCAAAACCGTACTGAATGGGACCGAGGCCAAAACAGGCGTAATCGATCCGCTGGGCTCTGATCTTGAACCCGGAGCCGATCTCTACCCGCAAGTTATTCTCAACATGGCGAAAACTCTGGCCGAGTGTCTTTAGTCCGGTTGCAAACCCGGTTCTGGTCGCGAAAACGGCCGGGTTCAGCCTTCCACGAGACAGGGCGGTTTAACTCGCAGACTGAAAAAAACGCCACTTACTTCGTCTCAAAGGCAATGTCGGGGAAACCTGGCACTGCCACCTCTCTGACAAGGCGTTTTGAAACCAGCCAACCGATCCTTCAGGAACACGTCACAATCGCCAACGCGCTTGTCAAATCACGTCGGAAACGGATTGCTCTCACTCCTTAAGAAACACTCTGGCTAGGAAGGTGGTTTCAAACCCAACCTTTTCAATGCTGCACCCGCTGCCTGTGTCCAACGTTCCCGTAGCGCAGTGTTGGCTCTGTGGCGCAAGCCCATTGATTTCAGGTGCTCAAATCGTTTCGGATCATCTCTCCCGAAAGACACAGCTACGCGGGGCCACCAATAGTCCACCGCGCGTTGCATGTCTTGTGACTCTCCGTTTTCAACCAGCTTCACAGCGCCTTCCAACGCCAGTTCGCCGTGATGTGCCTCGATCGGTGCGATCTGTCGAAAAGCCTCGGCTAGTGGTTGATAAGAGACGGTCGAGAACTCCGCCAGTTGCTCTGCTACGGCGCGGCTCATCAGCAGGTTCATGACGACGGCATCAGTCCAACCCGAAATCGGATAATTGAACACCGCAAGACGCATGTCATGTTCGCTGCGGGCCGCACCAACATCCGCATCACGGTCCAACCGAGCAGTCCACGGGTGGTGCGTGGCATACCGATCCGTATCGGCACCGAACTCACCCATGATTTTCAGGACCCGGTCCGCGTGGTCCGTCTTTTCCAACACGATTTTCGCCGCCGCGATGCGTTCCTTTATGCCAGGGCCTTGGTTGATGACATCAGCAAACCCTGCGGCACCAGCGAGTTCACTGTCCACAAACGTAGCCATCAGTTTCATCAGCTCGGCGCGGTAACGCGGCGGTACATTGGTCGGATTGGTCAGCACTCCGCCTGCGGCCAGGTAGCTGTCGAGTGTCATGGCGTCGGTCATTGATCCTCTCCCTTTACTGGTCGTAGTCCACGACCACGCGGTCGGTCACCGGGTACGCCTGACAACTCAGCACATAACCTTTTTCGACCTCGTAATCTTCCAACGCGTGATTGGCGAGCATCTCGACCTCGCCTTCTACGACACGGCAGCGGCACGTTGAACAAACCCCGGCCTTGCAGGCGTACGGCGCGTCCATGGCATTTTCCAAGGCTGCATCCAGAATGGACTGATCTTTCGGCAAGGTCACGGTCTGCGTAGCGCCATCCAATGTGATCAAAGCGCTGGTCTGGTTTGCCTGCGTGCCTGCCTCTGCCGCGCTTGTCTTGCGCTTGACCCGACCCGGCTGGGCGCTGGCAAAGAGTTCGAACTTGATCTGGCTTTCCTCAAGCCCGTGTTCCCGAAGCGCGGCAGCAATACCCAGCATCATCGGCTCTGGTCCGCAGATGAACGCCGTGTCTGCAGTCTTGATATCGATCCAGTGCTTGAACAGCTCGCGGCATTTTTCCTGCGTTACCAGACCGGTAAACAGGTCAATCTCCTGCGCGTCGGTTTCGAGAATGTGGATAACGTTCAGCCGGCCCATATAGAGGTTTTTCAGATCCTCTAATTCCTCACGGAACATGATCGTGTTGATGCCCTTGTTGGCATAGATCAGCGTAAAACGGGATTTGGGTTCACCGGCCAATGTGGTCTTGAGGATCGACAGAACAGGCGTGATCCCCGATCCGCCAGCGAAGCCAAGGTATTGTTTTTCCGCATCCGCATCGATGGGTACGTGAAAATTGCCCATTGGTGGCATCGCCTGCACGACGTCACCTATGTTGAGCTCTTCATTTGCCCAGCTTGAGAAGGCTCCGCCCTCGACGCGTTTGATGCCAACCTGAAGAACACCGTCATCCTTGCCAGCACAGATGGAATAGGAGCGGCGCAACTCTTCGCCGTCAAATTCGTGCCGGAAAGTCAGGTACTGGCCGGCGGCGAAGTCGAACTGTTCCGCTGCGCCATTTACGGGTTCAAGCGTAACAACAACCGCATCGCGGATGGTTTTGTGGATGTCGGTGACTTTCAGGTCGTGAAAACGTGCCATCCGGTGCTCCTCCTCAGATGCACTTGAAATAGTCAAAGGGTTCCAGACAATCCGTGCAGCGCCAATGGGCTTTGCATGGGGTCGAGCCGAACTGGCTGACCTTTTCGACTGCCTTGCTACCGCAATGGGGGCAGCGATCCGGGCCGCCGGCGGGTTGCGGCGGCGCAATTCCATAGTCTTCCAGCTTGGCGCGACCTTTTTCGCTGAGCCAATCGGTGGTCCAGGCGGGCGAAATGCTGGTTTCTATGCGCAGTTCCCCGATGCCGTGATCGCGCAGGGCGGTTTCGATATCCATACTGATAATGGACGTCGCCGGGCAACCGGAATACGTTGGTGTGACGGTTACGACCAGCGTGTCAGCCTCCCAGCGCACATCGCGCACAATGCCCAAATCCACGACGGAAATCACCGGGATTTCGGGATCGGGCACGGCATCCAGCCAGCTCCATATCTGGTCAGTCGGGACCCGCATCCGCTCTTACCACTTGGCTCCAGGATAGGCGCGTTGCAGCCATTGCATCTGCGTCAGCAGATGGCCCAGATGCTCGGTATGCATGCGCCCATCGCGGCCGCCTTTATGGGCAAAACGGCTTTCCGGAACACTCAGCGTTGCCTGGTTCAGAACCCGCTCAACCAAAGTGTCGTATTCCTCTCGCAAGTCCTCCGGGTTCGGCGCGATACCTGCGGCGAGCATCTGGGCGTCAACCTCGTCGCTGGCAAACATCTCGCCCACATAGGGCCACAGGTAATCCAGTGCGCCCTGCATCCGGGCATGGCTTTCCTCGGTTCCGTCACCAAGCCCGACAACCGTGTCGCCCGAACGTTCCAGATGGTAGGTAACTTCCTTACTGGCCTTGGCGGCGATTGCTGAGACCCGCTCGTCCGAGGATGTCATGAGGCGTCCCAGCATGATCAAATGCCACGCATCGAACAGGAACTGGCGCATCAGCGTACGGCCGAAATCGCCGTTCGGCACCTCGACCAGCAACACGTTGCGGAAATCCCAGGCGTCGCGCAGGAAAGCCAGATCGTCGGCGCTTTTGCCACTATCGGCCTCGCCCGCAAGACCCAGCCACATCTGGGTCTGACCTATCAGGTCCAGCGCAGTGTTGGCCAATGCGATATCTTCCTCCAGCACCGGCGCATGGCCGCACCACTCACTGACACGGTGGCCGAGGATCAGGGTGTTGTCTCCCATCCGCAGCAGGAATTGCAGAAATGCCTCATCCCGGGTCATCACATTGCCCCCACTTCATCGGGAATGTCGAAGAAAGTCGGGTGGCGGTACACCTTGCTTTCGCTTGGTTCGTACAACGGACCTTTGTCGCTGGGCGACGAAGCCGAGATGTTGTTGGCTTCGACCACCCAGATCGAGACGCCTTCGTTGCGACGGGTGTAGACGTCGCGCGCGTTCTTGATAGCCATTTCCGCGTCAGGGGCATGTAACGAACCGACATGTCGGTGGCTCATCCCATGCTGACCGCGGATGAAGATTTCCCACAGGGGCCATTCGGTATTCATCGGGTATCCTCCTCAGGGTAAGCTTATTCAGCAGCCAGATTACCGGCCTGTTTCTTGCGGGCATGTGCCAACAGCCCGTCACGAACCCACTTGCCGTCGTCCCATGCCTTGTTGCGCGCAGCCAGTCGATCCACGTTGCAGGGGCCGTTGCCTTTGATCACGTCAAAGAACTCGGACCAGTCGGGTTCCGAGAAGTCGTAATGCCCCCGCTCTTCATTCCACTTCATATCCGGATCAGGAATTGTCAGGCCCAAGTATTCAGCCTGCGGCACGGTTTGGTCGACGAATTTCTGGCGCAGTTCGTCATTGGTGTTGATCTTGATCTTCCACGCCATCGACTGGGCCGAATGCACCGAGTCTTTGTCGGACGGGCCAAACATCATCAGCGACGGGTACCAGAAACGGTTCATCGCATCCTGAGCCATCTTGCGCTGTTCGGGCGTGCCTTCGGCCATCTTGCGAATGGCATCATATCCCTGGCGCTGGTGAAAACTCTCTTCCTTGCAGATACGGACCATGGCGCGGGAATACGGCCCGAAGGACGTTCTTTGCAGCGGCACCTGGTTCATGATCGCTGCCCCGTCAACCAGCCACCCGACGGCACCGATATCGGCCCAGTTCAAGGTAGGGTAATTGAAGATTGACGAATATTTCATGCGGCCATCCAGCAGCATCTCGGTAATCTCGTCTCGGCTGACACCCAGCGTTTCGGCCGCACAATACAGGTAAAGACCATGCCCGGCCTCGTCCTGCACCTTGGCGAGAAGGATCGCCTTCCGTTCCAATGTCGGCGCACGCGTGATCCAGTTACCTTCCGGCAATTGGCCCACAATCTCGGAATGAGCGTGCTGTCCAATCTGACGGATCAGCGTCTTGCGATACCCGTGAGGCATCCAGTCCTTAGGTTCGATCTTGATATCCGCGTCGATCCGCGCCTGGAATTCAGCAAGCTTGTCCGGATCATCATTTGACGCTTCGGATTCTACCATCTGAGCATACATGTCCCGTCTCCTCCGTTACACGCGTTCAAGAATAAGGGCCGCGCCCTGCCCAACACCCACACACATGGTGCACAGGGCATATCGCCCGCCGGTACGTTTCAATTGATAGGCCGCGGTCAGCACAAGACGCGCACCACTCATGCCCAGGGGATGGCCCAGCGCTATCGCACCACCGTTGGGGTTCACGTGGGGCGCGTCGTCGGGAAGACCCAGCTCGCGCAAAGTGGCAAGGCCCTGAGACGCAAACGCCTCGTTCAATTCGATCACGTCCATCTGATCCACGCTCAGCCCTGCCCGGGCCAAAACCTTGCGGCTAGCCGGCACCGGGCCGATGCCCATTACACGTGGTGCAACACCTGCAACCGACATGCCAACCACCCGGGCCATCGGGGTCAGACCGTTCTTGGCTGCTGCGGCCTCATTCGCCATCAGGATCGCCGCTGCGCCATCATTCACACCGGATGCATTTCCCGCCGTCACGGTTTTATCGGGCCCGTTCACACCTTTCAAACCCGCGAGTTTTTCGGCCGTAGTTCCCGGGCGCGGGTGCTCGTCCGTATCAACGAAAATCGGATCGCCCTTGCGCTGGGAAACCGAAACCGGCGTGATTTCGTCCTTGAACACCCCAGCCGCATGCGCGGTGGCCCAGCGGGACTGGCTGCGTGCAGCAAAGGCATCCTGGTCTTCCCGGCTGATACCATAATCTTCGGCGACATTGTCGGCCGTTTGCGGCATGGAGTCCACGCCGTATGCCTGCTTCATTTTTGGGTTCACAAAGCGCCAACCGATCGTGGTGTCGTACACCGCATTGCTGCGGGTAAACGCCGAAGTTGCCTTGGGCATCACGAACGGCGCGCGGGACATGCTTTCCACGCCACCCGCGATGGCCAGATCGTAGTCGCCCGCCTTGATGCCGCGCGCCACCATTCCCACAGCATCCATGCCGCTGGCACATAAACGGTTCACCGTCGTTCCCGGCACTTCAATCGGCAAACCCGCCAGCAGTGCCGCCATACGCGCAACGTTTCGGTTGCTCTCGCCCGCCTGGTTGGCATCGCCATAGATCACGTCGTCAACACTGGCCCAGTCGACCTGAGGGTTGCGCGCCTTCAAAGCCGCCAAAGGAAGAGCGGCCAGATCATCTGTGCGGACCGACGAGAGCGCTCCTCCGTATCGTCCAATCGGAGTGCGCGTCGCGTCACAAATGAAAGCGTCCATCTTAGAGTACCCCTGTTCCCTCGGAACAATATCAACCGTCTGGTCGGTTAATAAATCTTCCCCTGATTCGATGCAAGACTTATGTTACTCAATTTTCTCATGTGTCGCACATCCTGTAACATTAAAGGTGACTGCTGACCAAAGAGGTTTTCGTGACTGCACAAAACGACACAGCCACTCTTGATTATGGCAGGAAATCCAACAGCTCGCCCGAATTTTGCCTTGCTGAGGGTTAGTCTATCAGCTCGGCTTCCAAGCTCGAAAGCGACGGGCGCGGCAGCCTGTCCAACAAGTGCGAGACAGCTTCTCTGCACGCGGCGCCTTTCCAGTCGTCCGGCAGGAAAACCGGCGGCAGGCTCGGAAGGCGCAGAACGATACGTCGCCAAGCGTGCACGACCAATACGCGCAAAACCGCCGAACGCATCGGATCGCCCGCCCCTTCCGCAGGCAAAAGCCGCTCAACAATCTGAATTGCGTCCCAGAATTGATCATAGGCGGTTTTCAGCGGCTCCGGTCCACACAGATCCCGAAGCCAGTTTGGGACGGAAATCGTGTCGCTCTCGAAACCCAGAAGCTCCTCAAGGTCATCCGGCATCGGCCCGGGCGCCATGGCTGTGGACGCATTCAGTGAGAAGTAATCTCCTGTCAGCATCAGATCCGACAATTCCTTCCGGGAACTTTCCGAGTTGCTGGCGATGAGGACATGCCAGATATCCGGCATGTTCGAGTCGCGGGAATAGATACGCGATGCGGCCGCTACGCTTTGACTGCGACCAAAGCTGGTCAGCCTGTGCACACTGTTCCGACCAACCCGCGTGCTTTCAATCCAACCTTCCTTGCGCAACCGATGCAACGCAACACGTGTGGCCTCGGCCCTGATCCCCGCCAGACGCGTAAGCGCCGTAATGAGTGATCCACTGATCTGATCCGACCCATCCTGCGCCAGATCGCCGAAAATCGTGACCAGAACTGACCACACACGTTGAGTACTTGTTGTGGTCAGCTGGCTGACACAGGTTTCAAACCAATCTGGAGCGGTATCTTTCATTTGCCCAGTATAATCGGGCCGGAGGGAATTGCCATCCGGCCCCGCGCGCCCAGTTTCGTATAGGGTCAGGATTTCGGCAACGGGGTCGGTTCAATCAAGCGTTGTCGGGCAAGAAAAATGATCCGCCATAGCGGCGCCATCTGCGCACGGCCCGCGTTGCGTGTCGCCCTATTTGGCGTGCATTTCGCGCTTGCGGTAGCGTGTTCGTTTTGTGGCCTCTTCCGAGCCGTCGTGATAGGTACCGAACCACTTGTCCCAGGGCATTTCCGCATTGCCGTAATTGCATTCGTAATAACGGTGATGCAACTGGTGGAAAAACGCCCCGATCAACAACGCCTGACGGTCGCGCACCCAGATGGCCTCGTACCCGGAATGAGACGAGGCGGCACCCAGCATAAGCCAATAGCCCAGAAAGATCATGTGGACCGGGTTGCTGGGCAGTACCAACACGATCAGGATGGCACTAAGATATCCGAAGGCCTCGACGGGGTGCATCGACATGCCCGACCATGGGCCGGTATTGACGTTGCGGTGATGCACGGCGTGAACATGTCTGTAGATGAACGGCTGATGCAGAAACAGATGCACCACGTAGAAATGAAAGCTCTGCCAGATCGCCAGGATCGGAAACAGCAGCACGAACCAGACCGGATGCGCGGTGAAGCTGAGCGATGCAATATAGTTGTTGGCGTACATCCAGCGCAGAAAGCACTCCAGCATCGACAGGAATGTCGCGCCAAAGACCATTGAATGGTAGATGTTGTCCCAGGTCTGATAGCCGAACTTGTACAAAGCATTCTTGCGCTTCATGTAGGGTCTCGGGTCGTATTTCAGCAGCTTTCCCTGCCCGTCGACCCCGTAGAACCACATGTGCAGGCCACCCGCGACGATCAACAGCAGCACCCAGTTCCGAATGAATACCCATGACATCCAGCCCGGGGCAAACGAGGCCTGCCCGGCATCGACGGGTTGTATCCAGAAGGCCACAAGGAAGGCCAAGGCCAGAAAGATCGAGCGGTCCGAGAACTGAAGCCAGTTCTGCCAAACCCATTTCGCCAAGACGCCGATTTTCGGCGGCCAGTTCCAGTACGGGGCGTATTTCACCGGCAAGTCCGGGTGCCAATGCCATTCGCGGCTCATGGGGCCGGGCTCGGGCGGTGCGTAGGTGGTGTCCTGAGGGTTCGCATCTTGGGTCGTCACGTGATTGTCCTTTCCTGAATAAAGTCGCCTTTTTCAGGACCAAGCCGGAGGAGGCTCGTAAGGATATTTGCGTGATGGCCGGCGATACATGATGTGACCTATTCGTGGCACGGGCGGTGGTTATCGAGCGCCTTGCGCAACTTGCCCCGCCCATCCGGTTTCTTACGGACACCTGCAACGGAAAGCGAACCGTTCCCCTCAGCAACCGCGGCACGAAAAACGGCCAGACGTTTCAGCCGATTTGCTTCAGGCGTGATGCAGGATCCCCCATGTCGGCGAACGTAACGGCGTAAGAATGATGATCCGCCATGCTGTAGATCCGTTTCCTGCCCGCCGCGCACCGCCCTATTCGGCGGCCTTCAGGTCAGATCCCTGCGGGATCACTTCGTAACCGGGCTCTTCAGGTTCATCGTCCAGCATTTCCGATGGGAATCCCGGTGCGCGGATATCCAGCCCGGTTTTGTCTTCAAGCCGGCGGATGATGTTGGGGGAAAACTCACGGGGGCCGTATTTCTCGATCCCATCCTTGAAAACCTCGATCATAAGCGGATTGATCTCCAGCGGCACCCCGGCGCGATCTGCCACCTCCTGGAAAAGGCCAATATCCTTTAGAACCAAATCCATCGTGAATGAGATATCGCGAGATCCGTTGAGAATTACCTGGCTTTCGGTTTCATGCACGAAGGATGTCCCCGAACTGATCTTCATTGCCTCATACGCCGTATTCAAATCCATTCCGGCGGCTTTGGCGACGACAAGCGCCTCTGAACAGGTGATCAGGTTTGCAGTGGCCAGATAGTTGGTCAGCACCTTCAGCACCGAAGCTGATCCCAGTTCGCCCGTGTGCAGAATGCGACGCCCCATCGTGGTCAGGAACGGCAGGATACGTTCGAACGTGGCGCGATCACATCCGGCAAAGATCGAAATATTACCGGTATCCGCCCGATGACATCCGCCCGAGACCGGACAATCGACTGCAGCGCCACCGCGATCCTTCAACATAGCACCCAGACGCTTGACCTCTGCTTCATCCGTCGTGGACATTTCCATCCAGATTTTGCCCACGGTCACTTCGGGCAGCATTTCCTGCATTACGGCGTCCGAAGCCGCCGGAGAAGGCAGGCAGGTGATGACCGCATCACAATCCCGCATCAGTTGTGCCGGATTCTCAGCAGCCTTTGCCCCGCGGTCGACGAAACCTGACACCAGATCAGAGTTCAGATCGTGTACGGTCAGATCAACGCCGTTGCGCAGCAAACTGCCACTGAGTTTCCCGCCGACATTTCCAAGGCCGATAAATCCAACTTTCATACCTGCGTTCCCTTTCCGATGCCCAATCTGATGACCAGCACTGTTTTTCCCTGATGAAATTTACGGGCGTTGAATGCAGCGTGTAAAACGAATAAATATCGCCAGTATCCATAAATTTTTTTGGTGCTGGAAATGTCCAAATCGCCCAACCTGGTCTGGCTACGGTCTTTTGACTGTGCCGCACGGCATATGAGCTTTACTGCTGCGGCAGAAGAACTGGGCATCACACAGACGGCCTTAAGCCTGCACGTTCGCTCGCTGGAAGCACAGCTGGGCTGCCCTTTGTTCTTTCGCGCCGCGCGGAATCTAAGCCTGACAGAGGTCGGACAGGCGTATGCGTTCTCTGTTCGGCGCGCTTTGGGCGATATCGACCTGTCAACCGCAAGCCTGTTTGGTTCCAGTCAGAAGCACGAGTTGGTCGTGCGTGTGCCGATTTCCACGGCCAGCTTGTTCCTTGCCGGCAAATTGACCGAGTTTTCGCGCGCCCACCCGGGTGTATCCATCAGGTTGGTTTCAAATATCTGGGCAGAATCCGCAGGCAGGGAAAACGTTGATGTCGAACTGCGTTTGGGAAACAGGGAATGGAACGATGGGCCAATCAGCAAGATCTCGGATGAGCGCATCGTTCCGGTTGCGACCAAGTCGCGAAATCAGAAATGGCCTTCTACTGAAGAACTGCTTGATAAACCGCAGATACAGATCTTGGGGTTTCAGGACATGTGGCACAGGTATTTCTCCGCATTCGGCATAACGTATTCTCCCACGGCGTCTTCCTACACCGTGGACACGACAATTGCCGCCGTGGACATTGTGTCGGAAGGTGGAGGATACGCAGTAATCCTTGAGCGCTTTGCCAGAACGGCAATCGAGGCCGGAAGGTCCATCGCGATTGTCGGGGACGCCATTCCAATCGAACAGAACCATTTCCTTGTCGATGGGCAGAGATCGAACGCGAACGCAGCTGCAAAACAGATGTTTGAAACCTGGCTCAGGCAGATTTTTGCCTGAGATGTGCCTGCGGGCAATGAATTCGATCTTCTGTATTTGCCCAGTTACCCGCGTGCCCGCGTCTGCTTGCTGATCCAGTTTGCAAAAGCCTGAACCGCGTCGTTCTTCTGACCAGTTGGCGTCGCAATGTAATAGGCGCTGTTCGACGTGTTGGTGATCTGGCCGATTTCGGTCAGAACGCCGGATGCCACCTCTTCTTCAATCAAATAAGAGGGCAGAATAGCGGCACCCAAACCGACGACTGCGGCTTCGATCAGCATCGAGAACTGGTCAAACCGCATCCCCAGAAAAACCGCCCCCGGATCCATCCCGAGCTGAGAGTGATAGGTGGACCACAGCTCGGGGCGCGAGGTCAGATGCAAAAGCGGCAGATCAAAGGTTTGCGCGCGGGTGTCCAGCCTGTGACGCCTCAGCAACTCGGGTGCTGCCGTGACCACCAGATGCTCGGGGAACAACCTGCGCAATTGCGCACCCGGCCAATCCTCCTGCCCGAAATGGATTGCCAGATCCATGCGTCGTTCTTCAAGGCTGAAAGGCGTCGTGTAGGAGTGCAGGTCCAGTTCAATCCCCGGATGGCGCATTTTGAAATCCGGCAGGCGCGGCACCAGCCACCGCGTCGCAAAGGTGGGCAGTACAGCCAAGGTCAATAGCGACGCTCCGTCTCCTGCTGCAATTGCACGGTTGATCGTGCCACTGAGACGCTCAAGGTCACCTGCCAGCTCGTCTCGCAAGGCCCGCCCCGCTTTTGACAAGCGCACGGCCCGACCGACCCGCCGAAACAGCGTAACGCCAATCGCGGCCTCAAGCTCTCGGACCTGACGGCTGATCGCGCTTTGGGTCACACCAAGCTCCTCGGCCGCCATTGTATAGCTTTCATGGCGCGCGGCGGCTTCGAAACTGCGCATGAGCGCAAGAGATGGCAGTGAGTTGATGCGGGGCATGACATTCATGAGTTTTAGTCACTGAAAGGATACTTATTGGCGTATTTTTCTCAAGTGACTTTCTGGCTAAAACCAAACTCATCTGCAGAGGAAGTTATATGATGTTCCAGCGCGCTGACCGGTTGAGCGGTATCGAATTGTCGGAAATCGTCCAGATCTCAGAGGCCGCCGCCCGCCTGCGCGCTGAAGGGCGCGATGTTCTGGCGCTGTCAACCGGCGAACCGGACCTGCCTACACCGCCTTATGTGGTCGAAGCTGCGCATTCAGCGGCACTGGAAGGTAAAACCAAATATCCACCCACTGCCGGTGTGCCTGCACTGCGCGCGGAAATCGCCCGACAAGCGGGCACCGAGATGACTCAGGTCATCGTATCAACAGGCGCTAAACAGGTAATCGCAAATGCGATGCTGGCCAGCCTTAACCCCGGCGACGAAGTCATCATGCCTGCACCCTATTGGACGAGTTATTCCGATATTGTCCGCATGGCAGGTGGGGTGCCGGTGGTTTTGCCTTGCCCGATGGAGCAGGGCTTTAAACTGCTGCCTGAACAATTGGAGGCCGCCATCACACCGCGAACGCGCTGGCTGATGCTGAATTCGCCCTCGAACCCGTCAGGCTCGATTTACTCAAAAGCAGAAATTTCAGGACTATTCGAGGTGTTGGAACGCCACACTCACGTCTGGATTCTGGCGGATGAGATTTACCGCCATCTCAGCTATGTGCCTTTCGCTTCAGTGGCCAAGGCCGCCCCGGCGCTGACCAATCGCGTGCTGATCGTCAACGGTGTGGCCAAAGCCTGGTCAATGACCGGATGGCGCATTGGCTGGGGTATCGGACCGACCGATCTGATCAGAGCCATGGTCGCTGTACAGGGACAGGTCACATCGGGGGCATGCTCAATCTCACAATGGGCCTCGCTGGCCGCGATCACTTGCGAACCCGGGTTGCTGGAAGAGCGTCGCGCCCTCTTTGCCACTCGCCGAGACCTGGTCGTAGACGGGTTGAATGCGGTGCCCGGATTGCGCTGTTCAGCACCGGACGGGGCGTTTTATGCCTTTCCGTCCTGCACTGATCTGCTGAAGGAACAAGGCGGGCCATTTGACAGCGACGCGGAATTCTGCACGTGGTTGCTGGAAGATGCCGGCGTTGCCCTGGTGCCCGGCCGCGCCTTTGGAATGCCGGGCCATCTTCGCCTGTCGTTCGCTTATGCCGAAGATACAATTGCAGCGGGCCTTGCACGTCTGAAAACCGCTGTGGAAAGGAAACTTGCATGAAACCTCAATCCGCCCCGCATCTCGGTCCCTTCACCTGGGACGACCCGTTCCTGATGGAAGACCAGTTGGCCGAAGACGAACGCATGGTTCGTGACGCTGCACATGCCTACGCGCAAGATAAGCTGCTGCCTCGGATAACTGCCGCGTTTGCCAATGAAGAAACCGACCCAGCCATCTTTCGCGAGATGGGCGAGATGGGGTTGCTGGGAACAACCATTCCCGAGGAATATGGCGGTATTGGGTCCAGCTATGTGACCTATGGTCTGGTCGCGCGCGAGGTCGAGCGTGTGGACAGCGGCTACCGCTCAATGATGTCGGTGCAATCCAGCCTGGTGATGTATCCGATTTACGCCTACGGCACCGAAGATCAGCGCACGAAATACCTGCCGAAACTGGCAAGCGGCGAATATATCGGCTGTTTTGGGCTGACTGAACCCGATGCCGGTTCCGACCCCGGTTCGATGAAGACAATCGCAAGGAAAACCGAGGGCGGCTATGTACTGAACGGGTCGAAAATGTGGATCTCGAACGCCCCGATCGCGGACGTGTTCGTTGTTTGGGCCAAATCCGAGGCACATGGCGGCAAGATCAAGGGCTTTGTACTGGATAAGGGAACGGCTGGGCTGTCGGCCCCCAAGATCGAAGGCAAGCTGTCTCTGCGCGCCTCGATCACCGGTGAGATCGTGATGAACAATGTCGAGGTCAGCGAAGACGCCCTGCTGCCCAATGTCGAAGGTCTGAAAGGCCCATTCGGCTGTCTGAACCGTGCGCGTTACGGCATTGCATGGGGGTCAATGGGCGCAGCCGAGGCGTGCTGGCACGCGGCCCGGCAATATGGGTTGGACCGCAAACAGTTCGGCCGTCCGCTGGCGCAGACACAACTGTTTCAACTGAAGCTTGCCAACATGCAGACCGAGATCACGCTGGGCCTGCAAGCCGCGCTGCGCGTGGGTCGCCTGATGGACGAAGCCCGCGCCGCGCCCGAGATGGTCAGCCTGATCAAACGAAACAATTGCGGCAAGGCGCTTGAGATCGCCCGTCATGCGCGCGATATGCATGGTGGCAACGGGATCAGTCAGGACTTCCACGTGATCCGTCACATGGTGAACCTTGAAACCGTCAACACCTATGAAGGCACCCATGACGTGCATGCCCTGATCCTAGGTCGTGCGCAGACAGGTCTGCAAGCCTTCGCCTAAGGACATCTGACATGGATCGCGCCGCAATCGTGCATGACAATTTCCTGCGCCGGGTTGCAGCGCGGGACTTTCCTGAAGGGACTGCTCCGTCAGGTCCTCTGACCGGCCCAGAAGCCGTTGCGCTTTTCAGGGCGCAATGCCTGAGCCGGGCGCTCGATCAGCAAAGCCGAGCGATGCAGAAGGCGGGTCAGGGGTTCTACACGATCGGGTCGTCCGGGCATGAGGGCATGGCGGCTGTTGCCGCAGCCCTGCGCCCGACCGATCCGGCCTTCCTGCACTACCGCGATGCGGCATTCCAGATTGCCCGCTCGGATCAGGTGCCGGGTCAAAGCCCGACATGGGACATTCTGCTGTCCTTTGCCTCGTCCTCCGAAGACCCGATCAGTGGCGGGCGCCACAAGGTTCTGGGATCAAAAGCGCTGTGCATTCCACCGCAGACCTCGACCATCGCCAGCCACCTTCCCAAGGCGGTTGGCGCGGCGTATGGCATTAGCGCAGCGCGTCGTCGCCGTCCGGAACATGCAGATATGCCGGACGACGCCATCGTCTTCTGTTCCTTCGGTGATGCCTCGGCCAACCATTCCACCTCACAAGGTGCGTTCAACACAGCGCAGTGGACGTCTTTCCAGTCAGTACCCCTGCCCCTGCTGTTCTGCTGTGAAGACAACGGAATCGGTATCTCGACCAAAACGCCGAAAGGCTGGATCGCGGCCACTTTCTCGGGTCGCCCCGGCCTAAAGTATTTCTCGTGCGACGGGTTGGACATGTTTGACTCCTACCACGTTGCGCAACAGGCGGCCGACTATGTGCGCAGCCGAAAGAAACCCGCCTTTCTGCATGTTCGGACTGTTCGTCTGTACGGTCACGCCGGGGCCGATATGCCAACCACATATATGCCAAAGGCCGAGGTTGAGGCCGAAGAGGCCAACGACCCGCTGCTGCATTCCGTGCGCCTGTTGGATCAGTTCGGCGCGATGAGCCCGGAACAGGCGCTAGGCGTCTATAATGATACCTGCGCCCGGGTGGCCCGCGTGGCCGATCAGGCAGTCACTCGCCCTCGCCTGCAACATGCCAAAGAGGTGATGGCCAGCCTGATCCCGCCCGCGCGCCGCTGCGCACCAACCAATGGCCCAGCACCCGAGCGTCGGACCGAGGTGTTCGGCAGCGACCTCAAGGCACATTCCGAACCGCAGATCATGTCGCGATTGATCAACTGGGCACTGACCGATCTGATGCTGGAACATGGCGAGATCGTCATGATGGGGGAAGATGTCGGGCGCAAAGGCGGCGTTTACGGCGTGACCCAAAAGCTGCAAACACGGTTTGGCCCTGATCGGATGATCGACACGTTGCTGGACGAACAGTCGATCCTGGGCCTGGCGATCGGCATGGCTCAGAACGGGTTCACGCCAATGCCGGAAATCCAGTTTCTGGCCTATCTTCACAATGCCGAGGATCAGCTGCGAGGTGAGGCCGCCACCCTGCCCTTTTTCTCGAACGGTCAATACACCAACCCGATGGTCGTGCGCATTGCCGGACTGGGGTATCAAAAAGGGTTTGGCGGACATTTCCACAACGACAACTCGGTTGCTGTATTACGCGACATTCCGGGCCTGATACTGGCCTGCCCGTCGAACGGTGCCGACGCCGCCCGGATGCTGCGAGAATGCGTGCGCCTCGCGCGTGAAGAACAGCGGCTGGTCGTCTTCCTCGAACCCATCGCGCTTTACCCGATGCGGGACCTGTACGAGGCCGGAGACGGCGGCTGGATGCAAACCTATCCCGACCCTCCTGAAAAGATCGGCTTCGGCGAGGTAGGTGTGGAGGGTGACGGCAACGATCTTGCAATTGTCACATTTGGAAATGGCGTCTATCTCAGCCATCAGGCACGCCAAGCGTTGCAGGCTGACGGGATCAAAACCCGGATCGTTGATATGCGCTGGTTGTCCCCATTACCCAAAGCGGCACTGACACAGGCCGCGACCGGGGCCAAACGCATACTGATTGTAGACGAAACCCGCCATCATGGCGGTGTGGCCGAAGCTCTCATGGCGCATTTCCACGAAACCACCGATGTGCCGCTGGCCCGAATTACCGCCGAAGACAGCTTTATTGCCACCGGCCCGGCCTATGCTGCAACCATGCCATCGAAAGAAAGCATCGAAGCAGCCGCGCGATCCTTGATGGAGGCCGGCAAATGAGTTCCGCCAAACAAACTGCCGTCGTCATCTGCCCCGGCCGAGGTACCTATAACAAGCCCGAACTGGGTGTTCTGGGTCAGCAATTCAGCGACAAGGCCCTTCTGGCGCGCTTTGATGACATGCGGCGCGCGCAGGGGCAAGACACCCTCAGCGAACTGGACGGTGCCGCACGATATTCCATGGCCAAGCACACGCGAGGCGACAATGCATCCGCCCTGATCTACGCCGCTACTCTGGGCGATTTCCGCGCCATCAATCCTGACAGAATCGAAGTGGTTGGGGTGACGGGAAATTCGATGGGCTGGTATTCGGCGCTGGCCTGCGGCGGTGCGCTATCAGCCGAAGGAGGGTTCGAGGTGGTCAACACCATGGGCACTCAGATGCAGGAAAACATGATCGGTGGCCAATTGATCTATCCTTTCATGGATTCCGACTGGCGTCCTGATCAGGCCCGCAAGGCAGAGCTGCTTGCCTTGGTGGATGACATTGACCGAACCGATGCAACGCTGACCCTGTCGATTGATCTGGGCGGCATGTTGGTACTTGCAGGCGACGACGCCGGTTTGGCCGTGTTCGAAAAGGCCGTACCTGTGGTTCAGGAACGTTTTCCCATGCGATTGGCCAACCATGCCGGGTTCCATTCGCATCTTCAGGCTCCGGTCTCGGCGCAAGGCCGCATGCAACTGGGCGCTGGCTTGTTTCGGCAACCGGACCTACCCCTGATCGACGGTCGTGGCCGGATATGGTGGCCCGGAGCTTGCGACCTGAATGCGCTTTGGGATTACACCCTGGGCCATCAAGTGACCGAGACTTATGATTTCACCCATGCCATAGCGCAGGCCGCGCACGAGTTCGCACCGGATCTGTTCATTGTCACCGGTCCTGGCACCACACTGGGCGGTGCCGTCGCACAAAGCCTGATCCTGACAAATTGGTCCGGACTGTCGGACAAGTCCACGTTTCAGTCTCGCCAAAACAGCAGTCCGATTCTGTGCTCAATGGGAATGGAGGATCAGAGGAAACAGGTGACATGAAGGTGCGGGCCTGCCGGTCAACTTTAAAGCCTGCGTGCAGGAGCTTTCATTCGCATGGCCTTTCGCCGAGTTTGCCAAGCGGTCTCAGTAAAACGGCGCAGGTATGCTGGCTTGTATGTGCCGCCGCTATTCAACGCGATAGAAACGTTCTGATGTGCCGCGAAATACGTCGTCCAGCATCGACTCCGGGATGAGTTCCTCGTGTCGGGAAACGACTTCTTTGTAAGTTGAGGTAAGGCTGTCGACCGGGAAGTTCGATCCGAACATGCAGCGATCGGCGCCGAACTGAGACAAGCAGGTAGAAACGATCGGCGAGACGCTTTCAGCGTTCCAGTTGTGGTCGAACATTCCGAGGCCGGAGAGTTTGCAACAGATTTGTGGCAGGCTTGACAATGCCGTCAATTCATCTGCCCACACTCGCAAACCTTGCGGAGTCCGATCGTACGGCGAACCTGCGTGGCAGAGTGCGATCCGGGTTTCCGGGGCCAGTGCGAGGACATTCGCGGTTTGACCCATCAGCTCTGGCAGCAGTTGCAGATCAAAGGAAAGCCCCCGGGTGCCTAGTTGCTTCAAACCAGTCAAGAACTTTGGGTCTTCAAGTAACGCGTTCGTGCCAGTTGAGGCGTCTTCACCCGGTGCGCGGCCAATAATCTGACGAACGCCGCGCACCGAAGGCAGGGTTTGAAGACGGTCGAGCTGTGCATCCAGATCATCAGAGGTCAGATCGCAGAATGTCACTTGCACCAACGGCCAGTCCGGGAACTGGTCGGCAACGGATTGTACCCACTGCGCCTCGGCCCAGGGGTCAGCAGCACCGACCTGAATGTGTACCGAAGCGCTGAACCCCATGGCTATGGCGTCTGCGCGAAACTCCGGGAGCAAATAGTCCCGCTGGATGGAAGACGGGTCGCCGAAAAACCGAACTGTACCTTTCTCCATAAGCCAGGGATAGTTCACGGCAGAAAGGTCCCACAGGTGGTGATGCGCATCTATCCTCATGATGCTTCAATCCCGGTGGTGCGCGCCAGAATGTCTACACCTTGCCCTTTCCAGAAATGCAGCAAGTCGATGAATATCCAGTTTTCGGCCAGCTTGTCTTCGACGCGGCGATAGATATCGATCACCCTGAATTCACCGGGTTTTCCGGTGGCTGGCATCCCCATGAAACCCCCTGTGGGCGTAGCAGTAAAGTTGGGCCATCCAAAGAAGCCACCGTAATGCCCTTCGGCCAGGCGGCAGACGTGATTGGTCTTTGATCGATCTGTGAAAGCGGCGCGAAACGGTCCAGAGTGTTGCCTGGCATAGCGTTCGATCGTGTAGGTCGCGCCAATTCCTTCGGGGCCCCACCAGATCATGTCCTGGTGCCACGTTCGCGCCAATTCTTCTTCCAGCGACAGTCCGCTGTCCCAGCGGCCCAGATCCGCAATCATCGCGTTGATGACCGCCAGTGTCTTTTCGCCTTCGTCTGCGGGTTGTTCATCAAGCAGCAATCCAACATGCGACCTTGGTCCGGGCTGCACCAAATGTGCTGCTGTCTGAGGGGGGAACGGGTTCTGGCCAGCTTGGACCATCAGGTGCGGGATGTCGAAGAACATCGCGGTTTCGACAATTCTGTCACCAGCTACTTTGTAAAACGCGCAATAACGCAGGAACGCCAATTTGCCGTTTGGGCGAATACCCAACCACGGTCGATCGAACAGCCCCATCAAATGGCCCATGGCGACAACCCAAACGTCGGTCTCTCCGCGCAACGCGTTTTGCCCCGCAAACAGAATATCCACTCGGTTCTGCAAGTGAGCTAGACTGCCCTTCAGCGGCTGCCAGAATTGCTGGGCAACCTGTTCGGCGCCGTTGATTTCATTGAACGGATGAAAGCCGCGCCACTTCAACTCTGAAGCGCAGAATTGGCTCATTACCTTCGGAGTTTCTTTCTCCGCTGCGGAATCCATTGCGGTATGAAACGCAGAGACAAGTTTTTTTTCTGTCTGAAAGTTCACGGTATTTACCATTTTAGTCAAAGTGTTGCGAGGGGTGCCAAGCCAGTTTGAGTCGGACTTTTCCTGTAGTTTTGCATACGCATGCAAAAAAGTCTTGCCTGATTTGGTACATGCGAATTACAGTTTTGCAAACGTATGCAAAATGATTCCTTGCAGGGGGCACCATGGCGGAAATTCAATTGCGGAACGTCGGCAAGCGATGGGGCTCATTTGTTGGGGTTCACAATTTCGACCTGACCATTGCTGATCGCGAGTTTCTGGTCCTACTCGGCCCCTCGGGTTGCGGCAAGACAACGACGATGCGGATGATCGCCGGACTTGAGGACGTGACCGAGGGCGAAATCCTGGTCGATGGGAATGTGATCAACGATCTGGAGCCGAAGGACCGCGACGTTGCGATGGTGTTCCAGAGCTACGCGCTTTATCCCAACATGAACGTCTATGAAAACATCCGTTTTCCGCTGAAGGTGCGCGGCATCGACCCGTCGACCCACGACGAAAAGGTACGCCGCGCCAGCGCGATGGTCGAGCTGGACGATTTTCTACATCGCAAACCCGCCGAGCTCTCAGGTGGTCAGCGACAGCGAGTGGCGCTCGCCCGTGCTATCGTGCGCGAACCAAATGTGTTCCTGATGGACGAACCGCTGTCGAATCTTGACGCCAAACTGCGGGTCTCCACCCGGGCGCAGATCAAGAACCTCAGTCACGAGCTGGCCGTGACGACGATCTATGTGACCCATGACCAGATCGAAGCGATGACACTGGCCGACCGCGTTGTGGTGATGAAACAGGGCGTGGTGCAGCAGGTTGGCAGCCCCACGGAAATCTATGACATGCCGGCAAACACGTTTGTGGCCAGCTTCATTGGTTCACCCGCGATGAACTTGATGGATGGCGACGTTTCAGGCGGAATGTTCCGTGCCGAACATGTCGAAATCCCAGTGGATGCCCCAGACGGTCCAATGACACTGGGCTTCAGGGCGGAAGATGCCAGCCTTGCCGATGGGAAAGGTCAGATCACCGCTCCGATCTATACACTGGAATTGCTGGGCGACGCGACCATGATCTCGGTTCGGGTAGGCGGAGCTCTGGTTTCGGTGAAAGCAGACAAAGCATTCCGCGCCGAGATTGGCGAAACGGTCTCGTTCTCGGTGCCGACAGAAATCTGTCACCTCTTCGAAGCTGGAAGTGGTGCGCGGATCGGGGGCTGACCCCACAAATGGCCCGAAAGGGCATAACACCGGTCCGGACGTCGACGACGGACCGATCCTGACAGGGAGAAACCTATGAAACTCAAGACGATCCTCATGGCCGGAGCCATGTCCATCGCCGCCACCGGCTCGTGGGCAGATTGCGCCTTTGAAAATGATGTACCGCTGAAATCACTGTCCGCCGGTTTTGAAGCCTGGAAGGCGGTCACCGATGCGATGGCAGAATGCGGCAATTTCAGCGCGTCGCTGGACCAGGAATTCCGCGAAAAGCAACCTGAGGCATTTGCCGCTGATCCGGCGCTTTATCAGATCGGCGGTGTTTCGAACGCAACTCTGGTGCCTTTGCTCAACGCCGGTACGATCCGTCCGCTGGACGATCTGGTCGAGAAGTACGGTCAGGATTTGCTGCCCAATCAGTTAATCAAAGTTGATGGCAAGACCATGGCGATTGCGATGATGGTGAATGCGCAGCACCTGATGTATCGCGACGATGTTCTGGCTGAACTGGGCATCGAGGAGCCCAAGACATATGGCGATGTTCTTTCCGCGGCTGCCAAGATCAAGGAAGCCGGCGTCATGGACTATCCCATTGGTGGGACGTTCAAGACCGGTTGGAACCTTGGTCAGGAGTTCGTCAATATGTATTTGGGCGAGGGCGGTTCGTTCTTTGGTGACGGCAACATGCCTGCCATCAACAATGAGCAAGGCGTAGCAGCGCTTGAGACATTGAAGGCCATGACCGAGTACATGGACCCGGAATATCTGGTCTCTGACTCGACCTATGTGCAGCAGCAGTTCCAGCAGGGCAAGATCGCGATGGCAAACCTTTGGGCCAGTCGTGCAGCCGCGATGAATGATGAGGCCGAAAGCCAGGTCGTTGGCAAGGTGACCATGGCCGCGGCTCCAATGGGATCGGCGGTTCCGGCGACCACAATCTGGTGGGACGGTATTGTTCTGGCGTCGAACATGAGCGACGAAGAAGCGGATGCTGCCTTCCGCGTCGCACTTGAGGGCATGGACACCGATACGGTCAGTGCGAACAACGATGTCGCCGTATGGCTGAGCACGGCCTATTCGGCAGGTCCTTTGGCTGCAGGTGCTGCAGCGTCCGCTGAAGGCGGTGCCAAGGCTTACCCGGCTTCCGGTCCTATGGGCATCATGCACACCTCGTTGGGTAACGGACTGGCCGACTACCTGACCGGTGCCAAAGACGCGCAGACGACTCTGGCCGATATCGAGGCAGACTACGTCACTGCCGCGAAAGAAGCGGGTCTGATCAGCAACTGATCCTCCCTTGGGAGGGCTACGGCCCTCCCATCCCTTTCCCTCGAGAACCATTAGAAAGGCAGAGCCATGAATTTCCGGACATTCGCCGTCTTTGTCGGTCCCTCTGTCTTTATGATGCTTCTCTTCATCGCGTTCCCGTTGGTCAGCGTGTTCAAGCAGAGTTTCTATGTCACCCAGCCGATCTATGAGACCGTCGAAAAGGAAACCTGCACACCCGGCTTCCTGACCCAGACCTGCGTGACCGAGCAAGTATCACAGCCGAAGCTGGACGAGCATGGCGAGATTATTACGCAAACCCATTATGTCGGCTTGCAAAGCTATCGCAACGTGCTGGAGCCCGAGCGCGCATGGCGTGCCATAAGCGACGGCAGTTGGCATGTGTTATCCACCATCAATTTCTGGAAAGCGTTGCGGTTCACTTTGACCTTTACGCTGATTACTCTGCCGCTGGTGGTCGGGTGCGGGCTAGGGATTGCGATCCTGATCAACAATGCCGCGCGATCGATCCGCGGACCGGTGATTTTTGTCTCACTGCTGCCGTTTATCATTACGCCGGTGATCGGTGTGCTGTCGATCAACTGGCTGTTCCGTGGCGACGGTATCCTGACTGCGATGATGGAATGGTGGCTGAACCGTGACATAGCCCTGTTCGCGCAGGCCTGGACGATTGAAGTTCTCATGATGATCTACCGCGTCTGGCACGTTGCGCCTTTTGCCGCCATCATCTTCTATGCCGGTCTGCAAACAGTCAATCAGGACAGCCTGGAAAGCGCCGTAATAGACGGAGCGACCCGCTGGCAGCGGCTGAAGTACATCGTCATCCCGCATCTGATGCCGCTGATCATCTTCGTGTCGATGATCCACCTGATGGACAGCTACCGCGTGTTCGAAGAGATCGTCGGCTTTTCGAGCCAGGGCTACGTTATCTCACTGCAATGGCTGACCTTCGACTACCTGACGCCGGATCAAGCCGGCAACCGGTCGATCAGCCGGGCTTCGGCCAACTCGATGCTGACCATGATTGGCGTCGTCGTCCTGCTTATCCTTCCGCTACGCCGAACCTGGCGTGATCACAAAGGAAGTCACTGATATGTCCTCGCGTGCGCTCCGGCAGCCTTTAAGTCTACGGCTGACCTCAAACATTTTTCTGGCATTCTGGTGCCTGATCGCAGCCTTCCCGATCTTCTGGATCGTGGTGATGAGCTTCAAGTCACCCGTCGATGCATTCGACAGCAATGCGCTGAACGTGATCTTCGGGCCGGCCACGCTGAGCGTCGGAAAGGGGTTGTCGCTGCTGGATATCATTCTGGGCATCGCGGTTATCTGGGGCACGATCCTCGCGGCAACGAGAACGTTACCTTCAATGGTCAGGTCCTACACCAAACCCGGACAGGAATGGTTCGGCTGGCTGATCGGTGTGCTGGCCTTGCTGGTGGGTTTCCTGCTGGTGTTCTTCGTCGTCCTGCCTGCAATCCTGAACCTGTTGAACCCGCTGTCTGGCCCTCTGGGACGGGATGTGCTTGGTCTGACGACCGAGCATTACAAAACCGTCTGGATCGACCGGGGCTTTTCAAACAACTTCAAGAACTCGCTGATCGTAACGACGGGCGTGGTGACAGTGTCGCTGACCGTGGGCACATTGGCAGGCTACGGCCTGGCTCGGTCAGGATCAACTTTGGCCTTCTGGATCCTGATCGTTGCACTGGTGTTCCGAGCCCTGCCGCATTCTGTTCTGGTGGCAGGCTATCTGCCGGTGTTCATAAACTCGGCAGAATGGCTGAGCCCGATCTTAGGGGAAAACGCACCAACCTTGTACGGCAAGCCTTTTGCGGTAATCGCTGTTCTGGTTGCGATCAATCAACCCTTCACGATCTGGATGCTACGCTCGTTCTTCCAGAACATCCCGTCCGAATTGGACGAGGCCGCCCGCGTGGATGGATGCAGCCACTTTCAGGCCTTCCGCCGTGTCATCATGCCGGTGATGTGGCCAGGCGTGATCACAACAGGTCTGTTCAGCTTTCTGCTGGCCTATAACGACTTTCTTGTCACCGCGTTGCTGTTGGACGCGCAGAACCAGACCATGGTTCCCGCCATCGTCGGCATGTTCAACCGCGAGACCACGACAACCGACCAAGTGGTTGCCGTGGCCGCCGCCGTGTCAATCACCGCTCCTCTGATCTTCCTTGTCCTGATCTTCCAGCGCCAGATCGTAAGCGGCCTGACAGCCGGGGCAGTCAAAGGCTAATGAGCAACAAGGCCCGACATAATGCCATGTCGCGCCATCCGGCGCTGAACAGGATGCCAAGGGACTTTCTGAGCATTGGGGCCGCACGTCCCAATCCCTTCCCTCGGCAACCTGAAAGGATAGAAAGATGAAAGGTTCCCGTCCCGAACAAGCGGTTCTGACCCGCGACACGGACATGAGCAAAACCGACGACACACGCCGCGTGATCGAAACAATGGTGGATGGTCTGAACGACCACCGTATAGACGATATCGGAGAATTCTTCGCCCAAGGCTTCCGCTGGATGGGCAATCAAGGCTGCGGAACCAAGACCGGCCTGAAAGAGTTTCAGGACAACTGGCAACGCCCGTTCCAAGCGGCGTTTTCGGACAAGACCTGTATAGACGAGGCACGTCTTTACATGGGTGAATGGGCAGCCGCGTTTGGCCGTCAGGAAGCCACGCATTCCGGCGAGTTTCTGGGCATCGCCCCCACGGGCAAGCGTGTTGAGATCAGGTACATGGACTTCTGGAAAGTGGTCGACGGCAAGATTGTCGACAACTGGGTGAATGTCGACTTTGCCCACGTTGCGGCTCAGCTGGGCGTGGACCTATTCAACGGCGAAGGCTGGGAAGCATTTGATCGGGGTGAGAAACGTCCGCCCCGGCCGCAAAACTGAGGATTGGAAAGATGGCAATCGAGTATCTTAAACGCGGCAAGTCCGATGCGGATCGGGCAGAGGATGATGCCAAAACCCGTGCCGTGGTTGAGGCGACACTGAAAGGCATCGAAACCCGCGGGGATGCCGCGGTGCGTGAGTTGAGTGAGAAGTTCGACAACTACTCGCCAGCCTCGTTCCGCCTGAGCCAGCAGGAAATTGATGACCTGATCGGGCAATTGTCCAATCGTGAGCTGGCCGATATCAAGTTCGCGCAGGAACAGGTGCGCAACTTTGCGCAGGCTCAGCGGGATTCAATGCTGGACATTGAGGTCGAAACTCTGCCGGGCGTTATCCTTGGCCATAAGAATATCCCTGTGCAATCGGTTGGATGCTACGTTCCTGGCGGCAAGTTCCCGATGGTCGCCTCGGCGCATATGTCGGTAGCGACCGCCTCGGTGGCAGGGGTGCCGCGCATCATCGCATGCACGCCCCCGTTTCAGGGCAAACCCAACCCAGCGGTGATTGCCGCCATGTATCTTGGAGGCGCGCATGAGATCTATGTCATGGGTGGCATTCAGGCGATTGGCGCGATGGCACTGGGTACCGAGACGATCGATCCCGTTCATATGCTGGTTGGTCCCGGCAACGCGTTTGTGGCCGAAGCCAAGCGCCAGCTGTTCGGGCGCGTAGGTATCGATCTGTTCGCAGGTCCTACCGAAACGATGGTCATCGCTGACGAGTCCGCCGCAGATGCGGAACTCTGCGCCACGGATCTGCTTGGTCAGGCCGAACATGGATACAACAGCCCCTGTGTGCTGCTGACCAATTCGCGCAAACTGGCCGAAGACACGATGGCCGAAGTTGACCGCCTGCTGGGTATCCTTCCGACAGCAGACACCGCCAAAGTGTCGTGGGATGAATACGGCGAGGTGATTGTCTGCGATGCCTATGACGAGATGTTGCGGGTTGCCGATGATATTGCCTCGGAACATGTGCAAGTGATGACTGACCGCGACGACTGGTTCCTTGAGAACATGACCTGCTATGGGGCGTTGTTCCTTGGGCCGCGCACCAATGTTTCGAACGGGGACAAGGTGATTGGCACCAACCACACGCTGCCTACCAAGAAGGCCGGGCGATACACTGGTGGACTTTGGGTTGGTAAGTACCTGAAGACGCACAGCTATCAAAAGGTTCTGACCGATGAGGCCGCAACGCTGATCGGCGAGTATGGTTCGCGCCTGTGCATGCTCGAAGGGTTCGTTGGTCACGCTGAACAGTGCAACGTTCGTGTGCGCCGATATGGCGGAATCAATGTTCCCTACGGTGCGCCGGCCCCTTACCGGGACGCTGCTGAATGAGTGACAAACATACTCATCACAAGGCCCTGATCGAACCGCTCAGGGCTGCGATGTACGATTTCAATGAGGCGGGTGTACGTCGGGCTTTCGCGGATATCACGTCGCCGGATGCCGTGTTCCGTCTGTGTCATCCCTTTGGGGACAGCATCGGCAGTGATGCTTTCTATGACATTGGGTATAAAGACTTGCTGGCGGCCTGGCCCGATCTTGAGCGTCGGGATTACATCGTCATGGCCGGGCCGGATGCGTTCGGCGCAGATTGGGTCGGATGCGGCGGGTATTACACCGGTGTTTTCATCGGCCCTTGGCTGGATATCCCACCAACGGGTCATCAGGTCACGATGCGGTTTCACGAATTCTACCGCTTCGAAAACGGCAAGATCGTCGAGATGCAGGCGCTGTGGGACATCCCCGAAGTTATGATGCAGGCGAATGCCTGGCCGATGGCGCCAAGTCTGGGCCGCGAATGGCACGTCCCGGGACCTGCCACTCAGGATGGGTTTGTCCCTGGTCCTTACGATGCGGCCAAGGGAAAACAGACCTGCCAGCACATCATCGACATGCTGGAGCATCTCAAGAAACACCCGTCCCAGGGTGGCCCCGAGGTGATGGAGATGGAGCGGTTCTGGCACCCGCGCATGAACTGGTACGGTCCTTCGGGCATCGGCACCGGGCGCGGGTATGCAGGGTTCCGCAACTGGCATCAGATTCCGTTTCTGAACGGTATGCCGGATCGCGGGCAGTTTGTGGACGACATCACCTATCACTTCTTCGGTGACGGGGAATATGCGGCCGTGACTGGCTGGCCCAACATGATCCAGACCGTCACAGACGATGGTTGGATGGGCATCGCTCCATCAGGCAAGAAGATCACCATGCGCAGCCTCGATTTCTGGCGTTTGGAAAACGGCAGGATCCGGGAAAACTGGGTGCTGGTTGATTTGCTGGATGCCTACCGGCAGCTTGGCGTTGACGTCTTTGCCCGTCTGCGGGAATTCAACAAGGCTCGAAATATGGGCCGCATTGAAATACCGGATGGAATGAACTGATGACGGAATTGCCACGCACCCCTACGTTTTCCCTGAACGGCAAATCCGCCCTCGTTACCGGAGCTTCATCTGGCATCGGTCAGGGCTGTGCAGTGGCTTTGGCCGAGGCAGGCGCGCATGTCGTCTGCGCGGCCAGAGGCAAGGACCGGTTGAACGACACTGTCGCTGCCTTGCAGGATCACGGCTGGTCGGCCGAAGCGCTTGTGATGGATCAGGGTGATCTGGGCGCATTGGAACAGCTTTTCGCGTCGCGCTGCTTTGATGTCGTGGTGAATTCGGCCGGGATCGCACGGCACAGCGCGGCCATCGAAACCACGCCCGATGACTTCGATGTTGTCACCAATGTCAATTTGCGTTCGGCCTATTTCCTGTCCGCCTATGCCGCCCAAGCTTTGATCAAGGCAGGAAAGCCGGGATCGATCATCCACATCTCCAGCCAAATGGGGCATGTCGGTGGGGTCGACCGGGCGCTTTATTGTGCAACCAAGCATGGCCTGGAGGGCATGGTCAAATCCATGGCGATCGAGTGGGGTAAACAGGGCATTCGGATCAACACGGTCTGCCCGACTTTCATCAGAACCCCCCTGACCCAATCCACTTTCGACAATCCTGAACGTGCCGCTTGGATCATGGACAAGATCAAGCTGGACCGGATCGGAGAAGTCGAAGACATCATGGGCGCGGTGCGGTATCTCGCGTCAGACGCCTCTGCTCTGGTCACCGGTACTTCGATGTTGATTGACGGGGGTTGGACAGCAGATTGATGGCTAGGAAGGTCACATCTCTTCAGGTTGCGCAGTTGGCTGGTGTCAGCCAGTCCGCCGTCAGCCGCGTTTTCACGCCTGGCGCCTCTGTCAGCAAAAAAACCGAGGAGAAAGTGCGCAAAGCCGCCGCTGAACTGGGCTATCGCCCAAACGTTCTGGCCCGCGCCATGGTATCCGGGAAAAGTCGCATCATCGGATTGGTGGTCGCCTATCTGGACAACTACTTCTACCCAGAAGCGCTTGAGAAACTGTCAAATGCATTGCAGGAACAGGGCTATCACGTTCTGATCTTCATGGCCTCCAGAACCGCTGGAAACATAGACGACGTGATGGAGGAAATTCTCGATTATCAAGTCGATGGCGTCATTCTGGCCTCGGTTGCGATGTCGTCGGATATTGCAACGCGGTGTCAGCAGGCGGGTGTGCCGGTGGTGTTGTTCAACCGCAGTCAGGATATCGACGGGATCACCTCGGTTACATCGGACAACTACGCTGGCGGTCGTAAGGTGGCCGAGTTCTTTATCGCCGCTGGTCACAGACGCATCGCCTATATTGCCGGGTGGCAGGGCGCTTCAACACAGCGAGATCGCGAGGCCGGCTTCCGGGCCGCGCTCAGCGATGCGGGCCAAGAACTGTACGCTCACGACATCGGTGAGTTTCACACTGAAAACGCACGCCTCGCGGCCCGCCGTATGTTTGATGTCGAACCGCTGAAACGGCCTGATGCCGTGTTTGTTGCCAATGATCACATGGCGCTTGCGGTCATGGACGTCATTCGGTTTGAGTTAGGAATGCGTGTGCCCGAAGACGTGTCTGTCGTTGGTTACGATGACGTCCCTCAGGCCGGATGGCTTGCCTACAATCTTACGACCATTCGTCAGCGGGCCAATTTGATGGTTTCCGAGACCGTGGATGCTCTGCTGGACCATATTGAAAAACCGACAGCTGCTGCGGCGCGTAAAGTCGCCATTGATGGGCCGCTGATCGTGCGGACTTCGGCCCGATTGCCCAAGGGATGGGCCCCACAAAGGACAGAGACATGAAAGGCTTCGATCCAAAATTCCGGGATTTTCCGGATTACATCATCGGCATCACCAAAGAGATATGGGAAGACCGGGGGATCGCCACGCTGCATGAATATTACAGCGATGACATCGTCGTCCGTTCGCCCGGTTCGGTCGTTTTGGGCAATCAGAATGTCATTGCGGCCACAATGGCAACGCTGGCCGAGTTTCCGGATCGGCAGCTGCTGGGCGAAGACGTGATCTGGTCCGGCACACCGGAAGAGGGCATGCTGAGCTCTCATCGCATCATTTCAACGGCCACGCATTTGGCCGAGGGCGTCTATGGCAAGCCAACCGGCACCAAGCTGCGTTACCGGATTCTTGCGGATTGCCACGCCATCGACAATCAGATCAACGATGAATGGCTGATCCGTGATCAAGGCGCGATTGTACGCCAGATGGGCTGGGATCCCAAGGAATACGCCGCGAATCTGATTGCCCGCGAAGGAGGCAAGGAGAACTGCGTCAAGCCTCTGACCCCCGAAATCGATCAGCCTGGACCATACAAAGGCCATGGGAATGACAACGAATGGGGGCAGCGCTACGCCGACATTCTGACGCGGATAATGAATGCAGATATGGGCGTGATCGGTTCAGAATATGACCGAGCTGTTCAATCAGAATATGTGGGTGGCGTAACAGGGCATGGCTGGCAGGCCGTCGACCGTTTCTGGATGGGTCTGCGGGCGAGTTTTCCGAACGCAGAATTCAAGATTGAGCATCAGATCGGGCGAGACGACCCTGATATGCCTCCGCGTGCGGCAATTCGCTGGAGCCTATGGGGCAAACATGATGGCTGGGGCGTGTTTGGGGCGCCGACTGGTGCACAGGTTTATGTCCTCGGTATCAGCCACGCTGAGTTCGGCGCACTGATTGCGGGGCAGCCGCAGTTGCGTCGTGAATACACTATTTTCGATGAAACCTCGGTCTGGAAGCAGATCCTGTTGCAGAGCGGAGAAGTCTGAGTGGGCCGTCCGGTCTCATATCGCATCCTTTCAGGCGGTCTGTCCGAGCCCCGGACCATTCGACGTTTCCATATGTACCGTCAAAGCCTTAGGGCGCGGAGACTGAACCTGCGCCCGCCCGGAGAGTAAGGGCGTGTCCTGCTCGGGCACACGAGCTTTCTTTCCAAAAACGTTAAATCGGATCGTACGTCATGACAAAATCATCCATCCCTTCCCGCATAGTCCGCTATGGCGAGCTTCAACCCTGTAAAACCGCTTTTATCGATGCCCACACTCCCGGCAGCGATCAGAAAGAGAATTTTACGATAATCGGCGGCGGCGTCTCGGAATCTCCGGACCAGCATGTCCACATCACCGACAAGATCGGCTTCAACATCGGAGCCGCGGGGCAGCCGCCGAAGTGCCGAAACTCACTGCACAGCCACACCACGGCCGAGGTCTTTTTTGTTGCCAAGGGTCGTTGGCGGTTTTTTTGGGGCCGCTATGGCACGGCCGGGGAATTCATCGCCGAGGAAGGGGACATCTTCAACATTCCAACGGGGATTTTCAGGGGCTTTGAGAATGTCGGCCAGGATTACGGAATGATCATGTCAATCCTGGGCGGAGACGATGCGGGCGGCGGCGTCACATGGGCGCCTCAGGTAATCGAAGATGCGCAGGCACATGGTCTGATGCTGGGCGACAATGGCGTTCTGTACGACTCCAAACAGGGCCAGGACTTGCCCCATAATGTCCGCCCGATGCCTTTGCTGACCGAAGAACAACTGAAAAGCTATCCAGAGGTTCCCGTCGAGGATGTGGTCAACAAATACGTCGCGCGGTATTGGGATCTGATGGCGTTGTCGGCCAAAAAGCCCGCAAAGGTGATTGGCGAAAACGCAATGATCAAGGACAAACCCGGATTTGCGGTCGACTTCCTGGGACGAGGATCCTCGGTGACCCAACCGATTGCCGCAGAGAAACCGGTGGTTCTGATGCCGGCCAGCGGTCACTGGCGTGTTGCGATTGACGGGTACGAAACCACGATCTCGGTGGGCGACACGGCCTTGGTTCTTCCCGGCGAAACCTATGGCGTTCGACCATCGATGACCGGACAGGCGGGCCTGTACCGCATCACCGCAACCGATGACCCGGCAGGAGCGACCTGGACAGAATGAACGCGGACCCGAATGACACCCACGCCGTTTATGAGCGACAGGCAACAGAGTATGACAGGCGCCGTTCAAAGGCCCTGTTCGAAGCGCGCTGGTTGGCGCGCTTCACTGCCAGCCTGAAGCCGGGTGACCGCGTATTGGATCTGGGCTGTGGCTCGGGCGACCCTATTGCACGGTGGTTCATGGCAGAAGGATTTGATGTCACAGGCATCGATTTTTCCGACGCCATGCTTGCCATTGCGCGGGGCCGTTGGCCCGCTGGGGACTGGCGCAACGCGGATATGCGGAGCTTTGAATTGGATCAACAGTTCGAAGGTATCATCGCCTGGAACAGCTTCTTTCACCTTACGGCGGATGAGCAAAAAGACTGTATCGCCCGGATGGCGCGCCATTTGCGGCCCAAAGGAATGCTCATGCTGACTGTCGGACCTCGTGCCGGAGAGGTCAGCGGCACGGTGGGATCAGAACTTGTGTACCACGCCTCGCTGTCCCCGGCGGGTTACGCCGAGTGTCTCGAGAAAAACGGGCTGCAAATGACCGGATACCTGGCCGAAGACCCTGAAGCCCAAAGCCACACGATCCTGATGGCACGAAAGATCTAAGGAGGTCCCAATGACCGTAAAAACCACACATGTTGGCTCTCTGCCCCGAACGCAGGACGTCGTGGATTTTATTTTTGCCCGCGAAAACGATGAACCCTATGACACAGGCGCCTTTGATACCTGCATGGCCAACGCCGTGGCCGAAACGGTGCGCAAACAGGTCGAAGCCGGTGTCGATATTGTCAGCGACGGCGAAACTTCGAAAATCTCCTATGCGACCTATGTCAAGGATCGTTACACCGGGTTTTCGGGCGACAGCCCTCGTAACGCGCCGGCAGACTTGAAAATGTTCCCCGGCTTTCTGCAAAGACTGGCCGATGACGGCGGTACGCCACAATACGCAAGGCCGATGTGCACGGGTGAGGTGCGATCAAAGGGGCAAGGCGAGTTACAAAAAGACATCGCCAACCTCAAGGCGGCCATGGCTCGGCACGGGGCCGAGCGTGGTTTCATGAATGCCGCGTCTCCCGGAGTGATCTCGCTGTTTTTGCAGAATGATTTCTACCCGACGCGCGAGGCCTACCTGGCTGCGTTGGCCGACGCAATGAAAGAAGAATATGAAACCATCGTTACTGCCGATTTGGACCTGCAACTGGATTGCCCCGACCTCGCCTTGTCGCGCCACATGCTGTTCACCGACCTGTCGGACGATGAGTTCATCAAGATAGCCAACATGCATGTCGAGGCCCTGAACCACGCGCTTCAGAACGTCCCGCAGGATCGCGTACGGGTACATATATGCTGGGGCAACTACGAAGGCCCGCATTGCTGTGACATCGCCATGGACAAGGTTTTCAACACTCTGATGGCGACCAAGTCGCGCTATGTCCTGTTCGAAACGTCGAATCCGCGGCATGCCCATGAATGGACTGTCTTCCGGGACCGCAAGGCCGAGATTCCCGATGACAAGGTGCTGGTGCCCGGCGTGGTCGACACTACAACCAATTTCGTCGAACATCCCGAACTTGTGGCCCAACGGATCGACCGGTTCACAGAAATCGTGGGTGCGGACCGGGTGATCGCGGGCAGCGATTGCGGCTTTGGCACTTTTGCGGGATTCGGCGCCGTTGATCCCCAGATCGCCTATGCCAAGCTGGCGGCGTTGTCCGAAGGGGCAAAGCTGGCCTCAGCATGAAACCTCTGATCTTCTTGCCGGGCATGATGTGTGATGCCCGGCTTTTTGGCCCCCAGATCAATGCTCTGTCGGGCAGAATGCCCGTGATGACCTTTCCGTTGTCTCACCACGACAGCGTTGAGGCCATGGCGCACGATATCCTCAGAAATGCGCCATCAGTTTTCACGCTGGCCGGGTTGTCCATGGGGGGTATCGTGGCGATGGAAATAGCGCGCCAAGCCCCTGAACGTGTTTCGCATCTGGCTTTGCTTGACACCAATCCACTGGCGGAAAAGCCAGAGGTAAAAGCGCGTCGCTCTCCCCAGATGTCCGCCGTTCGCAACGGTCAGCTGAGGACCGTGATGCGTGACGAGATGAAGCCCGGTTACCTAGCTGACGGACCGAACCGGGAGGCGATCCTGGATCTGTGCATGGCAATGGCCGCCGACTTGGGCCCTGACGTTTTCATACGTCAGTCCAAGGCACTTATGAACCGCCCGGACCAAAGCAAGACACTGACGGCTTATACCGGAAGGGCTATGGTTTTGTGCGGGCGCGAAGACCGGCTTTGCAATGTTGAACGCCACCGACTTATGCATGACCTGCTGCCACAAAGCTCGCTCGAGATCATCGACGACGCGGGTCACCTCCCGACTTTGGAACAACCTGAAAAAACAACAGCGGCGCTGTCCCGCTGGCTGGAGGACACATGACCCCGACCCTTTTGTCTTTGCTCCGCAAAGTCGACACACCAACTGTCTGCAATGCCATCGAGGTGGCGCAGGGCAAGCGCGGGTTCGACAGGTTCACGCGTGGCACCATGCTAAGCTCTGCCCCCGAAGGGCCTGCCATCGTCGGCTATGCCCGCACTGCCAAGATCGCTGCGGTCAATCCCCCGACCGAGCCGCCCGAAGTCATCAAAGCCCGACGTATGGCATATTACAAGTACATGGCCGAGGCACCCGGCCCTTCAATCGCCGTAGTCGAGGATCTGGATTATCCCGATTGTATCGGCGCTTACTGGGGTGAGATCAATACGACAGTTCACAGGGGATTCGGCATGTCGGGGGCTCTGACCAATGGTGTCATGCGGGATCTCGGGGATTTGCCCCAAGGGTTCCCGGTTGTCGCTGGTTCCATCGGACCGAGCCATGGTTTCGTCCACGTCCGCGAGGTTGACACTCAAGTTTCGATTTTTGGTCTGACAGTTGAGTCCGGTGATCTGGTTCACGCCGATCGTCATGGCGCTTTGGTCATACCGAATGATGTCGTCGATCAATTGGAAGGTGCTATCCAAAAGCTTTTGGCGACAGAACGTATTGTTTTGGACGCAGCCCGCGAGCCCGCGTTTGATTTCGAAGCATTCGAAACCGCCTGGGCCGCCTTTGAAAAAGCAAGGGTCTGATCGCAGGGGGCAGAGACAATGAAAGCCGATTGGGTGAAAAACACTTACAGGTCCCTTACTCGTCAACCCAGAGCCGGAGCAAGACGGCCTCTGCCAACGCAATGCCCGTGACGAATGTTTAGCCACATCTGCCTATCCGGTGGCGGCGTCGCGCCGCTGCCGGTGGCGTCCGAACGTGATCCGGATTATGTCGCACCATTGCACAGGCAGCAGCCCATTTCATCGGGATGTGCGGGGGTTCAGGTCCGTTCAGCCCCGCCTGAAATCCGCGTTTCCGGACAGATTTCGGAAAGAACGTTCAAGCCTTATGAGAAGCAAAGCCCTGCGCATCACTTCGCTGTTCTCCGATCACGTTCAGCATGGCATCTACATCAGCACGTACGGTTCGTGTTGCCGCTTCGCGCACCGGACCAAAGCCGCGGATATCCAGCGGGGCTGACAGGATTTTCAGGCAGGTTTCCGCCTCCAGTTCGGGGTTGGCCTCTTCTATGCGGTCCAAGACACCCAGAAACCAGGCCAAGGTTTCGTTTTCAAGCTTGCGGTCCCTTGAAAACCGGAACGGATCAAGCCAGCCGCCGCGAATCCTGCGTACACGCGAAAGGAGCCTCAAGACGGGGGTCATCCAACCACCATAGCTTCGCTTGCGCGGCCGTCCGCGTGCATCCATCTGACCACCTAAAACCGGAGGGGCGAGGTGGTATTTGATCCGAAAATCCCCCTCGAACTCGGACTGTAGTTGTTTCTCGAATTGTCGCGATGTCAGCAACCGGGCGACCTCGTATTCGTCCTTGATTGCCATGAGACGGAACAAGGATTTTGCCGCAAGCGAAAGCGCTTTCTCCCGTATCTGATCAGGCAGTGCTGCGGACAGCCGGGCCAAGCGATCCCGGTACTGTTGCGCATAAGCGTCATCGTGGTAGGTCGCCAATTCGTCGGACCGGTAATCGATTATCAGCTGCGCGGATTCTTGCGAAGACCTCTTCTCCTTTGCATTCAGCACCTGTGAGTTTGCTGCGATCACCCGCCCGAGATCAAAGGCCATCGCGTTGGCCTCGATCGCGGTTCCATTGAGCTTGATCGCCTGTTTGATCGCAACCTCACTGATCGGAATGTTCCCCAGCTGCCACGCGACACCAAACAGCAAGGTATTGGCGAAAACCGAGTCCCCCAGCAAATCCACCGCCAATTGGTTTGCATCCAAACCGAAGACATTTTCTTCACCGACGGTCCGGCGTATCAACGCTTCTCGTTCATCAACCTTGAGCTGGGCATCGCGCTGCAAAACAAGGTCACCTGTTGGCATTTCCGCACGGTTCAGTACGACTTTTGTGCCTTTGCGATAGTGAACCGAGGCTTTGGGCGCCGAAGACACGACCACGTCACACCCAATGACGGCGTCGGCGCTTTTGGCCTCAATTCGGACCTGATTGATTTCGTCGGGCGTGCGGGCAATGCGAACATAGCCGACAACCGTACCGAATTTCTGGGCGAACCCGGTGAAATCCAGCACGCTGGCGCCTTTGCCTTCCAAATGCGCCGCCATCGTCAGAACGGCGCCCACTGTTACGACACCGGTACCACCGACCCCACCGACCAGAAGGTCGTACGGCGCGTCCAGGTCAGGAAGCTGCGGGTCGGGAACCTTGGCAAGAAGCGACGGGATATCCAGTTTCTGCTTTGGTTCTTTTCGCCGCATCGCCCTTTCCACCGTAATGAAACTGGGGCAAAACCCGTTCAGGCAGGAAAAGTCCTTGTTGCACGAGTTTAGGTTGACCTTTCGCTTGCGGCCCAATGGGGTTTCCAATGGTTCAATACTCAGGCAGTTGCTTTCGACAGAGCAATCGCCGCAGCCTTCGCACACCGCGGGGTTGATGAAAGCAAATCGTTTGGGGTCTTCTGTTTTTCCACGCTTGCGGCGACGACGCTTCTCGGTGGCGCAGGTCTGCTCGTAAATCAAAACCGTTACACCTTCGATGTCACGCAACTCACGCTGCACGGCATCCATCTCTTCCCGGGGGTGAAAGCTCGTTCGTGCCGGAAAATCTCTGGAATCGAATTTTGTAATATCGTCTGAAACTAACGCGATCCGGTCCACGCCTTCTGCGCGACAGGTCTGGGCGATCCCGGAAACGCTGATAGGGCCATCAACAGGCTGCCCCCCCGTCATTGCCACTGCATCATTGTAAAGGATCTTGTAAGTGATGTTTGTACCTGCCGCCACGGCTTGGCGAATGGCAAGCGACCCGGAATGATACCAAGTGCCCTCGCCAAGGTTTTGAAAGATATGTTTGTTGCCATTGAATTTCGAGGCAACAACATGCGGCACACCTTCGCCACCCATCTGCGCATAACCGACCGTGTTGCGGTTCATCCAACTTGCCATCACGTGACAGCCGATGCCTGACGCAGCCGTGCTTCCATCCGGGACTTTGGTGGACGTGTTGTGGGGGCAACCCGAGCAAAAATATGGTGACCTGACCGCACCCGGAACATTCAGAACAGATGGCGGTTCGTCCGTCAGCACCTTCGCCTTTTCCAAGAATCCTTCTTCCGGAAAAAAACGGTCGAGTCGCTCTGCAACGACCGGAATCAGGTTCAACGGGCTCAACTCTCCGGTCCAGGGAATCAACGGATCGCCTGCCGCGCGGTGTTTTCCAACCATCTTTTCGGGTTTGTCCCCCGGCCAGTCATAGAAGTATTCCTTGAACTGGCTTTCGATGATCCCGCGTTTTTCCTCGACGACCAGCACCTCTTTTTTGCCACGGACAAAAGACAGCGCATCGCGCCGTGCCAAAGGCCAAACCATCCCGACCTTGTAAATGTCGATGCCCAAACGGCGGCATCCGCTTTCGCCGAGACCCAGAAGGCGCAGCACTTCCATCAAGTCCAGATGGCTCTTGCCCGTTGTGACAATCCCGAATGGAGCATCCTTGATATCATAGATTCGCCGGTCGATCGGGTTGGCTTCGACAAAAGCCTCGACCGCCCGCAACTTGTGTTCGATCCGCGTCTCGATAGCCGGGCTTGGCAAATCGGCGCTGCGGACGTGCAGACCGCCTGGCGGCAGATCTATTTCCGGCAAGGTAAATGCACGGTCCGGTTTCAACTCCACGGATTGCCCGCTTTCCACGGTTTCCGAAATCGCCTTGAACCCGACCCAGGTTCCTGAATATCGGCTCAGCGCGATCCCGTATTCACCGAACTCCAGATATTCAGCCGCGTTGGCCGGGTTCAGCGTTGGCATGAACCAGGTCATGAAGGCGACGTCGGACTGATGCGGCATTGAAGAAGACACGCAGCCATGATCGTCACCCGCGACAACCAGAACACCGCCCTTCGGCGACGAACCATAGGCATTGCCATGGCGCAGCGCATCTCCTGAACGGTCGACTCCGGGGCCCTTCCCATACCACATCGAAAACACGCCCTCGACCTCACAATCGGGATCCAGCGAAGCCTGCTGGGCACCAAGAACCGCTGTGGCGCCGAGGTCTTCGTTTACGGCCGGCATGAATGTGATCCTGGCTGCCTCGGTTTCCTCTTTCGCTTGCCACAGCTCCAGATCCAGCCCACCGAGGGGGGACCCCCTATATCCGGAAATGAACCCAGCCGTCTTGTTTCCTGCGGCTGCGTCCCTGCGGGCCTGGTCCAACATGATGCGCACCAGAGCTTGCGTTCCTGTCAGGAATACACGGCCCTCTGAGGCTTTGTATCGGTCCGACAGGGCGTAAGTTTCGAATTTCAGGGACTGGTCAGTCATGGGTACCTCAAGTTACTGGGTATTTTACCGGAAATTTCTGAGAAATCTGTTCTACCTTCCCGCAAATTATGAAGTTTTTTGAAAAATTCTCTCTCCTTTTGTTGCAATATGGGGTATTTTTCTCGAATGCTTTTCGACTCACGTGACTACCAACTTCTCGCGCTGCTTCAGAATGATTGCCGCATCTCAAACGCTGACCTTGCTGAACGGGTGGGCATGTCATCTTCTGCCTGCTGGCGTCGAGTCCGCGTGTTTGAAGAGGCCGGCCTGATTTCGCAGTACCGTGCCGAATTGTCACCTGAACACGCCGGGCTTTCATTTCAGGCCCTGGTGCATGTACATCTGACCCGGCACAATCCAGAACATCTAGAGCAGTTCATTGCAGCGATCGAGACGCGCCCGGAAGTAATGGAATGCTACGCAACGACCGGGCAGGCAGACTACCACATGCGGGTGATCTGCAAGGATATCGGGGCGTATAACGTTTTTCTCGAAGAATTCCTGTTTCGCCTGCCGGCAGTGGAAAGCGCGCAAACGAATGTCGTTCTCCGCGAAATCAAACGCAGCAATGCCCTGCCCATTCCTTCTTGTTGATATCGATTGTCGAGGGACTTATTTGCCTTCTGTTTTTGGTTTAGTTGCACAGCTTTGAACACACCAGCGGAAGGCTCATTCCTTTCGCTTTAGAAACAATGCCGTGCTAGCAGGCAGCCGCAAACAGATTGGCCGTTTTTGAGTGCTCCAAACGGCAGGTTCACGCGAACACGTTACCAAGCGACGGTCACACCCTCCATACCCCGCGGCGTTGCTGAAAGCTGAGATTTTCACAGGTCAGGATTCCGCAAGCCCCCAAAAAAACCGACGCGCGATCAGGCATCAAGGCAGGTAAAACGTGGTCGCCTTTTGGACTGCGACATTTTGAATTCTGCCATCTATTCCGTGCATCAAACGGTACGATCGTGCATCTGAAGACCTGCCCTCAACTGTAGGAGAAGCTGGTTCACTTGAATTGATGTGATCTCTTGTGCGGCGCTCCGGGCGGAAGGTGCCAGAGACGCCGAACAATCTCAAAATCAAATTTCGAGCCTGAAGCCACTTTGATGCTTCGATTTTCGTTTTTTTTCTTTTCTTTTCCCTTGCTTGCATTGAGTCCGGCTCCTGTTCCCTGCCGTCATCAAGAGTGTAGCACCGTTTCTTTGCTTTTGCAGATTTGAGAGCGAACTCTCCTTGGCTTTCGGCTACTCCGCAATTTCGTCGATCAACCGCGTCTCCAGAAGCTGGCCATTCTGGTACAGAACCGGGTACGCAATAGATGCAATGTGGCTGTTGAACTCTCGGAACGCACGTAACGTCTCAAGATGAATATCACTGGTTTCGAAGCTTTCCCGTGACCCGTGCTGCAATCGGCGCAGGTGTCGTTTTCGGCTTTCACGTTCCACCCGTTTGATTTCGGTCTTCTCGAGGCTGAGCAGGCGCGCGCTTTCCAGATCGTCTGAAATGAGTACGTTTGAAGCCAGCTTCACATTAGCCAGAATGCCCTCGTGCATCTGAACAAGTTCCGACCAGCCTTCCTGCGAGAAACTCGAGCCCTTGGCCCGCATTTCACCCGCCAACACTGTCAAGCGCTTGGCAACGACGTCCCCGGCCGTCTCAAGCCGGATAGCGAACTCCATAAGGTCGCGTGCAGTTTTTGCGTCCCTTTTTTCGTAAACATCTGGCGGGATCGCCGAAACGAATGCCCTGATCCCGGACAGGCAATTGTTCACGTCTTCGTCGATGGCTTGCACCGCTCGAATCTGTTGTTTGTCGCCGCTGCGATACAATTCCAGGCAAGGCCGGAACATGGTTTCGACAAGGTCGCTCATCCGCAACAACTCACGCTTGAGGCTCGGCAGGGCCTGGCTGGGATTTGCCACATTGCCTATGTCCAATGCGCTGGCCGGTCGTGCCGGTTGCGGTACATTTGCCTTTTTCTGATCAGGCAAGAACCTTTCGAACGGGCCTTTCAATTTGCCACAAAACGGTAAGGCGAGGACCAGCAGCGACAAATTGAACACAACGTGCACATTGACCAGCATCTGCCCGCCTTGCGGATCGCCCAATACCCCGGTCCGCAGAGCCATGTTGGCCGCAAACAAACTCATCAAAGCCCAACTGCCACGCAATGCCAGGTTGGCGTAGGGAATGCGCCGGGCCGGGGCTGGCATGGCGCGGGTGAGCCAAATCGGAATGAAGGCAGAGCCGAAGTTTGCGCCAAATACCAAGGACATTCCGGCTGCAAACGGGATCGCTCCGATCTGTACAAGGGTCACACACATGAGGATGGCCGCCACCGAGGAATGCATGATGAAAGCCAAAGCACCCCCTACAAGGAACGCGGTGATGTAATCGCGCGCCAAATAATCGGCCACCGCAGGCAGAAACGCACTATCCCGAATGGGATCCATCGCCTCGCGAAGGAACCGAAGCGAGATCAGGATAAAGGCCACACCCATCAGGATGCGCCCCAGCTGTCGCGTTTTTTTGGCTTCGGTCTTTACGAACAGATACCCCCCAACCGCCAACAGCATTGGAACAAGCCAGTCCAGCCGGAACGAAAGTATCTGGATGATCAGCGCCGAACCCAGATCGCCGCCAAGTACAATCGCAAGGCCGGCAGGAAAACTGAGCATTCCACTGGCCGCAAATCCCGAGGTCAACAGAGCAACAGCCGCCGAGCTTTGCAGCACAACCGCCATCGTCAAGCCAACCACCGAGGCCTGCAGGTAACTGCGCTGTTGGGTCATTACACGCTGGAACGACGCGCCATAGCTGCGCTCGATTCCGGTTCGCACCATGCGAACCGCGTAAAGAAGCAGCATCGTCGCCCCGGCAAGGCTGATAAGGAAGCTGACAATTGCCATACTCTACCCCGTTATTATTGTTGGCTCAGTGTATCGCAGCGCATGGTATTTTTCATGTGTCTGACCGCGATTGGGAAGTGTTACATCCCATTGTGGCCCACAAGGCGTAAACTCCTGTGTGTTTCACTGCAACCATTTCAAAGCGTTTTGACGGAATACCCGTCGCTTATGAGGTTGGCCAAGAGGTCCCGGAAGGGCGCGATCACTGATCCTATTGTGACACGAGGTTGGTCGCGGACGTCAACTCTCGGCCTTGATTGCGGCAATTACAATGTCGATTGCGCGGTCCAGGTCCAAACGCGAGATGGTCAGCGGCGGTGACAATGTCAGAACGCACCCCTGGCTGATCTTATAGCTTAGACCGGCCTCGAGGCAGGCATAGTAAATCCGTTCGGCGCACGCGTTCCCCGGCGTTTTGTCGGCGCGATCATCGACGATTTCAATCCCGAACATCAGGCCCCTTCCCCGGATGTCTCCGACAATCGGAACGTTCTGAAGTTCATCCATCAAGCGACCAATGGCATGTTCACCCAGTTCCGCTGAACGGTGAACCAAGCCTTCGTCTTCGATGATCTGGATCGTCGTCAAAGCGGCCCGGGCAGTGACCGGGTTCTTTTCGTGCGTGTAATGTCCGATGGCAAAATCTCCGCAAACATCCAGCTGCTTACGGGCAACGCAGGCCGCGACGGGCAGGATGCCGCCGCCAAGCGCTTTCCCAAGTGTCACGATATCCGGGATGATCTCGTCATGCTCAAAGGCGAACATCTTGCCAGTCTTGCCAAGACCCGTTGGGATTTCATCCATGATCAAAAGCGCCCCGTGACGGTTGCACGCCTCGCGAACCGTCTTCCAGAACCCCGGCGGAGGGACATAGGGCACAGCGCGCATCGGTTCCGCTATGACAGCCGCCACATCTCCTTCACGCTCGAGGACATATTCGACCATTTTCGCGCAGGCCAGTCCGCAGGTTTCGGGGCCCGTGTGATTGTACGGGCATCGATAGCAGGCAAAGGGGGCGACATGTTCGGTACCGGACAGGAGGGGGCCTGCGATATGACTGCGAAACGTCGCCTCTCCGCCCACACTTGCGGCGCCGAAACCAGCGCCATGGAAGGCATCCCAGAAGCTGATCGTTTTGAACCGACCCGTAGCGGCGCGTGCAATCTTGAGGGCGACCTCGTTGGCGTCAGAGCCGCCGGTGGTAAAGAGCATTTTCCCCAGATCGCCAGGCACGATCTCTGCCAGTTTCTCGGCCAACTCTACGGCCGGATCATTGGTGAAGCGGCGTGGCGCAAAAGGAAGATCGTCAAGCTGTGCCTTAATGGCGGCAACCAAACGGGGATGGCCATAACCGATGTGGTGCACCGAGTTGCCATGGAAATCCATGTACCGGCGGCCCTCCATATCCTCGATCCAGATCCCCTCGGCCTTTGCAATGGTGCTGACGCAAGGTGAGGATAGAGATTGATGCAGGAACACGTTCGCATCGCGTTTGAGCAATGGCGTTGACTTCGGCCCCATGGACTTTTGCAACCACACCTTGCGCGCCTCAGACGTGTTTGATTCCCCTTCAGTATGGACAATTTGTGGCATGTCCGCTCCTCTTTGCCGTCATCAAATGATGCGGACCCCGCAAGGCCCGCCAGTACCAGGGAGGAACTGTGTTACCCTTTCCACAGATGGGGAAAAGGCGGTACGCTTAGTTAGGCCACGGCAACGAATAGGTTTTGACGTTGGTGAAAAACTTCATTGCTTCGATGACGCCTTCCTTCACCCCGTTTCCACTGTCCTTGATGCCGCCAAAGGGCGACATTTCAATGCGATAGCCCGGCTGTTCCCAGATGTTGCAGGTGCCGACATTCAACCCGTTGATGAAAGCAATCGCCCGGTTCAGATCGTTTGTGCAGACGCCCGAAGACAGGCCAAACTCGGTGCCGTTTGAAATTGCCATCACCTCTTCGTCGTTGTCCGGCACGCGAACGATCGGCACGATGGGACCAAAGGTTTCCTCCATCACCAGTTCGCTGTCATGGGGCACCTTGTCGACCACGATAGGCGGCAGCAGCGCACCCTGACGGCCGGGGTGGTACAGAATTTCAGCCCCCTCTTTTTCCGCCTGAAGAACACGGTTTTCAAAAATCTCGGCGGCCTTGCCATGGATCACGCATCCCAGTTCGGTTTCCGGGTCTTGCGGATCGCCGAACTTGATCTTCTTCGCCTTCTCAAGAACCAGCGGCACAAACTTGTCGGCCACACTTTCCTGCACGAGTATGCGCTTGACCGCCGTGCAACGCTGACCGGAGTTTCCTGTAGCCCCCGCCACGGCAATTGTTGCCGCCTTGTCCAAATCGGCCTCAGTGAGGTCATTCAGAACGATCAGAGGGTCGTTGCCGCCAAGTTCCAGCGCCTGACGCTTGTAGACGCCTTTTTCGGCGATCATCTTGCCCACGGGCACACCGCCGGTAAAGGTGATGATATCGATGTGTTCATTGGTGATCATCTCGTCGCCAATGTCGCCGGGCCAACCTGTCACGACCTGGAACATCTCGGGCGGCAAGCCGGCCTCATAAAGAATGTCAGCCAGTGTCAATGCGGTCAGCGGCGTCAGTTCAGTCGGTTTGCAAACCATGCAATTGTTGGTGGCAATCGACGGCGCGATCTTGTGGCTGACCATGTTCAGCGGGTGATTGAACGGCGTGATCGCACTGATTGCTTTCACCGGCTCTCGGGTGGTGAAAATCTTGCGGGCCTTGCCGTTATGGGTCAGGTCGCAGGAAAAGATCTCACCATCATCCTTCAGTGCCTCGGCCGCCGCGAATTGGTACACGTCCTGCGCGCGTTTGGTTTCGTAGATCGCATGCTGGTGACAGATCCCCAACTCCAGCGTCAGCCATTTCGCAAGATAGTCGCGCTTTTCGCCAATCAACTCGCCTGCCCGTTGCAGGATTTGGCTGCGCTCGTATCGGGTCAGCTTGGGTTTGTAATTCGCCGCAATCTCAAAAGCCCGGCGCGCATGTTCGGCTTTACCGGCTGGTACGTGGCCCACGACTTCGTTGGTGTACGGGTAGAGAACGGGAACAGTGTCGTCGGTAAAGACAATCTCGCCACCGATCCGCATTCCCTCGTTACGTACTTCGATTTTCGACATGGTCTGATCTTTCATAGCTTACTGTGCCGCCGCTGTTGTTGCGTAAAAGAAGGCATCGAAATTGCGCAGCACGGGTTGGTTCGGCAGGTCGATGACGCGGTTCACGATGAAGGGAACTTCCTGTTCGGTCAAACCGCCATGGCTGCGCAACGGTTCTTTGAGCGCTGCCAGATCATGGCGATGCTCGGACGTGCCGATACAGATGTTTTCGCCGGAAACCATCACGATGTCGCCAATGCGGTCGCCTGGCAATTCGAATTGCTCGATCGCTTCGGCCTTGGTCAGCACATGCGTAATGCCGTTGGTCGCCTTGAGCTTGCCGATGATGTCGTCCCGGTCTGCTCCGTCAGGCAAATAGGCGGTTGCGAAGGAACCCAACGCGCCATGATGCACGACGTATGGATCGGTAATCGGAAGGATGACCCGTGCCGTGTCCTTGCCCAGCCATTCGTCCATCAGGTCCTGCACGTAAACTACAGAGGGCGATCCATCCGCCAAATGCTTGGGCTTCATGCCGTGATCTGCGGTCACCACGATGGCCGCACCCAATTCATCCAGTTCGCCAAGATACCGGTCGAACATGGCATAGAAATCGAGTGCACCTTTTTGATCGGGTGCAAACTTGTGCTGGATATAGTCGGTGGTCGACAAATACATCACGTCGGGCTTGAACTCTTTCAGCAGCTTGACGCCAGCGGCAAAGACAAATTCGGAAAGCTCTGCCGAGTAAACCTCGGGGACGTCCATGCCCAGCCATTTGCTGGCGTTGTCGATGCCGTGTTCCGCCAGCGTCGTTTCACCCGACCGTTCGGAAGAAAACGCGACCGCCCTGCCTTCGTCAAACTTCAGCCCGGCACCTAACAGCGCGCGCAGCTTGTCCTTGGCGGTTACCATCGCCACGCGGAAACCCGCGTCGTAGAACTGGGAAAAGATGGTCGGCGCACGCAGGAAGCGGACGTCATTCATCATCACCTCTTCACCACTGTCTGGGTCGATGAGGTAGTTGCCACAGATTCCGTGCACGATTGGAGGACGCCCGGTGGCAATCGAAAGATTGTTGGGGTTGGTGAACGACGGGATAACGGAATGTGCCAGCCGGTCCGTGCCCTCTTCCCGCATTCGCTTGAGGTTGGGCATCAGCCCTTTCGCAATCGCGACATCGAAGTATTCAGGTTCACATCCATCAAGGCAGATGGCAATGGCGGGCACCTTCGGCGTCGGATAGACGCGCTCATTTGCTTCGACAGGAGTTTGGATAGTCATCTGAGTTTTCCTTGATGTTTAAGCGGCCAACTTGGCGCGTTCTTCCAGTGCCCGGAGAGGAGGAGCGGCACTTGTAACGCCCATTTCGTCCAGGGATTCTTTTGCTGCGTTCACAACCTTACGCATGACGTCTTCGTCCATCTGACCGATACATCCGACGCGGAAACTGTCGACGACGGTCAGCTTACCCGGGTAGATAATGAACCCTTTGTCTTTCATCAGGTTATAGAACTGATCGAATACGAACTTCTCGTCGGCGGGGCAGAAGAACGTAACGATGATCGGGCTCAGCCAACGGTTGTCCAGCAGTGTTTCGAAACCCAGTTCGCGCATCCCCGAAACCATAACGTCCCGGTTGCGGGTGTAACGTGCGCCGCGGCCGGCAACGCCGCCTTCAGCAGCGTGCGCCCGAAGCGCTTCGATGAAGGCTGCAACCACGTGCGTCGGCGGGGTAAAGCGCCATTGACCGGTCTTGTTCATGTGCGCCCACTGGGCGTGCACATCCAGAGACAGGGAATGACTGTTGCCCTTTGCGGCTTCCAGTTCGCTCTTGCGCGCCACAATGAACCCAAAGCCCGGAACGCCCTCGATGCACTTGTTTGCAGAAGATACCATGGCGTCATATCGAATATCTGTGGGCCTGAGCTCGATCGCACCAAAGGCAGACATCGAGTCTATCAACAGCTTGCGACCGGCTGCATATGTGGCCTCGGATATTTCCTCGACAGGGTTCAAGATACCCGAGCTGGTTTCGCAGTGAATGGCAACAACATGCGTGATGGCCGGGTCATCCGCGAGAATACGCGCAACCTCGTCGCCCCGTGGCGGCAGGTAATCGCCCTTGTCCAGCACGATATGGTCCCGGCCCAGGTACTGCAATGTCTGGGCTGAACGCTGCCCGTAGGCGCCATTGGCCAATACCAGCGCCTTTCCTTCCGGCGGGATGAAGGATGCCAGCATCGCCTCGACTGAAAACGATCCGCTGCCCTGCATTGGGACGCAATCAAACGCGTCAGCGCCCTCACCAAGCAGGTCCAGCAGGCTTGATCGTACTTCCCGGGTCATGGCGCGAAAGTCGTCGTCCCAGCTGCCCCAATCGCGTAACATGGCCTCTTTCACGGCATAGGACGTCGTCAATGGCCCGGGTGTCAAAAGGTATGGTTCGCCGAGGCGCGGTTGCTCGATTTTTGGATGGGATGGCGTCATTACCAGGCTCCAGAACAGCGTTTTCACAAACACCATTGCAGCAACGGTTGCTATATGTGAAATTGCAAATATCAATCTAATTATAAGTGCAGCCTATGCATTAATCATTGGGGACCGGTGATGCGGCACAGCCAGCTCAAAGCCTTTCATTACGTGGCCAAACATGGCGGGTTTTCCCGCGCGGCCGAGGCACTTTTTCTGACGCAGCCGGCGATTTCCGAACAGGTTCGAAAGCTGGAACAGGATCACGACCTGTTGTTGTTTCAGCGCGAACGAAAACGCGTGAACCTCACTCCCGAAGGCGAACAGCTTTACCAGTTCACAAAGCAGTATTTTGAGATCGAAGATCAGATCGAGGACTACCTCTCGGAAACCAAGGCCGCGATCGACGGGGAATTGCGGATCATTGCCGACTCAGCGCATCACATGACGTCTTTCCTGGGTTCGTTTCAAAAAAAGTATCCCAAAATCACCATCACCGTGCGGTCCGGAAACACCGAAGAAATTCTGGAAGAACTTCGGTCGTACAACGCAGAGATCGGCGTTGTTGGCAGCTTGTCTCCTGGCAAGGATATGGATGTGTTGAATCTGGGGTCCACTGAAATCGTGGCCTTCGCCGCGCAAGGTGTGCTTTTGGCATCCAAACCTTCGCTTTCTTTGGAAGAGTTGGCCGATCAGCCGCTGGTTTTCAGAGAGCATGGGTCAAAAACACGTCAGAAACTGGAAGAAGAAGCCGAAAGACGCGGTATCACGTTGAATCCTGCAATCGTTGCGGAAGGGCGCGAGGCCGTTCGCGAGCTTGTAGCCTCGGGTGCAGGCATCGGATTTGTCTCTGAAGCAGAGTATGGGCACGATGATCGGTTGCGGCAAATCAAGCTGAAAGGCGTGAAGTTGCAAATGGGTGAAAGCATGATTTCGCTTTCGCAACGGCGCAACGTAAAGATCATCCGATCCTTTATGGACTTCGCCCAGCGCGCGCTGGAAGAAAAAAGCCCCGCCGCCGATACCTGATCAGCGGCGGGGCAGAGTTCTTTGACTACCTGCTTCGCCAAGCCTGAGTGCGCTTCAGAATGCCTTTTGAAGCAATCAGGTGAACGATCCGGGCAGCGGCGTTGGTGTAAAAGATCATCATACCCATTGCCGCCGCCGGTGCGATATCCCCGGCATCATCCATGTTCAGCACCGCGATGGACGCAAGCGTCGTTTTGGGAGAATAAAGAAACACCACTGCCGAAACGGTCGTCATCGCGTTGACGAACAGATAGATTGAGATATCCAAAACCGCTGGCAGGCAAACCGGAACCGTTACCCGTGCAAACAGCTTCATCGTTGGTTGTTTGAGCGAAGACGACACCGACTCAAATTCTCTGTCCATTTGCTTGAGCGCGGTGACGGCCGTCAGGTGCGACACGGTGTAGAAGTGGGTCACTGTACAAATCACCAAGATCGCCATCGTGCCGTAAATCCCATTCAACGGGTTGGATGGGTTGTTGAAGAAGAAGATGTACGACAGCCCCAATACCATGCCCGGGATCGCCATCGGCAGCATCGCAAACATCTGGAAAATCGACCGACCGGTTCTGAACCCGTTCGATTTTTCCACCAAATAAGCTCCGAAGAACACAACTGTCGTGCCGATAACCGCCGTCAGCAACGCCAGTTTGATCGAGTTGAAATACGATCCCCAGCCACCGCCGTCCATTCTGTTGAACTGATAGTTCTTGAGGCTCAGGCTCAGATCGTACGGCCAGAACTTGATCAGCGCCGCAAACTGACACACAGCCAGAAGACCGACGATGAACAGGCCGACCAAGCTGCAGTAGATCAGGAATATGCGATCAGCCTTTGGGTTTGGAGTCGGCTGATACGGCACAGAACGCGCCGAAAGCTGCGCCACCTGCTTGGACTGAACCATCCGGTCGATGGCAAATGCCAGGATGGCCGGGATGACAAGAACCACCGATACCACAGCGCCCATCTCAAAATTCTGCTGACCGATCACCTGTTTGTAAATATCCACTGCAAGCACGTTGAATTGACCGCCGATGACCTTGGGTAGACCGAAATCGGTGATCACCAGATTGAAAACAACAAAGGCCGCTGAGATCAGCCCATAGCGGGCCCCGGGTATCGTTACGGTCCAGAAGGTTCGCCATGGCGTCGACCGCAAGCTGGCAGCAGCTTCATACAGGCGCGCGTCAGATATCGCGAGCGCGGTCGATATGATCAGGAATGCGTGCGGAAAGGTAAAGAAAACCGATCCGATCACGATGCCGATGGGGCCGTAAATGCTGGCACCAAACAGCAACTCCTTGATCATCCCCTGGTTGCCGAAAAGGTAGACCAACGCGATGCCCGGCAAGAGCGACGGAACCAGGATCGGTGCCATCGCAATGAGGCGAAAAACGCCTTTGAACCGCATGCAGCTTCGGTTCAGCGCATAGGCGAACCAAAACGCCAGCGTCACCGTTACAATGGTGCTGACAACCGAAATCCAAAGAGAGTTCTTGATCGAATTGAACAGTGCCGGTGTCGAGAAGTAGTTGATGAAATTGTCCAGCCCTCGCGACTGGACCGGCCGCATTTGCACCCGGCGGAACGTGTTGGAATCAAGCTCGACCCAATCGGCGCCTTCATTCAAAGTCGACCCGACCAGAAAGCGCCCGGTATCCGTTGTGTTACGGATCTTGTACATGACCGGGCTGCGAAAGCTGAAATCAGGGAAGAGTCCGGTCACAGGCAAACGTCCGTCCGAGCCCGTCACCAGATTAGTGTCGGAAAAGACCCTCAATTGCCTGTTCAGTTCGTCAGCCGACAGGATCGTTCCATCGAATACGCCTGCATCGTCACTTACCTGAAACTCATACTGGGACAGTTCTATCCGATAGGTCGAGAACGACTTGGAGAGCATCGTGTAAAGTGGCAACGCCAACGTCACCACCAGATACAGCGCGATCACCATCATGCTTCCGCGCATCAGGATGTCGTCGCGGCTGAGCTTTGGCTTGATGTCCGGCCCGACAGGCAAGGTGCCTTGGTTGGTCGAAAGCGAGCTCATGCCTCAGCCTCCGGGACGTCAAAAGCCATAAGGCGGTTTTCGGGGAGCTCAATCACCATGCTGCGCCCTTCTTCCAGCTCAAGACGACGTACAGCGTTGATCGAGAAATCCGCGATTAGTTCCGATGATCCGAACCTCTCGTTGTTCAATCGGCAGCGCCAGAACGAACCCAGGAACTCCATCTCATCAAGCGTGACCTCTATGCAGTTCCGATTGCCACCTGTGTTCAGGTAACCAGCTTCATGAGGGATGATATCTTCGGGTCGAATAGCTGCGATGATCGGGGTCCCATCGTTGAATTTGTGGCTAAGGCAGGCAAAGGTCTTTTCCCCGACGCTCAATCGTCCGCCTTTGGTAACCTGCGACCGGATCTGGTTCATTTCACCAATAAAGTCGGCGACAAACAGATTGGCCGGCTCCCGGTAGATTTCGGTGGGAGGCCCCACCTGTTCGATCACACCATGATTCATGACCACGATCCGGTCTGCCATGGCCAGCGCTTCTTCCTGATCGTGGGTCACCATCACGGTGGTCACACCCAGCTTGCGCTGCAACTCCTTGATCTCATGCCGCAGATGAACGCGCACTTTGGCGTCCAGCGCCGATAACGGCTCATCCAGAAGCAAAAGACCCGGGTTGGTCGCGATGGCGCGGGCCAGTGCAATCCGTTGCTGCTGACCACCTGACAATTGCGCTGGATATTTCTTGCCCTGTTCCGGCAAACCAACCAGATTCAAGAGTTCGTTTACCCGAACAGCGATATCCGATTTGCTGCGGCCGGTGTTTTCAAGGCCAAAGGCGATGTTCTTTTCAATCGTCAGGTTCGGGAACAGAGCGTAAGACTGAAACACAATCCCGAAATCCCGTTCGGACGGGGGGAGATTGGATACGTCCTTGCCATCCTGCATGACCGTACCTTTTGTCTGCAAATCCAATCCGGCAATCGCCCGCAAAAGAGTGGTCTTACCGCAACCGGACGGGCCTAGAAAGCAGACAAATTCCCCTTCATTAATTTCAAGAGAGATGTCCTTGAGCGCCAGAAAGCTGCCGAACGCCTTCCACAAATTCTGGATGCTGAGATACAGTTCACCGGGTGGTGTTTTCTGAAGCACGGGAGAGGTCCTCACATCTGCACCTCGGGCACGGCCGATCCTGGCCGGTTTGAACCGGGTGAGTAAGTTGTTTGTTGGGGAACAAGAAACTGGTGTGCAGGAGAGGCACAAAAGCCTCTCCTGCTAAAGGGATTACTTCGCTTCCGACTTTCCGTCATAGCGAGACTGCCATTCCTTCAGGATTGCCGCGCGATTATTGGCGGCAAACTCAAAATCGTTTTCGATCATTGCATCCAGAAGACCGTCTGGGAAGTGCTCAACCGGCTTTGCAACACCCGGATAAGCCACGACGGCATAGCCGGTGTTGTACATCTCGTTGGCTTCCTTGGTGACCGTGAAGTCCACCAGCTTCTGCGCGGCCTCCAGATTTGCAGTGCCAGCAACAATTGCGGTGGCTTCCATGTCCCAGCCTACGCCTTCAGAAGGCACGATGATCTCAAGCGGCGCGCCGTCGGCTTTGGATTTTGCCCCGCGGAACGCGAAAGAGATGCCGATAGGGATCTCGCCTGCTGCCGCCAACTTGCAAGGTTTCGAACCTGAATGGGTGTACCGTGCAATGTTCTCGTGCAGCGCATCCATGTATTCCCAACCACCTTCTTCACCGAACATCTGCAACCAGCTGGACACATCAAGGAACCCCGTACCCGATGAATTCGGGTTGGGCATGATCACCTGATCTTTGTACATTGGGTCCGTGAGATCCTTCCAGGATGTCGGCGGGGTCAACCCGGCCTTCTCGGCCTCGACTGTATTGTAGCAGACGGAAGCAACCCAGGCGTCCATACCGACCCAGGCAGGGGGGTTGTCGCCATCAACAAATTTTTTGTCTAGCTTTTCCACACCAGCCGGCGCATAAGGCTCCAACATACCTTCTGATTTCAGCAGCAGCAGCGACGTGGCGGCCAGGCCCCAAACAACGTCTGCCTGCGGATTATCACGTTCTGCCAGCAATTTCGCCGTAATGATGCCGGTCGAGTCGCGAACCCAATTGATCTTGATATCAGGGTGACTTTGATTGAAAGTTTCGGCGTACCGGGCCAAGTCTTCCGCCTCGACTGCGGTATAAACTGTCAATTCAGTTTCCGATGCCGCAACCGTTGCCGTTAGCGCACCTATAGTCAGAGCCGCGAGAAATGATGTCGTGTGTTTCATTGTGATCCTCTGTTGGTAATTATGTTGTTTTCGCCATTCTTACGCGGCGTTCGAACTCGATTATTATGCACCGATTGTTTGACAGCAGTTTGACAGATAAAAACGCCAATAAAAATCGATTATATCTTCGATGTCATAAGCAATACCTATAGGTGGCATTGGCAAGGCCTCAGGCCGAACAGGGCGAATTCACGAACCTGGTTTTTTGCTTTTGTGCGATCTCATGGTCCATTATTCCGAACGCATCCCTATCGGCGAAACTTCCCCGTTTTCATCCATATCCAAGTGTACATGCAGCGTGCAGGCAACAATTGCGGCCAGCCGGTATGGTTTCGTACAGAGAATGGACAAACTGGACTGCCGCGAAGGCAATCTGAGGTCTGACATCCGGTTCGTCGGCTCTTCCGGATTACCAAATGCGAGTTAAAAACCGCTGCGTCCAGAGCGTTCGGCTTCTGTATCATTCAAGACATCTTTCAAGCTTTGTCTTTTCATTGAGGCTGGGACAAAAAGGGATACCCGGCTGGCTCAACAGGCTTGTTGGCGCCAAAACGGCGGGCAAAACCAACCACGTTTCCCCAAGGTCTTCGCGGCTTGGGCCGTCCGCCACCCAACCGAAACCGCCCTACCCCAGCAAATCATTGCGGAACTGGCTTATGACGATCAGCAGAACACTCAGGCATGTTTCAGGGTCTGAATTCCGCGAACTTTTCTTCGATGCCCCGAAGGACACTCAACGTGTCATTGCAAGGATTACTATTCCGATCGCGACGATGGTCGCTGCAAGAAGCCTGTTGGATTTTGGCCCCTCACCAAACCACATCACACCAATAAGCGACGCAAAGATAACTGAGCTTTCCCGGAGGGCGGATACCACGCCCAAGGGCGCAATGGTCTTGGCATAGAGTACCAACCCGTACGCCAGCCCAGAGATGACGCCGCCTGTCAGGCCCGCCCAGACATAGCGCTTGGGCAGTGCAACGAAACGCTGCCATCTGGTCGTGAAGATAAACCCGGCAACAATAATCTCGGCAACGAACAATGCTGCAATGTATCCCAACGTATTCCCGGAAAGCCGGATACCGATACCATCCACGATCGAATAGGACGCAATCATCAGACCCGCGCCAAACGCGGCCGCTACGGCGATCCAGTTTGTGTTTCTGCCCAGCCCGGCCAAGGACAGACACCCGATCCCAACCGAGATGCAGACAATACCGGCCCATGCGATCGGCGGCAGAAACTCACCCGCAAAAAAGATAGCACCCACCGTAACCAGGATTGGCGTCATCCCGCGAGAGATTGGGTACACTACCGACAGGTCACCGTGCTTATACGCGGTGTTGAGAAACCAATAGTAACCCCAGTGAATAAGGGTCGAACCGATGATGAAGGGGACAGCTGCCCAAACCGGCAACCCGACAAAAGGTAACGCAATCAACGCAGGCACGGCGTGGCCAAGCGACACCAGCCCCAAAACCACGGCTTTGTCGGGCGCACCTTTGACAACTGCATTCCAGAGCGCGTGCAACACGGCTGCGGTCAATACGATGAGAACTGCCTGTATTGTCATTGTGGCTCGACGATATGAGCAAGTTTTTTTTCTTTCATCACAGTTCGACTCTCAGATAGGCTAGCCCCAACGAAAGCTGATCCAACGGCAATCCATCCCAGCACAAAAGTGCTGATATCCGTGACATGCGCCGTGTCAGGTTCGATGACAGAACAGTGTTTCATCTGGATTTAGACCAGTCGTTTACCATCGGAACCTAGCCGTCCATCTTGGGTCGTTCGTTCCCGAAATCATATGGGCTTCTTAAATGGGCTGTTGCTGAAAATCTGGTTCCGGCAAGATCAATCTCGAAAACGCCGTTCCGGATATATTCCAATGTGATGCGTTCCGGCGCGTCAAGCTGGCATAAAGCTACCGCTGCCCCCAGCGTATGGCCATACGCCGCCGAACGAACTTCTCCGATTTCAACGCCGTTACACAGGACGGCCTCGCCGCCCCAAAGCTGCTGTGCGCCATCATCCAGCACCAGCTGAACAATGCGGGTTTTCAGGTGACTGGGGTCTTCTTTCGCAGCCAGCAGCGCCTCTCTCCCGATAAAGCCGCCCGGCTTTTCGAAATCGACCGCAAAACTCAGCCCCGCCTGCAACGGTGTGATACCGGGGGTCAATTCACGACTCCAGGCGCGGTATCCCTTTTCCAGCCGCAGCCCCTCCAGCGCATAATATCCGGCGTCGCGAATGCCGTACTCTGCTCCGGCGCACATCAGGTCTTCATAGACACCGATGGTGAATTCAACCGGAACCACCAGTTCCCAACCCAGTTCGCCTACATAGGTCATGCGATTTGCCAACACGGTGGCGTAACCCAGGTCAATCTCCTGTACCGCGGCAAATGGGAAACCGGCATTGGACAGGTCAGTTTTGGTCAGCTTGCGGAGCACGTCGCGAGACTTTGGCCCCATAACGGCCAGCACTGACCAGGCCGAAGTGACATCCGTCAGGAATGCGTGTGCATCCTCGACGAAATTCCTGCGTATCCAATCCGCATCATGCACAGCCTGTGCCGAGCCCGTGATCAGCATGAACTCCTGATCCTTCAGGCGCAGCACGGTCAGATCGGATTCATACCCGCCGCGCTCATTCAGCAGGCCAGTGTAGATTGTGTGACCCACCGGCACATCCACATTGGCCGCACAAATCCGGTTTAGCTGGGCACAGGCATCGCGACCTTGAACCAGGAGCTTGGCAAACGAGCTCTGGTCAAAGACCGAAACCCCCTCGCGGGTATTCTTATGCTCAGTGGCAACCGCGTCATGCCAGTTCTGACGGCCAAAACTGTAATGAATCTCGGGCGCCTCACCTTCAGGCGCAAAATAATTCACCCTCTCCCAGCCCATTTTCGATCCAAATACGGCATTCTTCGCAGCCAGACGGTCATAGAGGGCAGAACGTCGGAATGGACGCGCCGAATCCAGCTCTCGGTTCGGCCAGGGCATCGCGTAATGAAGTCCCAGAGTTTCCTTGACCCGGTCATGCAGCCAAGTGGGGTTGTTGTTGAAACTGGCAAACCGGCGGATATCAACGGCAAACAGGTCCGAGGTCGGAGCCCCCTCGACAATCCACTCTGCCAGAGCGCGCCCTGCCCCGCCGGCGCTGGCGATACCCATCGAGTTGAACCCGGCGCCGATGAAGAAGTTCTTCAGTTCAGGGGCCTCTCCAAGCAGATAGTTGTTGTCGGGCGTAAAGCTTTCGGGGCCGTTGTAGAATTTGCGCACGCCGGCTTCAGCCATCTGCGGCACCCGGACCAGTGCGTTTTTCAGAAGAATCTCGAACTGGTCCCAGTCATCGGGCAGCAACTGGAAGAAGAACTTGTCAGGTATTCCATCCATTGCCCAGGGCTTGGCCTCAGGTTCGAACCCGCCCAACACCAGGCCACCGGTTTCTTCCTTGAAATAGATGTAACCGTCTGGATCGCGGAGCACCGGCAGGTTAGGGGTCACACCCTCAACCTGCTCAGTCACGATATACATATGCTCGGCCGAATGCATGGGAACGTTGACGCCGCACATCTTGCCAAGTTGCCGTGCCCATTGGCCACCGCAATTGACTACGACCTCGGCCTTGATCGTGCCCTGATCAGTCACCACACCGCTTACCGCGCCATTCTCAGTCAGGATATCGGTGACCTTTATGCCCTCGATCACCTTTGCGCCGCACATCCGTGCGCCCTTGGCCAGCGATTGAGTCAGATCGGTCGGATTTGCCTTGCCGTCCCCGGGCATCCACAACCCGCCCTTGACATCATCCACCTGCATTACCGGCCACTTGTCCTGCGCTTCCTGTGCGCTGATGACCTGAACATCGACACCCTGCGCCCGCGCCGCCGCAGCCGTGCGCAGCAGCATGGTCATACGGTCATCTGTCCGTGCAACAGTAACCGAGCCGCACTCCATCCAGCCTGTCGCGAGCCCGGTCTCTGCCTCAAGCTGCGAATAGAGCTCGGTCGAATAGCGGATCAGGTTGGTCATCGCGGGTTGGCTGCGCAACTGACCAACCAAACCGGCCGCATGCCATGTGGTGCCACAGCTCAGCTGCCCCTGCTCCAGAAGCACCACGTCACGATGCCCCATCCTGGTCAGATGATAAGCAACCGAGCAGCCAATGATACCGCCTCCTACAATGACATATTGTGCGCTGTGCGGAAGTTTGGTGTCAGCCATCGGCTCGCTCCGTACTCAGGGATTCGGATTTGCTTCCACCCTATTTGTACTTTGCAAATTTTGGCAACTGCTTTCTTATTTTTGCGTTACGCTTTCACAATATCCACGGGTTGGTTTTGTAGCGCGCCAACTATGCTATTTGGCAACTCCTCATCCACCACCAGTGCTGCTTTCACCGGCAGCGGTTTCATCGCGATCGGACCAACCACGTCGAACTTGCTGCCATCCGCCAGAATCAGTGGCCGCTGCGCCCGTTCCATCATCATGTGACGCAGGTTGGCACCTTCTAACGAAAAGTCTGTAAACAATGCCCGAGAGCTCACACCGCCGACCCCTATCAGTGCATATTCCGCATTGTACCGCGACAGGTGGTCGAGCGTGTCCAAACCCAACGTAGCATTCTCTGAAAAATCCAGCCGCCCGCCCAGCAGCGTGACTTCGGTGGCCGCTGGCGCCAGCACAGAAGCAATCGTTAAGTCGTTGGTATATATAGTAAGATTCTCGCGCACAGTCGCCAAAGCCTGCGCCGCTGCCAGTGTCGTTGACCCATTGTCAACTATCACGCTGGCCCCGTCCGGGATTACGCTGGCCACATAGGCTCCAATCCGCTTCTTACCCTCCGGGTTGGTTTGGGACCGGTCGGCCATGGAAGGTTCCTGCCTGCGCACACTGGTCGCCCCGCCCCGCACCTGATGAAGCTTGTTCTCCTGAGCCAGCTGTTCAATATCTTTGCGCACGGTTTCCCGGGATACACCAAGCCGTTCAGTCAGAGATCGGATCGAGACCGCGGGTTGGCGCGAGACTTCTTCCAGAATAATGGCGTGGCGTTCGGGTGCTAGCATTGGCCGGCCCTATGGTTTGGCATTGCACGAATATGCCAAAACTTGCCAAAAGGGTCCAGCCTGAACACACAATCAGGCACGAGTTTTCATAGCCGCCGCGGTGACGCTCACTCGCAAATGGTCCAGCGCAGTTAAAAGCCCTGTAACCCTAAGTTACTTCGAAAACTGCCGGATTGACCCGGATCATCGGCGTCGAGGCACCCGCTCAACCGGCAGAACGAGGTCGGATCGGGGATGACAATGGTGGCGCGGATCAAAAAACGGCTGGACCTGCACCACGAGAGCTTGATCGCAGACACAGCGTAAGGAACTGGGCCATTTCCGGGCAAGGAGTGTTTACACCGCATAGGTGGGAAATGACGCGCACAACACGGCGACTGTAGCTTTACAGCGCAGGACTGTCGCGTCAGCATCACCTGCTGCCTCAGCTTCGATCAAGTCCGCAATCACATTGCCCAACTCTTCGAACTCGGCTTCCTTCATTCCGCGGGTCGTGGCTGCGCTCACGCCCAGACGCAACCCAACCCATTCTGTCGGACGTGTGCTGTCATTGGGGATCGCGTTTTTGTTTGCCGTGATATTGGTCATTTCCAGGACGACTTCAGCACGTTTGCCTGTGATACCCTTTGGTCTGAGATCCACGAGTACCAGGTGCGTGTCGGTGCCACCGGAAACAATACGCAAGCCCCGGGTCTGCAAGGTTTCTGCAAGTTTGGCGGCGTTGGCTTTAACCTGTGCTCCGTAATTCTTGAACTCGTCCGTAAGCGCTTCTGCGAGACAAACAGCTTTGGCTGCCAGTACCTGGCTGTGGATCGAGCCCTGAACGCCGGGGAAAACCGCAGACTGCAGCTTCTTGAACCAGTCCTCGTTGTTCGTGAGGATCAGTCCGCCACGCGGGCCTCGCAGTGTTTTTGTCGTGGTGCAAGTTACAATGTCAGCGTGTGGGAAAGGCGAGGGATGCGCGCCAGCGGCGACAAGCCCGGCAATATGAGCCATGTCCACGTGGAAATGTGCGCCCACCTTCTTCGCAATTTGCCCCATGCGCTCAAAGTCGATTTCACGCGGATAGGCAGAACCACCCGTTATCAACAGCTTAGGCTGGATTTCCTCAGCCAGTTTTTCCAGCGCATCACAGTCAATAACTTCAGAGTCGGCATCAACACCATAGTGATGCGATTCGAACCAGCGACCCGACAGGTTGGCTTTCAGGCCGTGACTCAGGTGACCGCCAGCTGCCAGATCCAGCGACAAGACCTTGTCGCCAGGCTTGAGTAGCAGAAAGAAAACAGCAAGGTTCGCCTGGCTGCCGGAATGGGGTTGAACGTTGGCATAGTCGCAACCGAACAATTCCTTGGCGCGGTCGATTGCCGCTTGCTCAACGACGTCGACGAACTGACCACCTCCGTGGAACCGGTTACCCGGATACCCCTCAAGCGTCTTGTTGGTCATCTCATGTCCGAGGACATCGAGCACTGCACGGCTGACGATGTTTTCGGACGCGATCAGCTCAATTTGATTCTGCTGACGCTTTTTCTCGTTTGCAAGAGCTTCTGCGACGACGGGATCGGTCGTCCCGACTGGATTTTCAAAGTGCCGCGACATCCGGGCTCCTCCGATGCGTTTTGGTTTAATCCAAAATCCAGAGTTTCACTGGCGGAAGCAAATCAGTATTGCTATTTATTTGCCGCAGAAAAACTAAGGCTCAAGTAGATGTCACTTTCTCCTCGTCGTCCAAAAGGTCCACATCTCAATGCCCTGCGAGCATTTGAGGCAGCAGCTCGGCTGGGAAGTTTTGCCGCTGCGGCAGACGAGCTATCCGTTACCGCGGGCGCGATAACCCAGCACGTCAAGACCCTGGAAGCTTGGGCGGGCACCCAACTTTTTGTCCGAAATGCCCGTGGGGTTGAGATGACGGCGCTCGCCGAAGAGCTTTTGCCCGGGTTTAGCCAGGCGTTTGACCAATTGGGAATGGCTGTGCAGGAACTCCGAAGCAAGGCCTTGCCTCGGAAGGTCAAAGTTGCTGCGTTGCCGTCGATCGCGCAGTTGTGGCTGGCCCCGCGGCTTGGGAAACTAAGGCGTATTGCCCCGGATTTGTCCGTGTCTGTTGTTGCACTCGAAACACCGCCAAACCTCGCGCGTGAACCTTTTGACATGACCCTGTTTTTTACTAGTGAGCTGATCGGAGCAAACGAAATCAGAATAGCGGAAGATGTGATTTTCCCAGTTTGCGCCCCCTCAGTTGCGGACAGATTGAATTCTGTTTCGGATCTTTCGAAGGAAACACTTCTCCATGACGGGTCGTGGGCAAATGATTGGGGCAATTGGTTGAACAGTCAGCCTGGTGGAGCAAACGTGCCGCAGACGGGAACTGTACACTCGCTATATTCTGTCGCACTGGAGGAGGCGCGTCATGGCGGCGGCGTGTTGATGGCGCACGAAATTCTGGTACAGAACTTGCTGGACTCTGGCGATCTGGTCCGCCCTTTTTCAACCTCGTTGAAGCTTCCGAGTGCAATGGTGGCGAAATTTACTCCATCGTTCAGCAGATCCCCCGCCTTCAACGAGTTACGATCATTTTTGCTGGCCGCGAACTGAAGAGCGGTTTCCGCAATACGGTTGCTACCGCCAATCAGACCCCGCTTCGCCTCACAAACTCAGTTGGTCGAAACGTCGCGGCAAATCCTGCGGGCACATGCATCAAATCCGTGAACCTTCACATACTTAAGTCGTGGTCGAGCCTCAGACTGGAAGGTTGAGAAACGCGGCCCGACATTGCAAGCTGCTGTCAAGACCCACGGTCCGGGACGGAGGAAGAATGTCAGACGCGCGCCCTTCGGCGGAATCCAATCCTGGTCTCGCGGTACGCGACCTGAGTTTTCACTATGGCGCCAAGACGGCTTTGGATGCTGTCTCTTTTGACGTGTCGGCGGGGACGTTCTGCGGTCTGCTTGGTCCGAATGGGGCTGGGAAATCGACACTGGTGTCGTTGCTCACGCGATTGCTTGTGGCGCCAGATGGTGAAATCACGGTCGCAGGCCATAATCTTCGCCAATCCCCGCGCAAGGCGCTGGCAAAGCTCGGCGTGGTCTTTCAGCAACCGACACTGGATCTGGGTTTGACGGTACGCCAGAACATGACCTATTTTGCCGCGCTGCATGGGCTACCTCGATCCGATGTCCCCGACCGTATCGACGCAGCGCTGGATCGGCTGAACATGCGGGAACGTGCCGGGGAACGTGTACGCGATCTTAATGGTGGTCATCGCCGTCGGATGGAGCTGGCTCGTGCCCTGCTGCACGAACCATCGGTGTTGCTGTTGGACGAGCCAACAGTTGGGCTTGATGCCGCGGCACGGCACGCGATAACCGACCATGTGCACGACCTGGCGGAACAGGGGTTGTGCATCTTGTGGGCCACGCACTTGACAGATGAAGTGCGCGACGACGACCAGTTGCTGGTTCTGCATCGCGGTCAGATTATTGCCAGTGGGCAGACAGGCAGCCTACGGGGGGATCAAACCCTGTCCGACTGGTTCCTGTCCCGAACCGAGGTTGCGACATGAGCGGGTTCCTGGGTGTCGCACGTGCCATCATCGGACGCGAGTTTCTGCGTTTCATCCATCAACGTGAACGATTTCTCGCAGCTCTGGTTCGGCCAATGGTCTGGCTTTTGATTTTCGCTGCAGGGTTTCGTGCCGCCCTGGGCCTGTCGATAATTCCACCCTATCAGACCTATATCACCTACGAGACCTATATCATCCCTGGCCTCTGTGCGATGGTTCTGTTGTTCAATGGGATGCAAAGCTCACTGAGCCTTGTCTATGACCGCGAGATGGGCTCGATGCGTCTGCTGCTGACCAGTTCGTTCCCGCGCTGGTGGTTGTTGTTCTGCCGCCTGCTGGGATCAACGGCGATATCCATCCTGCAGGTCTATACGTTTCTCGCATTGGCCGCTTTGTTCGGCATTGTCCTGCCGTTGCCCGGTTATGTCGCGGTTCTACCGGGATTGGTTCTGGGCGGTCTGATGCTGGGCGCGCTGGGGCTGGTGCTGTCCAGTTTCATCAGGCAACTAGAGAATTTCGCCGGCGTAATGAACTTTGTCATCTTCCCGATGTTCTTCTTGTCTTCCGCCCTCTATCCGCTGTGGAAAATGGCTGAAAGCTCGCCGTTGCTGCGTGATATCTGTGCGCTCAATCCTTTCACGCATGTGGTCGAGTTGATCCGGTTTCTGCTTTACTTGCAGATCAACTGGGGGGCCCTGCTGTGGGTTCTGGCATCAACTGCGATACTGAGCGCGATCGCCGTTTGGGGGTATGATCCGGCCCGGGGCCTGATGAGGCGGAAATCGTGACAGCCGCGCCACAAACCGCAAAGCGCAGTCTGCTTCTGAAAACCCGGCTGGGCCTTGGTGCCGTCGTGCTTGGATCAGGCACCTTGCTGGCGGCCGCAACCCTTTACTTCGGGATGCAGAACGTCGCCAGCCGTCTGGAAACCGCGCTGGCTTCGGAAACCCGTATGGCACGCTATGCGGCTCTGTCGACCCAGGCCGCCACCTTTCTTGTGATCGCAACCGAGTCGATACAAACCGGCCAAACAGTCGAGTCACGAATTGATCGCCTTTCCCCGATCCGAGACCAGATTGCGACAACGTTTCTGCAGCTTCGTTCTGATGTGGAAGACGCTGTTGCCGCGGTTCAGTCCCTGGGGCTGGACGAACAATCGCGTTACGGAACCCAATCCTTGGGTCTGGCCAGAATGGAGGCGCTTCTGGCCAGCACGCTGGAAGGGCTGGCCGACGCGGAGGCCGATCAGGCGCGGCTGCGTGCCCATGTCGACTCGTTTGCGTCGGCGTTTGATCCTCTGCTCAGTCAGGCGGTGAATACCGAGGTTCTGTTTCGAAATTCCGTATTGGCCGGGATCGAAAGGACCCGCCTGGTTCTGACTTGGGTGGCACTGACACTGGCATTATTCGCCTTGCTCAGCACGGCGTGGTTCTACTTTGGTCTGGTGCGGCCGCAGTTCTCTCGCCTGGATCGGCTGCGCAATGCGGCGGTTCAGGTCGGCCAATCCGAATTCGCAATTTCGCTGCCGCAAACCCGCAATGATGAGATCGGCCAGTTATATGGCGAGACCAACCGCATGGCGGCTGCATTGAGACAACGCCAGGCCGAGGTTGACGCAGAGTGGGCCCGGTTAAACGAGACCATTGCCCAGCGAACCCGGGAACTTAGCGCTGCAAACGAATCCCTGTCCAAGATTGACGAAAACCGGCGCCGCTTTTTTGCTGATGTCAGTCACGAACTGCGCACACCGCTGACGGTGATCATGATGGAAGCTCAGATTGGCCAGAGGGATGTCCAGACCGCGCCAGAGGTGTTGGCAACAATCGAAAACAGCGCCGCAAAACTGAACCAGAGCATCGATGATTTGCTACGCGTCGCCCGATCCGAAACCGGTGAGCTGGCTCTGGAACCAACTAACGTTGCACTATGCGATCTGATACAAACAATTGTCAGCGACATTCAGCCTGAAATCGACAGCGCCAACATGCAGCTCGAAACGGGCCGCTTCCCGGATTGTTCGTTGCACTGTGACCTGAATTGGATTCGTCAGGTCCTGCTTAGCCTGATACGCAATGCGATCCGACATGCGCGCGAAGGGAAGGCGTTGTTACTGTCCGGTAAAACAGTAGACAGCGGTGTTCAAATACAGCTAACGGATAACGGCCCCGGCATTCCCGATGGCGCCCAAACCCGGATCTTCGAGCGGTTTGTTCAGGGAGGGGCGGCAAACAGTCAGGGCTTCGGTGTCGGGCTGGCACTGGCCAGATGGGTTGTCGAGGCCCATGAAGGAACCATTTCGGTGGCAAGCCCGGTTCCTCGCAACAATGCTCTGGGATCAAATGCCGGTACAATTGTCTGCATTCGATTACCGCTGGCGAAGGCATAGAATAAATACATGGTCTCCAAGCTTCTGATCATAGATGACGACCCCAGAATCACGTCGGCCCTTGTCCGGGGCCTGACGCTGCACGGCTACTCAGCCGAGGCTGAAAACCGCGCCGACCAAGGGTTGGAACGGTTGAAAAGCGGTGCATTCTCAGGTGCGATTGTTGATGTGATGCTGGGAACGGATAGCGGTGTCGAACTGGTCCGAGCTGCGCGCCGTGCTGGGGTCGGAATCCCGATCCTGATGTTGTCGGCGCTATCGGATGTCGACCATCGCGCCGCAGGGCTGGAAGCCGGAGCCGATGACTATGTCGTAAAGCCGTTCAGCTTTGATGAACTTGTCGCCCGATTGCAAGTACAGGAACAGCGCGCACTCTCTCACCGCCCGGACCCCGCGCGGCTATCCACGCGGGACAGAACAATTTCAATCCGAGAGACAAGCATTGCACTCACCGAACGTGAATTCGATCTGCTCACGTTGCTCAACAGCCAGGCCGGATCGCCAATTTCCCGGGGAGAGCTGTTTGACACGCTTTGGTCGCAGGAAGGATCCAGCAACGAAAATGTGGTGGACGTCTATATTGGGTATCTGAGAAGAAAGCTAGCGTCAGACGATTTTGGGTTTGAAATCAAAACCATACGCAATCAAGGGTTTTGCCTTCAAGGTGTCGCTCCGTTATTGGATGACAGCTGAGTACCGACCAAAGTCTAATTCTTTCTTATGAATTAAGAGTCGCACCAACCGATAAGTCCTGCCACATTGGAAACCAGCACACCTTAGGAGGAGGACCCTGATATGGCTTGGAACAGACCTGTTATTCGCGAAATCGAATGCGGCATGGAAATCAACATGTACGGCCCCGATCATGACGATGAGCGCGGTGGCGGCCTGATCTGATCAGCCGCAAGCGCCAACAATAGATGACGTTGCGCGCAATAATACTTGGGGCCGCTGCTGGAGGCGGCCTTCCGCAATGGAATTGCGGATGTGAAAACTGCAATCTGGCTCGAAGCGGAGTTATTCCCGCGCAGACGCAGTCATCACTCGCCGTGTCCCCCGATGGTCAGAACTGGGCCATCCTGAACGCATCTCCGGATATTCGAACACAGCTCGGCAATACGCCTCTCCTGTATCCGACTGGGTTGCGAGAGATGCCGATTAATTCAGTGCTGGTTACAAACGGTGATATTGACCATGTGGCTGGCTTGCTCACGTTGCGCGAGATGCAGCCATTTACGCTGTTTGCGACTCATAGCATTCAGGATGTTCTAGCGCAGAATCCGATATTCGACGCCTTGAACGCCTCGGTCGTGAAACGCGCGTCGATCTCGTTGAATGAGACATTCGAGCTGGTTTCAGGCTTGGAGGCAACTTTGTTCCCTGTGCCCGGCAAAGTGCCTCTTTATCTTGAAAGGGAACACGTCGAAACCGAGCTGGTTGGCGAACAAACTGTCGGGGTGGCACTAAGCACACAAGGGAAGACGGCGTATTATATACCGGGCTGTGCCGCATTGACGCCCGAGTTGCGCGCTCGGCTTGACGAGGCCGATCTTTTGTTTTTCGACGGCACGCTTTGGCACGACACAGAAATGGTGCAGGCCGGGCTGGGTCAGAAAACGGGCAAGCGCATGGGCCATATGTCGATGGACGGCCCAGATGGATCGATCGCCGGTTTCGCTGATATGAAAATCGGCCGGAAAGTGTTTATCCACATGAACAACACCAATCCGGTTCTGCGCCCCGACAGCACTGAGAACGCTCAGGCACGGGCCAAAGGCTGGACGATAGGCCAAGATGGCATGGAGATAACACTATGACCCAAAGCCGCAAAGAGTTCGAGGCCCGGCTTCGTCAGATCGGAGCCGAGCGTTACCATGACCTGCATCCTTTTCATCATCGCCTGCACGGTGGTCAATGCACGCCTGACGAAGTGCGGGCCTGGGTGATCAACCGCTACTATTATCAGCATTCCATCCCGATGAAGGACGCCGCCTTCATGTCGCGTGTAGATGATCCCGCGCTGCGCCGAGCGTGGCGGTCGCGGATCGAAGATCATGACGGCACGGAAGACAACGAAGGTGGTATCCGGCGCTGGTTGCGACTGGCCGAAGCGGTTGGTCTGGATCCGGAATATGTCGCCTCATGTGACGGCGTATTGCCTGCCACCAAATTTGCGGTGGACGCTTACGTGCGATACGTCCGTGAAAAGTCGTTGCTGGAAGCGGTTGCGGCCTCACTCACTGAACTATTTGCTCCCAAGATTCACGCCAACAGGATCGAAGGCCTGCTTCAGCATTACGATTTTGCGGATGACAGCTCACTTGCCTATTTTCGCAACCGCCTGAAAGAAGCCCCCAAGGATGTGGCCTTTGGCCTGGCATGGGTATTGGATCATGCCGACACTGCAGAAAAACAGGAAGCGGCAGCCAAAGCACTGATATTCAAGACCGATGTCCTCTGGTCGCAGCTGGATGCCTTGTGGGGCGCTTATGTCGAACCTGCCCGAATTCCTCCCGGGGCATGGAAGCCGGACACCGGTTTACGGATGCGGCAGGCATCGTGATGTTGGCGCAGGAGGTCCCCTTGCTTCCGCGTGGTGTCCGCATCCAGTACGATTCTGTGCGGGAACAATGGGTTCTGCTGGCACCTGAACGGGCCGTGACGTTGGATCAGATCGGACATGCGATTCTGAGCGAAGTAGACGGCCAACGCAGCTTTGGTCAGATCACCGCAAGCCTGTCAAAGAAGTACAACGCCCCGGAAGAACAGATTGTCGAAGACAGCTCGGGGTTTCTGGATGCCCTTCGGGTGCGTCGTTTTCTGGATGTCATTTGATGCAGGTAAAAACCCCTCCCCCAATTGCCATGCTGGCCGAGCTGACGCATCGATGCCCATTGTCCTGCCCCTATTGCTCCAACCCAGTCGAAATGGCCAAACTCGACAGCGAAATGGATACCGAAACCTGGGCACGTGTTTTCAGAGAAGCGGCGGCGCTTGGCGTCTTGCAATTGCATCTGTCAGGTGGAGAACCCGCATCCCGCCGAGACTTGGTTGCGCTGGTCAACGCCGCGCGTGAGGCTGGACTATATACCAACCTGATCACTTCGGCGATCGGACTGTACGAGCGACGCCTGCATGAGCTGGACGAAGTCGGCCTGGACCACATCCAGCTTTCTCTTCAGGGCACTGACGCCGCGATGGCCGACAAGGTAGGCGGCTACCGAGGTGGGTTTGACCGCAAAATGAAAACGGTCGAATGGATCAAAAAAATCGGTTTTCCGCTGACCCTGAACTTCGTGCTGCACCGTCACAATGCCCACCAACTGCCGCGGGCGCTGGTACTGGCGCGCGAAATGGGAGCGCGACGGATCGAAGTTGCAACCGTACAATTCCACGGCTGGGCCTTGAAGAACAGGGACGCCTTGATGCCGACGCGGGAACAGGCGCAACAGGTGACGAGACAGGTGGCCGAGGCCAGGAAGGACCTCAAGGGACAACTGGTCATCGATTATGTCCCGGCGGACTATCATGATGACTATCCCAAGCGATGTATGGGCGGTTGGGGCACAACCGGGCTGAACGTGGCGCCAGACGGTCAGGTTCTGCCTTGCCATGCGGCACAGTCCATCCCGCATCTGACATTTGACAGGGTGCAGGACAAACCGCTTGCGGATATCTGGTACAGTGGCAGCGCGTTCAATGCTTATCGCGGAACGGAATGGATGTCGGACCCGTGCAAAACCTGCGAACGCAAAACCATTGATTTTGGCGGCTGCCGCTGTCAGGCCATGGCCGTTGTCGGAGACGCAAGCGCCACCGATCCCGTTTGCATCAAATCACCCCTTCATCAGACCCTGCAAAACCAGGCAAATGAACATGCCGCAAAAGCGGATGCGCCTTTCATCTATCGTACCGCACCCGGTGCCGCGACGAAGTCTGCGAATGACCCCTAACCCAGAACGGCCCCGTCTGGCCCGGATTTCAGGTTTAGGATCCGGTCGGAAAGCCGATTTGCTTCTGGTCTGGAATGCGTCACGAACAGGGTCGCCGGTCGGTGCCGCATGATGAGGTCCTCGGTCAGGGTCAGCATCGTCTCGGCTGTTTCAGAATCCAGAGACACAAAGGGCTCGTCCATAATCAGAAACTCAGGCTGCCCGGCAAATGCGCGAGCCAAAGAAAGCCGGCGCTGTTGACCCAGTGACAACTGGCCGGGAAACAAATCCCCCTTTCCTTCCAAACCCACGTCAGTCAGCGCGGCGTCGGCCTCAGCCTGCGACAGGTCGCCATGAATCAGAGTCAGATTATCGATAGCCGAACGCCATGGCAGCAAAGTGGGTTCCTGAAATACAATAGCCAGTCGATCCGGCCGAACGATATGGCCTTCAAAGTTCGGGTCAATGCCTGCCACCAATCTCAGCAGCGTCGTCTTTCCAATGCCCGAGGGCCCGGTCAGAGCGACTGTTTCCCCGGCAGCGATTTCAAAGGCAATGGGGCCCAGAACGGCATCGTTTTCAAAGTGCTTTTTGTGGATGTCAATTTGGATCATGCAGTTCTCCACCGTCGAGCATTACGCTCCAAAGGCTGTAGAACCAACCACTCAACGACCAGCATGACCGCAATGAACGAGAATGCGTAAACCAGCACCATAGCCACATCAAACAGCTGAAAATACAAGTGGATTTGGAACCCGACACCGGATGATCGCCCAAGAAATTCGACCACAAGCACGATTTTCCAGATCAGAGAAAGCCCAGACCGTGCGGCAGCGGCGATAAACGGGGCAAGCTGCGGCAGGATCACATGACGCAGTCGCGTTTGCCACGGCATCCGGTAGACCTGTGCCATCGCATCCAGATCTGGGCTTAGGGCCCTGCCGCCCTCTCGGAGGATCGTTGCGACATTGGGAATTTTGTTCAGCGTAACTGCGGTGATCGCCGCAGCTTCGGTCAGCCCGATCCAGAGATAACACAGCACGATCAGAACCAACGCGGGCAGGTTCAGGAAGATAACCAGCCATGGATCGAGCCAGCGGTTCAGCGCATCCGACCGCCCCATGGCCAGGCCAATGATCGTTCCCAAGGTCATCGCCAACACGAAGGCCCAGATCACGCGTAACAGAGTCGCGCCAAGGCTGCGTAGCAATTCGCCTGACGCAAGTTCTTGCTGAAACCGGGGAATCAGATCCCAAGGTTGCGGCAGAATCTGAGGATCAGCGGTCAGAGACGCTGAAACAATCCACAACGCGACAAGGCCTGCGATAGACATAAGCGGCGTAAGGCGCGCGTTTTGCATCTGATCCTATTCCACGTCAGCAAAAAGACCCTGTGGCACAGTCGTCGCAGCGCCCACCAGTTCAGCCCCGCCTAATTCGGCCATAAGTTCCAGCATCTTGTTGGCCGCAACCTCGTCAACCGGGCGGCGATCGGGAATACCGGCGATCCAATCGAACTTGAGTTGTTCAAACTGTGCATCGGACGTGACGTTCATGCGCGGTCTGATCGCCTCCCACGCCTCAGGCGAATTGGCCAGCAGGTCCTTGGCATCGCGGCTGGCGGCAAACAGGCTTTGCGCAAGGTCGGGGTGTTCGTTCAGAAAACTCTCTTTCAGGTAATAACCCAGCAGGGGTGTATTTGTGTCGAGCCCCAAAGCCTGCCCAGCACCCTCAACCGAGATCAGCTCTTTCATGCCGGACGCTTTCATCTTGGCCAGAAAATGCCAAAAATTGATCGCGCCGGCATAGTCTCCGTTCAAAGCAGATTTGAAGATCAGAGGGGGCGCACCGAACACCTGCTCGGTGTCGGCTTTCAGGTCCATCCCATATTCCCGTGCTGCATAGGCGCGCAAAATCAGCCAGGATTTATCCAGCGGGCCACCCGCGATGCCGATCTTGCCACCGGCCAGATCCCTCAAACTGGTCGCAGGGCTGTCAGCGGGTACAACCACGCCACCAACTGCTTTGGAATAGGGAATGAAAACATAGCCCTTGCCCGCAGCCCTTTGTCGAGCAACCCAGATCCAATCGGCAACGGCTAGATCGGCTTCGCCGCCTTCGACCGCAATGCGCGTTGCGCCATTGTCGGCAAAAGGTTGAACATCAAGGATAAAGCCATGTTTCCGATCCAGACCGTTCTGGCGAATGGTCTCCAGTTCCCAATTCACCGTACCTATCTTGAGTACGGCCGCCCGAATGGTCGGCAGGGTCTCAGCGGCCAGAGCCCCCGAAATGAGTGCAAGTGCAAGGCAGGCGGCAAATAGTTTGGTCATGGCTCAATCCTGTTTATTCGCTATTCCGCTTTTCGGCTGACTTCATTCAAATCCTTGTCCAGCTTGATATCGAACTGGTTGCCACCCTTACAAATGACGTCATCCAGATCATACCCATCGTCTTCTACCTCGATGTCATCCGGGTCCATCTGGCATTCGATAGAGGCAAGATAGGCCTCAATCCTTTCCACTGTTTCGGTATCAACTTCGTCGGCGGAAGCCGGCGCCGCCAAAAGTCCGGTGATTATAAAAATTCCAATATTTTTCATGTACCTATCCCTTCTCTATTGAATACTAACAGTGATGCGTTGCGTTTCACCCGTGGACCCGGGGATGCGAATTTCATGACTGCCGGGTTTGATTGCGATAAACGACAATTCAGCCACGCCAGCCTTGTCAAACTCGATGCTATCTACCGCCATCGGACGAATTTCGATCTTGTTAATCACGATTTCGTTCATCCAGATCGCGCGAAAGAACGATGGCCCCTCGATGGCCAGTTCCGCTGAACCGTCAGCGGTGATCTCAAGCTTGTAATACGCGCCGGATTGCAGAACCACGTCTTCACCCAGCGGCTGCCCTGAGGCGAGTGTCAGCTTTATGGTTTCTCCCCGGTTGCATTTCGCCAGAAGTCCGGCGAATCCCAGATCGTCACACAGTGGCGCCGCCGATACTGGTCCACCCAACGCTGCAATCATCACTGCGATCACTAATTTCTTCATTCCCGTCCCTCCCAGAACTTCAGTCAATGGTCACCACGCCCCAGGGCTGTTGACCGACCTGTACTGATTTGATGGCTTTCTCTGCAGCCACATCAATGATTGTTATGTCGTTTGAATTACCATTTGTGGTCAGCAGATATTTTTCGTCCGGCGTAAAATCGAGCTGCCAGACCCGTTGCCCAACCAGGATATAGTCCAGAACTTCAAGGCTTTGCGCGTCAACAACGGCGACCCGGTTTGCGGGCCCCAAAGCAACGAACAGACGTTTGCCGTCCGAAGTCACCTTGGCACCGACGGGTTGCAACCACTCCGGTTGCACGCCCGCCACTTCGAAGCTGATTTTGCCAACAACCGTCGGCGTTCCGTCTTCTGCAATGTCCATTACCGTGACGGTTCCGCCTATTTCCGATGTCACGAACAGGCGTTTTCCATCCGCCGTATACTGGGCATAGCGTGGGCGCTGGTCGACCAAGACATTATGCTTGATGGAATAATCCTCGGTGGAAATGAAATGCGCCATATTGGTGGTCTCGGACGTGTTGACCACAAATTTGGCGTCGGGGCTCATTCCCATGCCTTCGGGCTCGACACCTACCGGAATCTCGGCCAGAACGGTGCGGGTTTCGGTGTCTGTAACCGTCACCAGATTGTCGTCTTCATTGGCGATATAGAGCCGCTTACCCGAGGGTTCGAGAATGAAGAGCTCGGGATCCGGGCCAGAAGGCAAGCTGGGCAATTCCTCATAAGTCGAAGTATCAAACACCCGAATAATATTGTCGTCAGACGCACATACATACAGTTTGCTGCCATCCGGGCTGACAGTGATGCCGCGTGGGCGGTTGCCGCCCGGAAATTCGGTGATCACGTCCCAGGTTTCGGTATCAACTACGGTAATGGTGTTGCCCCGCTCATTCGAGACAAAAGCCTTGCCCGCCAGCGCCGGACCCGAGGCAAGCGCAGCAAAGGCAACGGTCAGAAATAGTCGTTTCATCAAAACCTCCGGTTACTCAAAAGCGTGACAGCTGGATTCCGCCCGATCCAATCCCATTGAATCAAGCGGCGAGACCTGGTGCAGAAATCCCTCCTGCGGGCTGACACTGACAGTGATTGACCCGTCATACAGAAGGATCGGCTGGCGTAGCTGCCCGTTCCAGTCACGGAACGTCACTTTCTGTCCTTTGAAAGCCGCAAGTTCGAACTGGTCCGAAAGGGCATAATCACGCACACCTTCCGGTTCGGCTGTGCTGGCACGAGTCACGGCCTCACCGATAACCCGTAAAGCAAGCCACGTATTGTAATCTTCCGGGCGCACGTATCGACCCGTCATTTCCTCGAAACGGGTGTGGAACTGCGTCGCGCCCCAAGCTTCATGGGCTCCATGAAACGTCGTCGGGCGCAGACCGCCGGAACCCATCACAGGACGCGGAGTCCAAAGGTGATAAGACAGATAGCGCGCAAAATAGTCGGTTTCGTCAGCAGCGATCACAACATCGTGGTCTCGTACATCCTGTGTGTCCAGTGGCAATTGTCGCTGAACTATGACATGACCGGAATCCGTTCGGCGAGATCCCCCGGTATCCGCAAAGGTCCGATCTTCGGCGATCTTCGCGCCAAACTTGTTCGCCGCGCGGCGATACGCGTCGGCGAGCTTGACATCCTCGGGGTTGGATCCGGCCAACAGAAACCAGTCGCCCCATTTCTTCCAGACGGCAAACTGTGCAACAGCATCGGCTTTCATGCCACGGGACGGTGCGATATGAAGCAGGTTGCCCCGGCAGTTTGCGTCGCGCAAGTCGATATCAGGCGCAGACACGTTGAAAACAAGCGCCCCGGACTCTGCCGCCTTGTCCGTCAGGCGCAGTATGTCAGGGGCTTTGGCCAAAAGGACGATCAGGCGTACGCCGCCGGCAAGGATCCGGTCCATTGCGGCGTCAGCCTCTTCCGGCGGAACGGCAATGGTGACGGTCTCATAGGTATGTCCCAGAAATCCGCCCGTAGTTCCGTTATCCTCATCCCCAAGCGCCGCACCAGCAAACCCCAGATCGTCAGGTTTCAGATCATATCGCGAGATAGGCAGAAGCGATGGATAGTCGATCCGCAGCACCCCAGCCTTTACATCGAGCGCCGCCGCGGTCATCGCGGATGCATACCAAAGAAGCGCCGCAAGCAGCGACAGCAGGCGAATACTCAAGATGTCCTCCCGTTGCCTGAATGTCAGAGTTCAGGTTGAACCAACCGGGGCATAGCGCCCCGAAAAACGGAACCGATACTTTTGGCCGTGTTGTAAAACAAAGCCTAACAGCTTCATCATTGAGCTCGATTCTTATTTTATAAGAATGCGCGTATACGGTTGATCTTGCTATGGTTTCCCGCGGCTTCCCTCGATTTCTCAGGGGGTGTCACGGGTGACCGGTAACGTGCGCTCGCGCGTCAGTTCTGACAGGAGGCACGCTGCGACGGAGCCGCGCGTGTAAACGCTCAGCGCATTCAGGGAGGACATGGAATGAATCGACGACTTCTTCTTGCTGCAACCGCCGCTCTGCTGGTTCCGGGTCAGGTTTGGGCCCATGGGCCTACCAGGCAGAAAGTCACGCTATCTGCCGAGGTCGCAGCCTCACCAGAGGAAGTCTGGGCCGTTGTCGGGAACTTTGATGACATGTCTTGGCATCCGGCTGTGTTTGCGACCGAAGGCAACGGCGGCAACGCGATTGATGCGACCCGATTGCTGACACTTGGTCAGGAAGGCGGGCCAACGATCAATGAAATCCTTTACAAGTACAGCGAAGACAAAATGAGCTACTCCTACCGGATCATCGAGGTCGCGGTAGAGGTACTGCCTGTCACCAACTACTCGTCGCATCTGACGGTAAAACCGCGCGACGGAGGTGGTTCGATCATCGAATGGCGCGGGGCTTTCTATCGCGGGTATCCAAACAACGATCCTCCGGCCGAGTTGAATGACGAAGCCGCCGTTGCCGCCGTAACCGGCGTCTATCAGGCAGGTCTCGACGCGCTGATCGAGCGGTTTGGTGCGGCAAGTTAACCACCCGCTGGTGTTGTTCTTGGCGCTCTCTGGCAGCCCGACACTGGCAGAGACAGCGTTTATCACCTGTCAAAACGGTGAGGAACTAAGTCGGATAGATCTTGCACAAATGCAGGAAACAGCCCGTTGGCCATTACCCGGAAAGCCTGCGGGTGTGGCGGTTGGTTTGGATGAAACGCTGTTCACCGTGTCCCCGAACAGCAAAACAGTGAGGCGTTTGTCTGCTGAGACCGGTGAAGCGATAGCGCAAGTCACTCTTGAAGGGGGGCCAATCGGAATCGCTTTGGATCAAGAACGCGGACGGGTTTTTGTCTCGGATTGGTACAACGCCCGTCTTTGGGTTCTGGACAGCAAAACTCTGAAGGTGCAAACCGAGTTACCCACCGGAGCCGCCCCGGCGGGTATCGCGATATCGAAAGACGGGCGTTTTCTGGCGTCGGCCGACAAGGACGCGGATCAAGTGTCGGTATTTGATGCCGACACTCTTCAGCTACTGCACCGCAGCCCGGTTGGAACGCGCCCCTTCGGACTGCGTTTTGCCCCCGATGGGCGTCTGTTCGTCGGCAATGTCGGCAGCAACGATGTCAGCCTGGTCGATGCTGAAACCGGCGCCGTCACCGCAACGATCCCAGTTGGTGAACGCCCATATGGCATCGCCTTCGCCCATGGTCGCGTGTTCGTCACGAACCAATATGCCAATACCCTCAGCGTCATGTCTCTTGAGACGCTCGAACATGAGGCTGTGATTGATGTTGGAGAATATCCCGAAGGCATTGATACGACGGCAGGCGAAGATCTGGTGGTCATTGCAAACTGGTTCGACAACACCGTCAGCATCGTGGACCCGCGGGCACTGTCGGTGGTAGAAACAATAGAAACCTGTGATGGACCACGTGCCTTTGGCAGGTTCCTGCAAGGAGGACAACAATGAAAGCATCTCATCTGATTGCGGCCGTGTTCAGTGTGTTGGCGGCCCCGGTTTGGGCATCCAACCAGGCATGGGAAAATGTCCGAGCTCTGCTTTATGGCGACAGACCGATGCAGAACGGAGATGCGTTGATCGCGATTGATGCACCTTATCGCACACCCGATGACGCGCGGGCTCAACTGGCGGCTCAGGTCGTAGCCCCTCGGGGGGCGAAAGTGGCCAAGGTGACTTTGGTGTTGGATGAAAACCCGATGCCGGTTTCCGCCGTGTTCGAGTTGGAAGAGCCACTGCCGAGCTTCTACTTCGATGTGACCATGCGTGTGAACGGTCCGACCCCGATGCACGTCGTCGCCGAGACCACCGATGGACGCCTGTGGGTGTCAGAAACTTTCGTCAAGACCTCTGGTGTTGGCGCTTGCGCGGCGCCTCCTGGGACTGACCCGGAACTGGCCTTGGCTAACCTTGGAACGATGGAGGCCGAACTGGTCGGCCGTGTGCCTGCGCTGAACACGCTGAAGCGGCTGTCCAAACTGGGTGCGGATCGCGCCAACAAGATGGATCTCAGCATTGATCACCCGTCGCATTCCGGAATGCAGATGGATCAGATTTCTTTGCTTTTCATACCGATGCGATATGTTGAAACCGTGGATATCGATCTTGATGGTGCCGGGTATATCCAGATGACGGGGTCGATTTCACTGTCCGAAAATCCGAGGGTTGGCATATCTGTTCCAAGCAGGGCGCAAGCGGTCGATGTGACCATGACGGATACTGACGGTACGGTCAGTCATTTGCACAAGAAACTGGCGGGCTTCTAGATCAACCGCCTCCGGTAACGGGTTGGCCCGGGGCCGGCTCGACCCGATCCAGCGGATAGCCCCACAATGCCCAGCCGTCGGTACCCTCTGGAAGCCAGTAGACCTTTGCGTATCCCCATTCGATTGCGCGTCGGGCGGCATTCCAGCTCATCCAGCAATCTTCCAGGCAAAAGAACACGACACCTTGGTTGATATCGCCATTGGTGCTGGCCTCTAAACCGGATCGAAAATAGTCTGCAGTGACCTCTGCGATTGCTCCGTAGCCGACATTGGGTAACCAGATTGCTCCTGGAATACTGTCGCGCGGCTTGTCCCGCCAGATCGTGCCTTCAGGCAAATTGGCTGGTTTGGGCGGCTGCGGCAAAACGTCGATGAACGCAACGCTCTGATCCAGCCACAGGCCGTGCGCCTCTTCCGGACCGATGGTTGTTCCACCGGTTATCTGATCCGGCACCGGTGCGCGGTAGTGATCCATGCGGTAGTCACTTGGCTCGGGAACTGTCTGCGCTGTTGCCGCAGTCGAGATTAGCGCAATTGCTACCGTGGCCCGCATCATTGAGACAGGTCCAATACCTCGGTCCCAAGATCATTCACAAGTGGAACGCCTGCCTCGGCCAATACTGAATTGATCTCATCCTGATTACGGCGGATCAGCGAGTTCAACTGCCGCTGCCAAACCTTCTCACCCTGACGCACGCCCATGGTGATGCGGTAAAACAGACGCGGCGGCAGCTCTTCTTTGACCAGCGGGATCACCTTGAAATCAGGGTAGTCTGCCTTGACCAAAGGCCCGCCCAGTGGACCCCAAAGAATGGCCACATCAATCTCACCCGATTGCAGATCATCCAGCATGTCGATGGCTGGGCTTTCCACACGTCGGTCAACAAAGAGGTTATAAGGCTTGGCCTGTCCGATCAGTCCGTTCCGCGCCATATGCGCCGCAGGCGGTGTGCCGGCAATAATGCCGATCCGTCGCCCCTTGAGCATCGGATCGTTCAACGTGTCGACCTGAGCCAGGTCGCCATCCTTTGGTACAATTAAGGTATAAGCAGACGTGTAGTAGTGGTTGGTGTTTTGCACCAACTCATGACCTTGCGCATAGCCGATCACCACATCGCAACGCTTTGCGGCAAGCGTGTTCCGTATGAAGCCCGTCGCCTGAGGAAACCAAACATATTGCACGGGCAGTTCAAGCTTTGCCGCAATCAATTCCGCCAGCTTGTTTTCATATCCCGTTCCATCCTCGGATGACACTGGATAATTGGCAGGATCCGCGCACACGCGAAAAGCTGTTTTTGAAACCAGATCAGAGGTCTGCGCCTGCACCGGCAGCGTCAGACCGAGCCAGACGCTAAGTCCGCAAATAGCAAGGCAGGCCTTAGCCCATACACGCATCTTCATCCTCGCGGATCACGTCAGATTTAGCCTCTTTCTTGGGCGGCCGTCCACGCGGGATCGCACCCGACCCATGAGCCTTCAAGTATACATAGATGTCATCCAGAAAGCACATCACATTCGGGTTGTCGCCAAATCCCGGCATTACCGAGTTTTCAGCGGCGTTCACCACCTGGCGGCCATTTGTGACGATATCAACGAAGTCGTAATAATCCATTTCCAGCGCTGACTCTTTCAAAGCCGGCGCATAGGTCGAACCCTCGCCATCCGGACCATGACAAACATGGCATTCCGCGTGATACCGCCGGAAACCTGAAAATGTCATCCAGTCCACGGTTCCATCCTCGGCCACGTTGAAAGTCGGGATATCGTCTTCGGTGTAATACCGTCCATCCTCGGTGTATGCGGCAGTCAGGTTGTCCGCTGCCACGGCACAAGGAAGGCATGACATGAGTGAAAGTGCCAAAAGACGTGTAACGTGGTTCATGGATATCTCATTTGCTTAAAGTAGAGTTCCGGCGCGGCCATCACGGGTCGCGCCGGGCATTTCCTTTGCTTAGTTCGGCAGTGCGAACACCGTCAGCTGACCGCCCAGCGCGGTGTAATCACTGAGAGCAGCATAGCCACCCACGGCGCCCAGACCGTCATTGGGATTGGTCAGACCAGCCGCCAGACCAATACCGGCCCAGCCACCAACACCCGACAGGATGCCGATATACTGCTTACCACCCTGCTCGTAGGTCATCACGTTTCCGATAATGCCTGAGGGCGTCTTGAACTTATACAGTTCTTCACCTGTCTCGGCATGCACAGCCTTCAGATACCCTTCAAGCGTGCCATAGAACACGATGTCACCTGCCGTTGCCAGAGCGCCCGACCAAACCGAGAACTGCTCGGGGATCGACCACTTGATGGAACCGTCGGTGTTGTCCCAGGCGATGAAGTTGCCCATACCGCCATGGCTGTCCGGCGCCGGATACATCGCCAGCGTCGCACCCACGTAGGGCTGACCGGCGGTGTAAGACACGCGGAACGGCTCATAGTCCATGCAGACGTGGTTTGTCGGCACGTACATAAGCTCGGTCTTCGGCGAATAGGCTGCGGGCTGTTGGTCCTTGGTGCCCAGAGCAGCCGGGCAGATACCGGTCGAGTTCACGTCCTCGCCATTCTGCTCGGTTGAGTACTGTGCAACAACAGCCGGACGACCGTAGGTTTCGCTGTTGGGATCCATGTCGACGCCCGTGGTCCAGTTGACCACCGGATCGAACTTCTCGGCCACCAGCAATTCACCCGTCACCCGGTCCATGGTGTAACCAAGACCGTTCCGATCGAAATGGGTCAGCAGTTTGCGCTGCTCGCCATCAATTTCCTGCTCCGAAAGGATCATTTCATTGATGCCGTCATAGTCCCATTCGTCATGTGGCGTCATCTGATAGAACCAACGCGCCATACCGGTATCGATATCGCGGGCCATGACTGTCATCGACCAGCGATTGTCGCCCGGACGCTGCGCCGGGTTCCATGTCGACGGGTTCCCGGTGCCGTAGTACATCAGGTTTTCGTCCAGATCGGCCGAATACCAACCCCAGGTGGTGCCGCCACCAATTTTCCATTGGTCGCCTTCCCACGTGTTGGTTCCGGAATCCGCGCCAACCGGCTTGCCCAGATGGGTGGTTTTTTCAGGATCAACCAGGATATCGGAGTCCGGTCCCATGGAATAGGCGCGCCAAACCTGCTCGCCCGAGTTCATGTCATAGGCCGTAACCGACCCGCGCACACCAAATTCACCACCCGAGATACCGACAATGACCTTGTCCTTGATCGGCAACACTGTGGCTGTGTTGGTTTCACCAATCGCCGGGTCACCATTCTGGACTTCCCACACGACATCGCCGGACTTGGCATCCAACGCCACAACCTTGGTGTCGGCCTGATGCAGGAAAATCTTGCCATCAGCGTAAGCCACGCCACGGTTCACCGTGTCACAGCACATAACCGGAATCACGTCCGGGTCCTGCTTAGGCTCATACTTCCAGACGATTTTGCCGTCATCGGCCAGATCCAGAGCATAGACAATGTTCGGGAACGGCGTGTGGACATACATCATGTCACCAATCACCAGCGGCGAACCCTCGTGACCGCGTAGAACGCCGGTCGAGAAGGTCCATGCGACCTGTAGATCACCAACATTGTCTGCGTTGATCTGATCCAGTGCGGAATAGCGCTGATTTTTGTAGTCACCCGTCTGGATCGCCCACTGTTTCGCGTTCTCCATCTGGGCAACCAGGTCGTCATTTGCATAGGCCGCGGTGGCCAGTGCAATGGCAATCCCGGAGGTCCAAAGCGATAGATTTTTCATTCAATCTCCTCCCTTTCGTGCAGAGATCTCTCTCTGCATTGCAACACCTCACCCAGGTCGGATTACGGTGTCTGTTAATGCTCGCCCGGACCGGTAGTTTTCCGGTCGCATCGGTGGGTGAGCAATGCGCTCTCCTACGACCCGTTGTCCTCAAAGGTCGCAAGATATGCGATGATGTTCGCTCGATCGTCCTCTTTTCGCAGCCCCGCGAAGGTCATCTTGATCCCTTTCGCGTAGTCGCGTGGTTTTGTCAGAAACGCGTTCAGTTCTTCCGGTGTCCAGACCAGCCCCTCTTCGGACAGGGAAATCAACACCGGTGAATAGCCAAACCCTTCAACGCTTGCGGCCTGACGTCCAACAATACCGTTCAGCATCGGCCCTACCTTGTTTTCAGCCCCCTCGCCCACCGCGTGGCACGCCTTGCACTTGCGGAAGACTTTCTCGCCCGCTTCGGGATCGCCTTCGGCACTTGCGAAGGCGGGGGAAAGCATGAGGCAGGTTGCTGCAAATACCGTTCTGATCACTATTAATCTTTCCTTGCTGTTTTCATTGGTTGAGGCGTTCCGCGTGCCATTCGACATGGTCGCGCGCAAAACTGTTTACGAAGAAATACGAGTGGTCATACCCTTCCTGGATTCTGATCTGTCCGGGCTGGCGACGCTTGGCCATCATATTGGCCAGTGCTTCGGGTTTAAGAAGATCAAGGAACTGATCATCGGCGCCCTGATCGATCAGCAGGTCACCTTTCCAGCCATATTCTTCAAGCAGCAGAGTGGCGTCATGCTCGACCCAGGTATTTTCGTCGTCACCCAGATAGCTACTAAGCTGCTTACGGCCCCAATCCGACCGCGTCGGGTGCGCAATCGGCGCAAATGCCGAAAGAGATCCGAATTTGTCGGCGTTGCGTATGGCGATGGTAATCGCGCCGTGGCCACCCATTGAATGACCAGTTATCCCGTGACGATCCTGCACGGGGAAATTCTTCAGTACAATGTCGCGCAGCTCGTCGACGATGTAGTCATACATCCTGAAATGGGCCCGCCATGGGTCCCGGGTGGCGTTCACGTAAAAACCGGCCCCCTGCCCCAGATCATAAGCATCGTCATCGGCAACACTGTCCCCTCGCGGTGACGTATCGGGAAACACAACCGCGACGCCGTAATCTGCGGCTGCCTCCTGAAATCCGCCCTTGGTCATCGCGTTTTCATGGGTGCAGGTCAGGCCGGACAAGTACCACAACACCGGCACCGGCCCAGATTTGGCCTGAGGCGGCAGGTAGACAGCAAAGGTCATCTCGCAATCACACGTCTCGGACGAGTGGGAGTAGACAGTCTGCTCACCTCCGAAACTGCGATTTTGCGAGATGACTTTCAAATCCATGTCAGTACTCCACTACCGCACGGATTGATTTACCTTGGTGCATCAGGTCAAAGCCGTGGTTGATTTCATCAAGAGTCAGCTTGTGCGTGATCATGGGATCGATCTCGATCTTGCCGGCCATGTACCAATCAACGATCTTCGGAACATCCGTCCGGCCCTTGGCTCCGCCGAACGCGGTTCCGCGCCATGACCGGCCGGTGACCAGCTGGAAAGGACGCGTTGAAATCTCGGCGCCAGCAGGTGCCACACCGATGATAATGCTTTCTCCCCAACCTTTGTGTGCGCATTCCAAAGCGGTTCGCATCACGCCAACATTGCCGGTCGCGTCAAAGGTATAATCTGCGCCACCGCCGGTCAGTTCGACCAGATGTGCCACGATATCGCCGCTGACTTTCGAGGGATTCACGAAATCGGTCATACCGAAATGAGTCGCCATTTCGGCCTTGCCGTCATTCAAGTCGACACCAACGATCTGATCACAGCCCGCCATTCGACAGCCCTGAATGACGTTCAAACCAATTCCGCCCAGACCAAAGACCACGCAACGTGAACCAATTTCGACCTTGGCGGTGTTGATGACGGCCCCGATGCCGGTGGTGACGCCACAGCCGATGTAGCAAATCTTGTCAAACGGCGCGTCCTTGCGCACCTTGGCCAACGCAATCTCGGGCACAACGGTGTGATTGGCAAAAGTCGAGCAGCCCATGTAGTGATGGATGGGTGTCCCGTCCAGCATGCTGAACCGGGTCGTACCATCTGGCAGCAAGCCCGCACCCTGCGTGGCACGAACTTTCTGACAAAGGTTTGTCTTGGGGTTCAGACAATACTCGCATTCACGGCATTCGGGGGTGTAAAGAGGGATCACGTGGTCTCCAACCTCAAGGCTGGTGACACCTTCCCCTACTTCCAAAACTACTCCAGCGCCTTCATGACCCAGAATTGCAGGGAAAATCCCTTCGGGGTCATCACCTGAACGAGTGAACTCATCCGTATGACAAAGACCGGTCGCCTTGACCTCAATCAGGACTTCGCCTGCTTTCGGGCCATCAAGCTCAACCTCCATGATTTCCAAGGGTTGGCCTGCCGCCACAGCAACCGCCGCGCGTGTTCTCATCTCTGTCTTTCCTCCCATGGCACCGGAATCAACCGTAGTCCGGCAGCTTGGGTCGAGTATGAGGGTGAGCGCCATGTGCAAACAATTAAGACAATGGTGTGTATTGGGTTGAATGGACTTCGCGCGCAGATTCCATGCATGATGTCCGCGTGGAGGAGAGCTGCGATGTCTAACGGCAAGCTAATAATTACGGCGCTGGCTTGGCTCGGCGCGGCTGGCCCAGGCCTGGCAGCGGATTTTTCCGACCCAACCTGGCCGTGCATCCAACGCAAAGTCGAGGACCTTTCGCTGGGCCTCATGTGGCCGTACCAGGTCCCTGGCAGCGAAACCACCGAAGATAGTGCCGACATCGATGAAATTGCTGGCCTGTTGGCGCTGAGGCGGATCGACCTGGAGGATCTTCGGCCACAAGTTGCAGAGTTTGCCTCGCGGTACAACGGTGATCCGGATATTCTGGGTCAGGTGTTCCAGCGCGTCTTTGACACCTTGTCCAAAAGGCGCAAGCGCATCATTGCGGGGATCGGAGAGTTTTCGTTGAACCAGATCGATATGGCTGAAAAGATTGATCTGGCCCGGGTGGAAATGGAGCAAGCCCTGTCTTCCGACTCGCCGGACTATGACCGCATCGACGCCCTGGAGGAGCAGCTGGATTGGGATCAGCTGATCTATTCTGACCGTCAACGCTCGATCACCTATCTTTGCGAAACACCGCAAATAATCGAGCGACGCCTGTTCGCGATTTCGCAAATGCTGCAACAGTTGACCTCAGATCAAGGTTAATGCAGCGGCCTCTTGGCAAGGAGGGGAATATGAAACACCTACTGATCGTCTTTCTGACGCTGTCGCCCCTCTCGGCCCTAGGCCAGTCCCCACTCAGCGGTGTTGACATGACTCTGCCCAAAATGACCCAAGCGCAAATGTCCCGCGCAGATGTCGTGGCCCGGCTTGCCGCTGCCACGGCCGACGCCCCCGCAGATTTCACCCGGGTCTGGTTGAACAATCTCGACCTGTCCGGGTTGGATTTCAGCAACGCGATCCTGCGAGCGACGTCATTGAACGGCACCAATTTATCGGGATCGACTTTGGACGGCGCGATTCTCAGCCAATCCTGGATGATCGGCGCCGACCTTTCAGGTGCATCTCTTGTCGGGGCCGAGCTGTTCCAGACCCAGCTCAGCCAGGCAGATCTGAGCGATACGGATTTCACAAATGCCAGAACAGCCGCCGATTTCACCAAGTCCAATTTGAACCGGGCAGTATTCAAAGGGGCGGATTTTTCGGCCGACATGCGCAACCAATCCATGGGGCTTATGCGCGGCGTTCTGTCCTCGGCTCGCGGATCGGACGTGGATTTCACTGACGCGCAAATGTCCCGCGCCGATCTGGAATTTGCCAAATTGCCCAACGCAAATTTCACCAATGCGGATTTGTCGATGGCCACATTGGGCGGGGCGGACCTGACAGGGGCCACATTGTCCGGTGCCGATTTTACGAATGCCGATTTGACGGCAACGCGGCTGACTGACGTTGGGGGCGCAGATCAGACCAATCTGGGCGCCGCTAAAAACTTGGATCGGGCTATTCGCTGACAGGGCTATTCCCATTCAAGTTCGGTGAATGCGACCGTCGCATTGCGCGGGTTGTAGGCGTCAAACAATTCCCAGTGCGCCGCTTCTTCCTGAGCGATCGTTTCAACCGCATCGCCCAGTCGCTGACCACTGTCGATTGCTTCGCGCGTGTCGGTTTCCAGCACATTCAAATAGCGCCTCATATCCTCGGCGCCCTCAGGCCACGCCAGGATCGGCCCACCGTGGCCGGGTACGATTTGGGTGACGTCAAGCCCGGTCATCTGCTTCAGGACGCGTTGCCAGCCGATCAGTTGACCATCCAATGCCGGGGTATGCCGGTGAAATACCAGATCGCCCGTGAACATAACGCCGGTGTTTGCATCCATGACGGTCAAGTCATTCCCGGTATGTGCTCGGGGCCAGGCCCGCAGGATCAGTTTACGCCCACCCAGATCGATCTCGTCCGTGGTTTCGACAGCGATGTCGACCGAAACTGGCCCGACGCCCACATAGGCGCTATCGCCGATCGCGGCGCTCAGGCTTTCGACATAGTTGCCCAACCGGTCCAGCAACGCTCTCTCCAGCCCCACATGGCCGACAACCTGCGCACCTGAAAGGGTCAAAGACTCAGTCCCCAATGTATGATCGGGATGCATGTGGGTTAAAATTACGTGACTGACTGGTTTGTCCGTCTCGGCCCGAATGGCCCGCCAGACAGCCTCTCCTATCCAAGGTGCCGTTCCCGTATCAATCACCGCAACACTGTCCTGGCCGATGACAAATCCGATATTGGACACATCGCCCAGATTGTCCGCGGCGGGTTCCGCTATCAAACCGCGATGCACGAACAGACCTGGCGCAGCTTCTTCAAATTCCAGTGCCTGACCAATGTGTTGGCAAAACGGTTCGCCGCTGCGCCAATCGGAAAGCGGCGGAAGAGTTGTTTTCAGCTTCTGCTCGCATTCAGCCTGTGATCGGGCTTCGTAACCCGGCAAAAGCTGTTCTCTGCAAGGCTCTGTCGCAACCTGAGCGCATAGCAAAATCACGGCTTCAAACATAGCAGCCCTCCGACAAGAACATTGGCACAGATCTCTGACAGAACCACCACGCCTTTCGTCGGCATTTATTTTCCTTGCGTTTTGTGGCACATTTTTCGCTACCGGTTGCCGGAGGAAACAACATGGCCAGAGCACTAGCACCCGCAACAATCCTTTCACTTGCACTAGCCCTACCTGCATGGGCAGAGCAGCCAATCAAAAATCCGCTGGTCAGCAGCGAGACCTGGAAGGACCTGCAATACGATGTCGTGGGCGATGCCCAGATCGGAAATGCGGACACGCTGCTTTCGCTGGACGCCCCTTACCGGGCGCATGATGCCGCAACGGTGCCGATCGTTTTGAAACAGCTTGATCCCGATGCCCGGATTTCCGCTGCCACTGTCGTGATCGACGAAAACCCGGCCCCGATCGCAGGCGTCTTTGCTTTTTCACCAGCCATGGGTGAATTGGATTTCGAGATGCGAGTCCGCGTGAACCAATATTCGAATGTCCGCGTGATTGCTGAAACGCCTGACGGGCTTCATATGACCGGCCGGTTTGTCAAAGCATCGGGCGGCTGTTCAGCACCAGCCAGCAAAGATCCAGAGGTCGCATTGGCGTCCATGGGCAAGATGAAGCTGCGCAGCTTTGGGCAAGAGGCGCAGATTTCCGCACCGCGTCGAGAAGCTCAGATCATGATCCGTCACCCGAACTATTCCGGCCTGCAGCGCGATCAGGTTACGCAACTATTCATCCCTGCGCACTTCATCGACCATATCGAAGTTTGGCAGGGGGATGAGTTGCTGTTCACTATGGACGGCGGCATTTCGATCTCGGAGAACCCGGCTTTCCGATTTGCCTATAACGACAACGGCTCGACCATGTTGACGGTCAAGGCAACGGATACCGAGGGCAACACGTTCGAGAAAGACTTGCCCAAAGCCGCGGCCAGCTGACGGACCAGACTGCGTTTATCAGAAACAGACAACCTCGGCTTCAGCCTGCGCCCGGCGCAGGTCGGCCACCATGTTTTCGGCCAGCACCGCACTTTTGAAAAATGCCATGCGCTCTCCTCCGACCCGACGCATAGACAGAACAGTTTCCGCCTGTTCATATTGCTCATAGGGAAGGATCGAAGCGATCAAATCGATCGAGCATGAACACCTGTCCAGCATCTCGCGAGTTTGGCCGTTGGTGACCATGCACGCGAACACGTAATCCGCACGCGCTGCGGTCGGGTAGTCATTGAGCCGTTCCGCAACGCTTTGAGCCGACACTGCAACGGGCACGGCCAGAACGGCCGTGATCAAAGCTGCAAGGGTCATGCGGCTGCGTTCCCGAATTTGGCCTGACGTTTTCATTCGCGACCCTCCTGCACTCCTCCAAACCGCATTTCCGATCGATAAACGGCCATGCCGTCACGTTCAGAAACAGCTTCCGCCACAAGGCTTAAATACCACCCCGGAATCTCCTCTGACACTGAGACGCGGAGAACTAGGTCCCCGAAACCTTGCATCCGGTCCCGGTTCGGATCTTCAGCGAAAGGGCGCATAAAGATGATCTGTACGGGGATGGTTTTGCCATCGACCACCGCCTCGCTCTCGACGATCTCGGCAGGTTGAACCAGCGCATCCTTGATGCGGTTTCGGATATAAAACGGGCTACCTCCGGCGGACTCGGCCATATCCCGGATGGCGCTTTCATAGAAAACCATAATCATCGGATTGCCGACGTTGGCCGGAAAAACACCCATAGCGCGGTGTTTGTCATCTTGGCGAAATTCCAGATGTGCCATTTCGTTCCCGTCGTTCGTAAAGCTGAGCGCAATAACACCGGTATCACGTTCAGCCGTATCCGGTCGTATCTGGTTTGTGACGGTACGCTGATAAATGAGTTCCTTGTCGCGTGAGATAGTGTCCAGAACGCCATCTTGGAACAGCAAATCATAGGCTTGCTCGGCATCAACCGATGCCGCGGAAACCGAAATCAAACTCAAAACCAAAACGGCAATTCCGCAAAGAAGCCTTCTCATGATTTTGTCCTCCCCGCGATGAGAGTATGGGCTAATCGCCCCATGTCACCGCCGACTTTTGTCGGTATTGAGCGTTTGCGTGTGCAAAGCATTCTGAATTTTCCAGATGATCAAAGACCGGAGCCGCGGCAGTTTGACTGGTTTCGCCATAACCGAAATCTCATGCCGCAATCCGTCTTTGCGTAAGGCTTCACTGCGATTAGCGGTGATCAGAATTGCCGGAACTTGGGTCTGCGTCATCTCTCGGATCCGGTGAATTGCTTTAACGCCGGTTTCCCCATCATCCAATTGGTAGTCGGCCAGAATGATATCCGGCGGCATTCCAATGTCTTTTGTGAATTGCATCGCTTCCTTCGGCGACCGGGCCGGCAGAACACTGGCACCGTTTTGTTCCAGCCACTGCGTTGTCCCAAACAAAACATCACGGTCGTTTTCGATCACCAGAATGATGAAATCCAACGGCACATCGCCCGTATTGGCCAGAAGGTCCAACGGTTCGACGGCGCTTTTCTCTGTTTCTACTCTGTCCATTTCTATGCTGAACACCGAACCAATGCGGGGTTTGGATCGAAGCGAAAGCTTGTGGCCCAAAAGTCGGCAGGCGCGGTCTACTACAGACAAACCCAATCCCATGCCGGAACCCAATGGCACGTTTTCGGCCCGTGTGAATTCCTCGAACACGCGTTCCTGGTCCTTGCGTGCAATCCCGATACCAGTATCCCAGACTTGCAAAATGACCTTGTCGCCACGCCTGCGACACCCCACCAGAACCCGACCTCCGGGTTCGGTGTACTGGATGGCGTTCACGACCAGATTCTGGATCGAGCGCAACAGGTAGACCGGATCGGATTTTACGATTTCCGAACACGGAACCACATCAAGCCTCACGTTCTTGTTCTCGGCGACAAGCGTTTGGTCGCCCTGTATCCCGGCAATTATCGTAGCGAGACTAACTTCTGTGGGTGAGACCGTGTCCGGATCAGTAGTTTCAAGCCGCGATATATCTAGCAATGAGTGCAACAGTTGTTCAGCAGATCCAAAGGCACCCTCTAACCGCTCCATCATCTCATGAAGCTCGGTCTCACGCGTGATCTCCAGCAGGGTCGAGATCATGAGTTTTGCGGCATTGATCGGCTGAAGCAGGTCGTGGCTGGCCGCCGCAAGAAATCGTGTCTTGGAAGAGACCGCAGCTTCGGCTCGTTCCTTTGCGATCCGCAGCGCCTCTTCCACCCGCGCTTTTTCTTCGTATTCCTGAACCAGCTTGGCGTTGGCATGGGTCAACTCTGCCGTGCGTTCCATAACCCGGTTTTCCAGGGTTTCGGTCGCACGTGCTTCAAACGTCACGTCTTTCAATTCGACCAGAAAACCACCATCCGGCAGTTGGTTGACCTGAATGTCCAATACGCGGTCTGATCCATCGCGCACACGTTTGCGCAACCAGCCGCGGCTTTTGAGCTCGTGTTGCCACTTGTCGATCCTGAGTTCATCATCGGCCTTGATCAGCCCGCGTGTCCGCATAAGATCCAGAAGCGTTTGAACAGGTATGTTTCCCTGCAAGACGGATAGCGGCAGGTTCAGTATTTCCCGAAACCGCGCATTGTGCATCATGATCTTCGTATCTGATGAAAATGTACAAACGCCAGAGCTCATGTTTTGGAAAACCGCCTGAAGGTAGTCTTCCTGCCGGTCAATCAGGGTTTCTTTTTCATCGCGGTTCCTGCGAACAACGGATGTGATATCGGTTAGCAGAATGACCACATTCTGAGGCGACGTGTATTGTGCGCTGAGTTGATACCAACGGTCACCACGCAATTCGATCACGTCGCTGGACACCATCCCGGTATGGCAATTGCGCTCAAGCGTATCCAACATTTTCGATATTCCATGGTCGGATGATACGAAATCGGGGCTGTTCTGCACCAACAGAAAAAACCGACCCAGGCTGAGGCCGGGCCCGACAACGTCAGACATGTCCGGGAAGATCGCTTGAAACAGATCGTTACACAGGTTCAATTCACCATCTGTGAAAAGCGCGAACCCTTCTTCCATGGAAGACAAGGCCTTGACGAGGCTCTTGCGGGTTTGTTCGCGTTCGTACCTGGCGCTTTCAAGTTCGGTGGTCGCGCGCTCCAGATCGCGGCTCTGCTCCATCACCTGCTGCTGCAACTCTATCGCCGACTGAAACGCCAGAAAGGCGGACGGACCCACATCTTTCTGGCGGTTGGCGCGCCGCATCAACGCATCGATGATCTTGGCCTGTTTGGATATCTGGATCTCTGGCGGGTCGTCTGGATTCAGCATGGTCAGCTCAGGTCTCGCTTCTCGGGCTCAAAGAAAGCGACCCCCACAAAGGTCTGGTTCATATGCACGCCGGATTGCTGTTCTCCGTAGGTATTGAAGCCAACCACCCGGTGAGATTGCAAAACATCCGAAACCTGTTTGCTCAACTGTTTCTGTTCGATTTCCAGTTTTCGCAGAATACAGTCGAACCCAAGAATGAAATCCGGGGCGGTTCCGGTGTTGTCGCGCACATTCAGCCCAGCTTTGAGCGTTTCAATGATCTCCTTCCCGCGCCCCAGTGTCATGATCAGACCGTCATCAATCGCCGCGAGAAAGGATAGGGACCCCCCCTCCATCGGTTCACGAATGGCACGTACATAGTAGTTGAGGTTTTGCCTGAGAAGCAGAGGGTTTTCTGCAAATACCAGTGGCGAAAGATCCTCGGCAGCGCACCCGACCAATCGGGCATATTCCTGCGCCGCCGGTGCCCCGTTTATCTCATAAACCACGCGTTCTTCCGGGTTGGCGTCGGTGATGATGATCTCTGATCCGATGGGCAGGAAATGATCAAAACCTATGCCCTGAAAACCAAGGTTGGTTTCAATCAACAACAGGACGGCAGCATTGTTGTGCGCCTTGCCACCGTGAAAAACGAACGTCTCTTCATATTGAAGGCCATCCCCGGCAGAACCGCCAAATATCGGCAATCCATCCAGTACGGTTTCCAGCGTTGAGACCAACAAGTCTTCCTGCTTAGACAATCCATCCGTAAAAACCAGTGCCAGCCTGTTCCACCCCGCCGTATGGCGGAATCTTTCGGCCAGTCGCTGCGCTGTGGCAGCGGTTTCCGTTGAATTGAGCGGTCTGAGCGATTCGAACAAAATGGACGAGCATCGAAAGTTGGACTTCGGAAAGGCCAGCAGCAAAAGCGCATGCGATTCATAACCCGACCGCGTGATTTGTCCTGCCGTGGTGCAGCCGAAAACAGGAACACCCGCGAGTTTCCTGTTCAGGCAACGCGACACTTCGACTGGATCAAGAGTGCTGGGAATAAAGGCCAGGACAAAGCAAGACAGCAGGCAATCGATTTCCGCGCAGGCTTCTTCAACAGCGGTCGTCGGGTCCAAGTCAACGGAACGGCCAATCGCAATGAAATTCGGTTCATGCTCCAGATCCCGCATGCGCGCCCCCTAGTGTTGAAGAAAGGATTTAACCTCCGGTTCATGTCGCGACTGTCGGGCGACAACTGAATCGACCAGAACAGCGGCCTGGGTCCGGTTGCGCACCCCAAGGCGGCGCAGCAAAGCGGTGATATGCGCCTTGACCGTCGCCTCGGCCAGCGACAGCTCATATGCAATCTGCTTGTTGGATTGGCCCACGCAGATAAGCTTGAGAATTTTGACCTGCTGCGGCGTCAATGATGAAAGCTCGGGGCTGGACTGATAAACGGTGCTTTCGGATGGCTTCAGCTCTTCGACCCGGTTGTATTCGGTGGGCACGTATCTCCGTCCAGAGGTGATCTCCTGAATGGCGTGTTTCAGGGTTTGCGCCGGCGTGTCTTTTGGCAGAAATCCCATCGCACCGTGGTCCAGCAACGATCGCACCAACTCTCCGGATGCCAGGGACGATATTACCAGAACCGGCGCATTCGGACAGCGCTGCCGGAGCTGCTGAAAACCCGAGATACCCGTCACGTCCGGCAATTTCAGATCGAACATGATCAGATCAGGCTTGAAGCCTGCGCCAAGTATCTCAAGTGTCTGCTTCAGCGTATCGGCTTTTTCAATTCGGCAGTTCTCGAAGCTCAGCTTCAATGCCGCGGCCAGCGCGTCACTGAACAGCGGATGATCATCCACTATCAGCACACTGGACACCTGGTCCACCGGTTTAGGGCATCCCGCAATCTGCATTGCTTCTCCTCCAAAGGGAAAAGTACAGCATTTCCGGATCAGTTCAACTGTTTCGTTTTGATACAAGCGAAAGATACCATAGATAACAAAAGCTTGATGAATCAGATGACCTAATTCTTGAGGAAACTTCTGGCAAACTCCTTCAAATCAGGCGCTGCGGCCTTGGGATCAAAATACTGCCTGTCAAAGTCCTGCATTTGTTTAAGGCGTCTGGATGAGGGTCCGTCGCGGTGCAAGATGGCAGAAGCAGCTTGTCGCAATCCGTCTGCACGACCGGTCTTGGCACAGCTCTGCAAATCACGAACCAGTGGATCGAAAATACCAAAGCGTTGCAGTGCCCTTGAAGCGGCCACCTTGTGACTGGACATGCCCAATACCAAACCGGCCAGAAAAACAACACTGGCGATTGCGGCGCCAGGCCCACCCAACAGCTTTGCTTGTGCGACCTCTTTCTCCGATCTGTCGGGGCCTTCCTCTTGGGTAACCGTGCCGTAGGCAATGCGTTGCGGCGAGATGGTGACCTCTCGGGTTTCGCGGGCCACAGTGTCAAAGTAACTGAATTGAAGGGGCTCAACGATGCCAGACGTGTCATTTGAAGGGCGTATGGTCCAGCGCCAAAACGCATAGGTGACCGGCCCTTCCGGGGTCAGTTCGACAAGCCGTTTCTCAGGATGAGCGAAAATCAGGGCTGACGGCGATGTCAACTCAGGCATTGGCGGAAGCATCTCGGGTGTCGCACCCAAGGCTTCAAGTCGAATGACGCGCAAGACACCCTCACCCGGTGCAAGTTGATCCGGCGCATTCGACCACTGATCCGAAATCTGCAACTTGCGAACCGGAAACCACCAATCCTGCGTGGCCGGGGCTTTCGCCACCTGAATGGTCAGCGGATCTGATTGAATCTCATGTTCGAACCAGTCGTCATTTTCGTCTGTCAGGGTCAACCTGTGCACAAACGGACCAATTGAAAGCTTGCCTGCCTCGACAGGATAGATCGCCATACGTCGGGTAAACACTTTGTATTTCCGACCATTGATCCTTTCTTCCGACCAACTGTCCGGCCCCAGCTGTGCCCAGCTGAACCCATCAAAGCGGGGCTGGATCAGTTCTTCGCGTGTGATGTGCCGACGGTAGACACCCCGGATCGTCAACAGCACCATCTCGCGGGTGAACGGAACGGGGGCGTCGTCTGCAATGGTAACCTCTATCGACGCCTCGGACGGCAGCACTGTTTTGGACTGTGCCAAAACCTGAACAGGAAGTGCGACGAGAATTAAAACCAACCACTTCATTCCGGGCTCTCCGCTTCAGGGCGGGATAGGCCCAGCTTTAACCTGCGCTTGTGCTCCTGCGCGATCCGCGCCGCCATGAACTCCCCGGGGACATCGGAAAGCTGATTGAGCCAGCGTTGGTCGGCAACCATGAACTTGTCATCAAAGATACGGCGCACGCCCAGTTGCCCGCGGCTGTCCAATTCTGCCAATCCCAGCATCGTGTTCGAGTTCGTGACCTCACTGCCGGTTCCCGCCGCCCGCGCATTCCCGCGCGCGACAAAACTGTCGGCCTTGGGGCCGGATTTGCGTTCGGGGAAAAGGCCCAAAGCCTCGGGGTCGATCTGCTGCCCCGCGTAAAAGGCGGCCAGCAGATCGAAATTCGCCCGAGCATCCGGATTTCCCTTGGCTATGGCCTGATCATAGGCTTCCAGCGCAGCGGCCAGCTGGCCGTTCCTGGCGTAAGCATTGCCAAGATTATACTGGTTTCCAGCGCTTTCAAAAGCACTGGCAGCTTTGTCGAAAGTTCCGGCTCGGTAGAAGGCAATCCCCTGCCAGTCAGGGTCGGAAAACAGATTTGCAGCCATTGGGTACAGACCAATCGCCAATGCAATGCGGCCAAAGGGGGCAGCGCCGCCCAACGCAAAGGCAACGGCAATACATGCGGCACCCGCAATCGCGAACCATCTCATGCCCCTGCCCTCCAAAACAAAAACAGCAGGGGGAGCAGTGCGAAAAACAACAGGTACCGTCCCAGATCGTGCCAGAACAGCACCGGATAGTCCGCCCGTTTCAAGCGGGTTGCGGCATCATCCGCCAACCAGATGGCCAGATCATCTGACTGGTTCAATGTGAAGACAGCTCCGCCGCCGACAGTGGCGTGGGTTTGAATTTGCGCAGTCGGAGAGTGAACTGAAACCAAAGACACACGTGCCCCTCGTGAGGCAAGAGATGCGACCTGCTGCAAAGAAGATGATCCAAGCCCGTCCCCGTCAGTGAATATGACCACGTCCCCGGCCAGGATGCCCGCCTCTTCCATCCGCTGAACCGCCAATGCCAGTGCGCGTTCGGGTCGCGATCCCTTGTCCGGAACGGTCTGCCCATCGATGAGCGAGAGTGTTTGACCCAATTGGCGGTGATCGGTCGTCATATCCGTGGCGACATAGGCATCGCCCGCGTATACGATGATGCCGCCGGGCCGGGAGCCTAGCGCACTGACACCCAAGCGTCCCATGCTTAGCATTTGTGGCCAGCGGTCGTCATCAGCCACGCTTTCTGATGCATCCACAAGGAACAATACGCCATCCAGATTGCGATAGTTTTGCGCGTCGCGCCGTTCGATTGCCGGGCCGGTCAGAGCAATTGCAATGATCCCGGTGGTCAGCAATAAGGCGGCCGTTGTGAGCGGAAAGGAGCCGCCTTCGATCCGGCCAATCGCAGCCATCGCTTGGACAAGCTGCGGGTCGGTGACCTTGTCCCACGCTCCGAACCCCCCGGCGCGGGAAAGCAACCACCACCCGGCCCCGCACACGACCACCAAAAAAAGCCCCCAGACCGGCCTAAGCAGAGTGACATCCAGCTCAATCATCACGCTTGCCTCCACGCCGCCAACAGGGCAAGTGCTGCCGCCATTGCTGCGGGCCAGGTCCAAAAAGATCTGTGGACTTCGGCCGTAAGGCCCGTGCTATCCGTCGCCTCCAACCGATCCAGTGCCTGTGTCACTTCAATAAGATCATCGGTGGTCTTAACGCGAAACGCCTCGCCGCTCGAAACTTCGGCAATAGCACGCAGCGTGACTGCATCGACTACACCGCGTTCACCGAGTTCGGCGCTTTGCAGGTCTTTCGGGCCGAGCGCAATTGTATGGACCCGCACCCCCATCTCAGCCGCCAGTTCGGCCACGCCACTGGGGTTCGTTGCACCCGCGTTGTTCACCCCATCCGACAACAGAATAACGACCCGCGAAGCCGCCTGGCTCTTGGCCAGACGCTTCAAGGCGAGGCCCAGACCATCGGAGATGTTTGTAGCACGGCCCGAGATACCAATCGTGGCCTCTTCGATCCGTCGTGCAACAGCCTCGGTATCAAATGTGAAAGGCGTGGCGAAATAGGCTTCGGACCCGAAAACAATCAAAGCCACCCGGTCGCCGGCGCGACGTCTGGCGAACTCGGATCCAACGCGTGTCACCGCCTCCAAACGGGTGATCTGGCGCCCGTCGAGATAAAAATCATCCCGCACCATTGATCCCGAAAGATCCAAAACAATCGCAAGGTCCCGTCCGGACACTTTCAAAGCGCTAACGGGTTGAAGTTCGCGCGGACCGGACAAGGCAAAAATCGTGAGCGCCCAAATGATCCACAATATGAGGTGGTCCGCCAAAACCCGGGTCTTGGCCTTATTCTGTGGACTGGCCGCCAAAAGCATACCGCCTATGCGGTCAGGGACTGGGAACCCCCGCTCGAAAACCGGCCGAGGTTTGACCAAACGCACGATGACAAAAGGTAATGGCAGCGCGAGCAGGACCCAGGGATCAGCAAGTTCAAACACGACTCGCGACCTCCTCTTGCAGGGTCTCCAGATCCGGTCCGCCGCCAGGTTGATAAAGACCGCCAGTCAACTCTTCATATCGCTTCGGATTCTCAACTCGCAGTCTGTGCAAAAGAGCCACTCTGCGGCGATCCACAGACCAACCCGGTCGTTCAGCAGTCTGATCAGATGGACCCATCTGCATGTTTGCAGCGGTCTTGATGCTCAGAAACCGCAAGATGGCGACACAGGCAACTGAGGCCAGCGCCGCGATACCAACGACAGCCGCGTATTCGGCAAACACCCCGCCTGTAGCCTCGGCGGGCAAATGGATGTCCCGCAGGCTGGCCAGCATTGTGGCTTCAGAAAGGGCTTTCTCACTCATGCCACATACCTTGTCGCGAAGACCGACGAAATGCGACGAGAGGTTTGTTCGACCGGGTCACTGGCATTCAAGACAAGCGCAGAATGTGTTGCGACCTTCTGAAACACAAATTCACCGGAAGGCTCTGCCTGGGCCAGATAAACCCGCTTTTGCTGCCCATCTGAAAGGCGGATCGGATACCAGCCTTTTGGCATCTCGTGCGCTTTGCTTTCGGTCACAAGCAGCAGTCTTGGGTTGCGGCGATGATTGAGCCGGTCCAGCACGTCTGAAAAGCCGTCTCCCTGCTGATCGAAGCCAGACGCGATGATAATCTCGGCCCCCGTCGGGGTCAGGCGATCAGCGCCGGCAAGCGCCTGTTCCAGCGTCCAGCCTTCATCTTCACCCTTTTGCAGCGCGGTCAGACTGCGCGCGTGGGCCTGAACCAGACCTCCGATCACGTCCAGCATCCCGCGCGTTTTTCCGCGCAAGGGAACAATAACGGGTGTGCCGGTGGTGAGCGCCAACAGACCAACACGCCCGCCGCTTTCAACCATGAACCACCCGATCAAGGTCAGAGCTTCGGCGGCTGCCACCGAAAGAAAAGCCCGTTGGAGGCCCCAGAACATCGGCGATCGAAAATCAGCAACCAACAGGGCGACGCGATCCTGTTCCTCCTGAAACTGCCGGATATGCATACGCCCTGTGCGGGCGGTTGTTCCGCGATCCAAATGACGAATGTCATCCCCGTCTACATATTCACGTACATCTGCAACCTCGACGCCCTGCCCGCGCTTTCGGGTCAGAAATCCTCCGGGCAGGGCCGTCATTGTTGGGTTGCTGTGGTCGGTCAATGCGATGTGCCGCAATGCAATCAAAGCCTCAGTTGTCAGGCGAACCCCCGCATGTGCCAGTACCCCCGTCACAGCGGCTCGACAGCATTTAGAATGTAAGCCACCAATTCGCGTGGCTTTTTGCCATCCGCAACGGCTCTCCAGGTCAGCACCATGCGATGGGCCAGCGCATCGGGCGCGACGGCGGCTACATCTTCAGGCAGGGCGAAATCCCGGCCTCGCAGATAGGCGCGTGCGCGCGATGCCGAGGCCAGGGCCAACGACCCGCGGGGCGAGACTGCATGTTCAATAAATTCGGCAAACGGACCTTCACGCGTCGCGAGCACAAGTCGTACGATATAATCCCGCAACTCTGGCGCAACGTGAACCGATTGCGCTTGGGTACGGGCAATCTTCAGCTCATCAAGCGTCATCTGCTGCGCGACTGGAGGCCCATTCCGTGTTTCAGCGATGACCAGATCGAGGATCTCACGTTCCGTTTCCAAATCCGGCAAAGTCAAAACGACATGCAGCAGAAACCTGTCCAACTGTGCCTCAGGCAAGGGAAAGGTTCCGTCGTGTTCAATGGGGTTCTGGGTCGCCACGACCAGAAAGGGATCCGGCAGGGCATATGTTTCATTTCCAACCGTAACCTGGTGTTCTGCCATGGATTCGAGCAAAGCGGACTGCACCTTGGGCGGCGCGCGGTTGATCTCGTCAACCAGCACCAATGTGTGAAACACAGGCCCCGGAACAAATTCAAAGCGGCCTTCCTGGGGCTGGTACACTGGTGTTCCGGTCAGATCAGACGGCATCAGGTCCGGCGTACATTGAATGCGGGCAAAGCCGCCCTCGACGGCGTTCGACAACCATTTGACCGCGCGTGTTTTCGCCAGCCCGGGCGGCCCTTCTACCAGAAGATGACCACCTTCTAGCAGGGCGATTAGAAGGGATTCAACCAGATGCTCGTGACCAACAAGCCCCTGCGACAGATACCCCGACAATCCCGCTATGGCGCGTGGCGGGTTTTCAGGCCTCGTATCCATATGTCCTCCCATAGACTCTCAGGGCGCATTGCCTGCATTCAGGCTACTCGGAGTCACCTGTTCAGCGAAACACACCAGATGGTATTACCTGGGCACACGAACAGACTTGGTGCAGCCTTCGTCCAAAAGAGCTGCAAATCTGGGATTGGCCAGGGTTTCATCCGTCTGCGCCCATAGGCGATCATATTGGGTATCAATGTATTCAATAAAACCGGGGTCTATGGTTTGATCCACCGGGGATTGCGCGACTGCGTGCATCATGAAGATGTCAAAGGCACAAAGACCGCTTGGGTTCGAAGCCAACAATGCGCGCATAAAGTCGTGCGAACTCCAAGGCAGACGCTGCAAGTTTACCGGCGTTTCCTGCAGTTTGGACAAAAACCCTGACGACTTGTCATATAGCAGGATGTCCATGCCAAAGGTGAAGGACTGAAACAGCTCTTCCAGCAGAATCGATTTGTGAAAGTCCCTTTCAAGCTTGCCGGGGCGATCATGGGCCGGTTGTTTGACCACGATATGGGTCCCCTGCCCCCGATGGCCAAAAAAGGTCTGCGCCATCGCCGGTGATGTCACCACATAGTTTCGACCCGCAGGCAGTCCAAGCTGGTGGAGTTCACTGAGCCAGTCGATATCTGCTGAAAGGTCCCGGTTGGGAGGGAACCCGGAATACAATCGCAAAACCACGGTTCGACCGGTTCCACAATCCCGCGCAGACGGGCCAGCGTACCGCATGGGTGTCGGGTGGCCGAAGCTGTGTTTCAGCAACTCTCGAAAAGTATCAAGAACGACCAGCGTTTGCGGATGCGGTTGTTCGCCGACCAGGCACAAGGCTGCACCAACCTGATCGCGGCCATTGATGTGAACTGGAATCGCCATATCGCGCCCCAGCATCGTGGACCGAAGCTCATACCCCCATCCTTTCTGTGCAAGTTCGATATAATCGCTCTTTTCCGCGCACAGCGCGTCTGCAAAAGCAACAATCGCCAATACTTGCAATAATAAATAGCGCATACAATCCCTCGCCAGGTGACACGTATTGTATCCGGAACAGGGTTCTCTCGCAAAAAATCTTTAAGGGCCACCTCGATGGAAATGGCGATCCGTTCTATCCCGGCGGACGCAACCTAGAAAATGTCGTCCAAGGCGATTGACCCACAGTCGGATCGCTTCCCGGCTGACAATGACGCCCGACACCGCCAGCTGGTGTTCGGCATCAGCCGTGCTCGACGCTAATCGGTGGTACGCCCGTACCGCGCGCGCAATGGTGTCAAGAAGGTAGCGGACGCCTTACAGTCGAGGCATATGAGGTGGAATACCCATGACGCTGACACACCCAGATCAATCCCGGTCAACAATTTGGCAATATCCCGGAGAATCTTCTCGGCGATGCAGGACTGCAGAAAGAGACCAATACACTACGGCTCTGCTCCTACGCGGGGCCTACATTCAGATGACCAGGTGGATGGCAAATGCGACGGCAGCTCGCCCCACCACTCTTGCGAACCACAAGACCGCGGAACACCCAATAGGCATAACCCGTGTAGGTCAGAATGATCGCAACCAGGATCAGGGTTCCGACCAGTGCGAAAGCAAGGCTTTCGTCCTGGGCGGCGGCCTGCTAGATGCTGAGCGACGGCGGAACTAACATCGGATAGAAACTGATGCGGATGCCAACGAAGCTGACGACAAAGAACCCAAGCGCCGAAAGGAAGAGCTGCAGATCCTTCTGATCATTCAGGATCGTAAAGAACACCCAGGTCAGCGCCAGCATGACCAGCGAAACGGCCATCGAGACCAGGCTCCCAGGCAAGTTAAACCAACGTTCGAAGCAGGTCGGATCCTGGAACGGTGTCAGCAGGCTGAACAGCCCGGTCAGGCCCAGCGTCGCGGCACCCAGCCACCAGACATAACCGCGCATCTGCACCTGAAAATCGTGTCAATCCCGGAGCAAAAGGGGTCCACGCGCCGGTGTAAAATCCGGAGATGGCGTACCTGTAGTCGCGAACGATTTTACTGGTGCGGGGCAACCGACGCTGTAAGCAATTGCTTAGAGTACTCGTGGTTGGGCCGACCCCTGCGCAGAGTTTCCGAAGACATTACCTCAACAATCTCACCATTACGCATAACTGCCAGTTTTTTGCACATATGCGCGATAACTGGAAGATCATGGGAAACCATTAGATAAGTCAGCCCGCGCTGTTTGCGCAGATCAGTCAGCAGATTGAGCACCTCAGCCTGAACGCTGACATCCAAAGCAGAAGTGGGTTCGTCCAATAGCAAGATGTCCGGCTCACCGGCCAAAGCCCGTGCAATCGCGACACGTTGTCGTTGGCCACCAGAGAGTTGATGCGGAAAGCGGTACCGAAAACGCTGCCCAAGCCCAACATCGTCCAACAGCCCGGCTACACGTTTGTCGATATTATCCAATCCATGCAGGTGAATTGTTTCGCTGAGAACCTGATCAACCGTGTGCCTCGGATGTAGTGAAGCGTATGGATCCTGAAACACCATCTGAACGGTTCGAAAAAACGATCGGTCCCGTCTTGATCCGGAAAGTGGCTGACCTTCAACGTTGATAGTACCCGACCAATGCGGTGCAAGCCCCGTTATTGCACGTAGAATAGTCGACTTTCCGGAACCACTCTCACCCACAAGACCAAAACTCTCGCCCTGTATTACCTCAAGACTCGCGCCCCTTACTGCATCTACGCGATCGTGCGCGTGACCGAACCAGACATTCAAGTCCCTGATTTCCAGTGCAATCATTTCAACCCCTCACGCTTGGCGCTTCGGACCAAGCCGGATCGCGGGCCAGCACACTCAGGTGTGAGCGTCTGTCATCAAGCCGCGGGAGTGAATTCAGTAGCCCTCTGGTATAGGGATGCCGGGCCTTGTGCAGCTTGTCAGCTTCGCAAACTTCGACAATCCGCCCGGAATACATGATCAGGACGCGGTCGCAGAATTCGGACACAAGATTCAAGTCATGGCTGATGAAAATCAAACCCATTCCCCGTTCCTTGACCAGCCCGTCCATAATGTTCAGTACTTGCCGCTGAACGCTGACATCCAGTGCCGAAGTGGGTTCATCAGCGATCAGTATCTTGGGATTGGGAATTAGCATCATGGCAATCATGATACGCTGCCCCATCCCACCTGAAACCTCATGCGGATAAGCCCGCATCACACGCTCGGGATCACGGATCGAAACACTCTCCAGCATCTCGATCGCCATCTTTTTGGCGCGTGCCTTTGAACCGGAATTATGCTGAAGGTAGGCCTCCATGAGCTGCTCTCCAACAGTAACTACTGGGTTCAGTGAGAACTTCGGATCCTGCATGACCATGGAAATCTTTTTGCCACGCACCTCGCGCATTTTGCGTTCGCTGAGTTTCAGCAGGTCTTGACCTTCCAGATTGATGTGATCAGCCTCGACGATACCCGGTTTGCGGATCAGGCGCAGAATGGCCCGGCCCGTCATCGACTTGCCGGAACCACTTTCGCCGACGATACCCAAACGTTCTCGCCCCAGCGAAAAAGAGACACCGCGCACAGCATCAAACACACCCTGCCGGGTCGGGAACCGAACCCACAGGTCTTCGATATCCAAAAGACTCATTGTCCACCATCCTTCGGGTCGAGCGCGTCCCTCAGCCCATCGCCCAACAGGTTGAAGGCGAGTGAGACCGTAAAAATCGCAAGCCCCGGTACAGTCGCGACCCACCAGTGATCAAGGATGAACCTGCGGCCTTCTGAAATCATCGCGCCCCATTCCGGGCTTGGCGGTTGTGCCCCCAAGCCAAGAAAGCCAAGACCGGCTGCGGCCAGAATGATCCCCGCCATGTCGAGCGTAACACGTACTATCAGTGACGAGATACAAAGCGGCCAGATATGCCGAGTAATGATCCGCAGCGGCCCGGCACCCTGAAGGCGTATCGCGTTGATATAGTCGGTCGATCGGATCGTAAGCGTTTCTGCCCGCGCCATGCGTGCATAAGGCGGCCATGCCGTGAGCGAAATTGCCAGCACCGCGTTTTCGATCCCTGCCCCAAGCGCAGCTACAAAAGCCAATGCCAAAACAAGTCGCGGGAAGGCGAGGAAGATGTCGGTTATCCGCATGAGGATCACATCTGCCCATCCACCCGCATATCCGGCGACAGTCCCGACCAAAAGACCCGCGACCGGGGCAATGAGCGCCACCAGCGCCACGATGTATAGCGTAATTCGCGCCCCATAGATCAGACGGGACAGAATATCCCGCCCCAAGCTGTCGGTTCCAAGCAAGTGTCCTTCGGCGCCGATGGGAAGCAATCGGCTGGACAGATTCTGAACAAACGGATCATATGGCGCGAGGATAGGCGCAAAGACGGCAGCGAAAACGAGAACCACAAGGATTGCCAAACCAACCATAGCCATCGAGTTCGACCGCAAGGTCAGCCAGCCTTTGTACAAGCTGGCCAATCTGGCATGCCGGCGGGATGTGGGTTCGTCGGTCAGCAGCCACTGACGCAAAGTCATGTCGCTCATTTCGACCTCGGATCAAAGAAACGGTAAAGAAGGTCCGAGAATATGTTCAGGCAGATAAAGATCAGACCAACCACCACTGTTCCTCCGAGAACGGCATTCATGTCAGCGCTTAGCAGAGCGGTCGTGATATAGCTTCCGATCCCCGGCCAGCTAAAGATGATCTCGGTCAGAACAGAACCTTCAAGCAGATTAGCATAACTCAATGCGATGACTGTAATAAGCTGTACTCGGATATTCTTGAAGGCGTGGCGCCAGATAACCTGCCGCTCTGACAGGCCTTTGACGCGAGCGGTAATAACATATTCCGCCGACAACTGTTCCAGCATGAAGGATCGCGTCATCCGGCTGATGTAGGCCAGCGAGTAATACCCCAGCAGCGCGGCCGGCAGGATGATATGGGACAAAGCATTTCGGAAGACATCCCAATCTTGAGCGATGGCGCTGTCCACAAGGATCAGTCCTGTTCGCGCAGGAACAATATCTTCATAGAAAATGTCCAGCCGACCTGGACCGCCAACCCAGCCAAGTATCCCGTAGAAGACCAGCAGACCCATAAGCCCCAACCAGAATATTGGCATCGAATAACCAACAAGCGCGACCACACGTGCAATCTGGTCGATCCACGATCCGCGCTTGACAGCGGCGATCACACCCAGCGGAACACCCATAAAGATGCCGATCAACACACCCAGGGTTGCCAATTCCAGCGTAGCCGGAAATACGCGGGCAATATCCTCGGACACCGGGCGGGCATTCAGCAGAGAGTTGCCAAAATCGCCATGCAGGACATCCCAAAGATAGTATCCGAACTGCACCAACAACGGCTTGTCGAGACCAAGCTGTTGATAGACCGCGTCATACGTCGATTGCGAGGCCCGCTCGCCAACGATCGCCAGCACCGGGTCGATCGGCATGACGCGACCGATGATGAAGGTCACGAACAGCAGGCCCAGCATTGTAATAGCAATGGTGCCAACAGTTTTAAGGATGCTCTTGATCCAATGGATAAGAGGCGCCGCGCGGCGCCCCTCAGTTGGTCTTTCGGCCAGTGCCATTTACTTGGTCACCTGCCAGTATGATGCCGACGTGATCGCCTGGCCGGTCGAGAAGTTAGTTACATTTTCACGCAGCGCCGATTGTTCAATCTGCTGGAACATAATGACAAAGGGTGAGGTTTCACGGAACTCAGCCTGGATTTCTTTGTACATGTCAGCCCGTTTTACGGTGTCGTTCTCAACAACGGCTGCGGCCGTTTTCTCTGTCAGGCCGCCGGTGTCCCAGGAATTTCGCCATGCCAACAGCCCAGTTGCGTTGGCCGCATCCGAATTGTCTGGATTATAGGCAAACGTCCCCGCGTTGGTTTGCGGATCAGGATAATCGGGTCCCCATGCACCAAGATAGACGTCCAGTTCCCGTGCACGGTACCTTGCCAGGATTTGCTTCGCGGTACCAACGGTGATGTTCATGGTGATACCGACCTGAGCGAGTGCATTCTGCATGGACTGGGCGATTTCAATCCGTTCCTGCGCCTCTCGCACACCTACTTCGATCTCAAGTCCGCTAACACCGGCTTCATCCAGCAGTGCCTTTGCTTTTTCGACATCAAAGCTGAACGGGTTCTCATCAGATGCGCCGAGATAAGTTTGTGGCAGGAAATTCTGATGAATTGTGTACTGACCTTTCAGGAAGCTGTCACGCATCCCTTCATAGTCGATCAGGTATTTGAACGCCTGACGTACCTGAGGTTTGCTGAGCTCGGGATGCTTCTGGTTCAGCGAAACATACATCAGACGGCCCTTCAGCTCATCCGAAATCTTGACACCTGCAACCGATGACACCCCTGCAACGTCTTCGGGGTTCAGGTTGCGGGCAACGTCGATGTCACCGCGCTCCAACAGCAAGCGCTGGCTGGCGCTTTCCTGAACGTGACGAACAACTACACGCTCCATTGCCGGGGCACCCAGATAGAAATCAGGGTTGGACTTCAGGGTTACACTTTCATTGGGCTTCCAGCTCACCAGGCTGTAAGCACCTGAGCCCGCCGTATTGGTTTTGAGCCATTCATTGCCCAGATCGCCATCCTTGTCGTGTTCCATTACCGTCTTTTTGTCGACGATGCCACCGATGGTCGCGGTCAGACAGTTCAGAACGAAGGATGTTGCGTAGGGCTTGTCTGTCGTGATCGTCAGAGTGTTACCATCCGCGACTATTGTTTGTTCGACGTTTTCCGGTGTGAAGCCAAACTGGGTCAGGATAAAGGCCGGCGTTTTATTCAAAATGATCGCGCGGCGCAGAGAAAACTGAACATCTTCCGCAGTTACCGGATTACCGGAGTGAAAGGTCAGCCCTTCCCTGATCTTGAAGGTAATCGACTTGCCGTCTTCTGACACATCCCAGCTTTCCGCGACGTCTGGCTGATATCCTGCATCAAGATCCAGCGGGTCAAAATTCACAAGCTTTTGGTAAACATTCCGGCTGACATCCGACCCGGCAAATTCAAAGCTCTCCGCAGGATCCAGCGTCGTGATGTCGTCGATACGGTTTGCAATCACCAGCATGTTCGGCGGTGTCTCCGCCATTGCCGAAGTCGAGGTCACGGCGAGCGCCAGTCCCAGCGCCGCACCGGTAAGCAATCTATTAAATGCGTTCATTTTGTCCTCTCTGTCATCAGATCTCTCAACAACGGTTACGATCCCCAGGTTTTTTCAAGTACACGCAACCAGTTTTCGTGGCAGAGCTTCTTGACGAGCTCTTTGCCGTATCCATGGTTTTCCATGGCATCTCTCAATCTGGGCAGCATTGAGATATCTGTTATCTCATCCGGCACCACTGCCCCATCATAGTCCGACCCAAGCCCGACGCGATCTTCGCCCAATACGCCGATCAGATGATCAAGGTGCACGAGCACCTGCGTCAAAGGCACATCAGACAACATCCGTCCGTCTTCACGCAGAAACGCTGCGGCGAAATTAAGACCCACCATCCCGTCGCTTTCCGCAATGGCGCGTAGCTGGTCATCGGTTAGATTTCGCGCATGTGGGCAGATTGAATGGGCATTTGAATGCGTTGCAACCAACGGCGCTTCCGAATATCGCGCCACGTCCCAAAACCCTTTTTCATTGAGATGGGATAAGTCCAACATGATGCCAAGCGCGTTGCAGCGCTGCACGAGCCGCAATCCGTGATCTGTCAGCCCTGGACCAGTATCCGGCCCCGATGGATATCTAAACGGCACCCCGTGACCAAAAATGTTCGGCCTGCTCCAGACCGGCCCGAGAGAACGTAACCCGGCTGCATGGAAAACGTCGAGTGAGTGCAGATCGGCGTCAATCGCTTCGGCACCTTCGATATGGAATATGGCCGCCATCTGACCCTGTGCCTTACAAGCCCGAATATCTGAAACCGAGCGGACCACTTTCAACGCACCCAATCGTTCCAGCTCAAGCAAAATGGCAATCTGGCTCATAGCCGCTGGCAAAGCGTCTTCCGCATCGATCTGATCAGGAAGCGGCAGATCATAGCTAGGCTGAACCATCTCTTCCATCTTGGCATCGACGTCCATGGGGGATGGAACCCAGATGGCAAAGAAACCTCCCCCAAATCCACCTACCTTGGACTTGGTAAGATCAATCGCACCTTCGAGACCGGTTACGAAGCGGTCAGCTTCAGCCAAACCACCCGACGAAAAAAGCTTCGATAATACGTCGTTGTGCCCATCGAAGATAAGAGGATATGTGCTCAACTTTGCATCATCCGGTCTAGTATCATTTCGATACACGCTAACAGACGCTATCATCATAATTGCAAAAATTATTGATGAGTTTTACTCATAGAGCTAGTCGGAATCATGTGGGTGTCGTGCAATTGAAGAAACCACGCAACTGGCACTCGCTGCCAGAGTATCAAGCACTACGCGCACTCATGCAGTCTGGAACAACCGCGTCGGCAGCACGACAACTTGGCTTGTCTCAATCAGCAGTAAGCCGGTCCGTCAGCAGCTTGGAAGCTCGACTTGGCAGAACGCTGTTTGAGCGCGATGCGGGCCGATTGCGACCCACACAAGAGGCCGTGAGGCTCAATATGCGGCTGGATCCCTTATTCGAGGCATTGGACCGTATCGATGGTCCGGGCGAAACTGTGCAGGAGACACTGCGCCTCGTCGCACCGCCCAGCTATGCGCATAGATATATCGTTTCCCTCATCGCAAGCTTCATTCGAGGAAACCCGGAGTTTTTCGTTAACCTCGAGGTAACAACTTCGGATATGGTTACGCTTGGTATACTTGAGAACCGTTTCGATCTTGCGGTAACCGGGATCGAACAAAGCCGGGCTGGAATCAAACTCATCCCATTTCGCGAGTCTCCCGCAGTTTGCGTTATGCGACCCGAGCATCCGCTTTCCGGGCGAAAGATACTTAAACCGGTTGACCTGCATGAACAGGAGTTGATCGCCCTAACGTATAGACATGGACGGCGCGGACAACTTGACCGATTGCTTCATCAGGTTCGCGCCGAGCCGAAAATAGTTGCAGAAGTCTCCACCTCTTTTGCCGCTGCTGACATGGCACGTGAAGGGTTGGGACTGGCCGTTATCAACCCCTTTCCAGTGTACCAATATCGATCTCCCGACTTGGCATTTGTCCGATTTGAGTCTCCGATGCGGTATCGCGGTCACTTTGTCGTATCAGATCAAAAACCGGTTCCAAGAATCGCGCGGGCCTTCATGCGACATCTTCGATTGAATACACCTCCCGATCCGTTTTCGGACCCAGGCTAGTTCGTCTATTTTAGTGGGTTGTGTCGCACATTTTGGACTTGGTTTGAAAAGAGCACTGGGTCCCGCGTTTGTTGCCTTTGGATAGATCACAAACAGGTACTACCATGTTCTTTTCGAAAGGCAGTCACTTCCCCAAGGATGCGGTTTTTGTACGCGATGTGCGGGTTGACCACACTGCCTTGAACAGTTGGGTGGCGAAACATTCACCGTTGGTCGCAGCATGCGACCGTTCGAAAAAGCGCCCAACACTGAAATCTTGGCGTATGGACGAAACCTATTTGCGTGTTCGTGGGAAGTGGAAGTACCTCTATCGAGCCATAGACAAAGCAGGAAATACTCTTGATTTATGCGGTCTGAGCGACGGAATCGTCCGGCAGCCATCAGATTCCTTGCCAAAGCGTTATCCACCAACGGAATTCCAAAATTGATCGTGATTCACAAGAGCGGTGCCAATGCAGCCGGTATGCCTTGGGAGCAAAAAAGGGCGGCGCCAGATCAACCGGCGCCGCCGGAAACGTCTCCGTGATGATGCCACGCCACAACGAAGTTAGTCTTCGTCGAGCAGATCGGTACCGTAGGAGTTGTCGACCGTACAGAGCCATCCACGTGTTTCGTCTTGTACGAAAACGTAGGTGGCACGGCGGTCAATTGGTTCCTTGGCCTCTCCGGTGTTGAGCACCGTTTCCATGATCACCAGCGCCGTACCACCACCCTCGATCACCTGTGCTTTACCTTGCGTGACGGTCAGCGTGTTCCCGAAATGCTTGGCGATTGCCTCGAAGGCCTTCCGGATCTGGAACTTGCCGCGTGCGATCTGGCCAGGCTGAACCACAAGAACGGCGTCGTCAGCATAAAGCTCCACGAGGGTATCGAAGTCTTCGGCATTTATTGCCGTGTCCGCCAGTTTGATCAGGTTGAGAACGTCATGTTCCTGCATCTTAATGTCCTTTCCGGAAAATTTGCATCATGCCGAGGCTGTTTGACTGTACCGCGTCTCCGTGGTGAACCACGAAGAACCACGCCCACGAGATCAGCAACGACTGAAGCGGTGCGCGGATCAGGAGGTAGATCGGTCCCTGAACATGCCCGCCCATGCCGGTGTGATTGAACGCGGCATAAACATTGACTGGAAAGAATGCGACCAAGACGCCGATGCCGAGAAGTCCGGCCAGGCGACGGTTGGCAGGATTTATGAGTCCGGCGGTAACGCCAAGTTCGAGCAGTCCGGTTGCCAGGACGAGCGGCGTGGCAAAGGGAATGAACGGTGGTATCATCCCGGTCATTGCCTTGGTCTCGACAAAGTGACCGACGCCAAAGAAAGCGAAGGCAAGGGCGATGCCGATGGTACCACCTAAGCGCGTTTTACCTGTGCCGCCGATTGCCCGCGCGACAAGAAGAGGTATGAAAAGCAGGCAGAGTATGATGAGGGGCGTTGTCATCTTTCCAACTCGCTAAACAACGACGACATTGCCGCGCTTGCGGCCCGTTTCGACGTAAGCGTGCGCTTCGACCAGGTCGGAAAGTGAATAGACGCGATCCATCACCGGCGAAAACTTGTTCTCGGCCATGAGCGTCAGAACTTCCGACAACTCTTCTCGATGGACCTCGGGTTTCGTCATACCGGCAGCAGCAAACATCGCCTTTTTGTGCCTGAATAGCCCGGTCAGGATCGTGTCGCGCAAAAGCGCCAACCCAAGCACCGGACACATATAGCGCCCGTTCTCAGCAAGCGCGGGTTTGGCCGCGCCAAAGGACGAAACCCCGAGCGTGTCGAAGACAACGTCATAATCGGCCCCGTGCTTGAGAGGGTCTTCGACGTTGTAGTCCGCAGCATGGTCAGCGCCGAGAGAGCGGAGTAACTCCGTGTTACGTGCGCTTGCGCTGGCAGTGACCTTTGCGCCGAGTGCTTTGGCGAATTGGACCGCCGCGGTCCCGAGGCTCCCGGACCCACCAAGGATTAGCACGCGTTCACCTGGTTGCACCTTTGCCACGCGGGTCAGGAAGTGCCAAGATGTCATCGCACCATCAAAGAGCGTGGCGGCCTCTCCATAGTTTACCGTGTCCGGCTTGTTTAGAAGACTGCCTTCCTCGTCGACGCTGATGTGCGTCGCGTTGGCACCAAACCGAAGGCCGGCTTCACCAAAGACGGCGTCGCCGACGTGAAACTTCGTTACAGTGTCTCCGACGGCGACAATATCGCCCGAAAAGCAGGTGCCAGCCAAACCCGCGCGAGGGCGCTTCAATCCGAGAAAGAGGCGGGCAAACTTCGGTTGCCCAGCCCGCATCATCCCATCGGCACGAGAAACTGCAGAGGCGCGAATGCGGATCAGAACCTCTGCTGTAGCGGGCGCTGGAACCGGGCGCGAGACCGCGGTGAGGACGGCGGGTCCACCGTAGCGGCTGACGCTCCAGGCGTTGAGTGTCGTTTCCATGGTGATCTCCTTCATTGTACGATGATGGAGTTATCGGTTTTCTTTCGATCCAATAATTGTCTATATTGAACCGGTATGGTTCAAAAACGTTACGCTAAATGGATTGGAAGTCACTTCCCGCCTTCCTCGCAGTTGCCCGCTCAGGAACTCTTCGCGCTGGCGCCGAGCAGATGGATGGCACGCATGCCACTGTGCGCCGACAGATCGAAGGGTTGGAGGCGCAGCTTGGAACGACGCTGTTTCGCCGGAACGCGGGGGGGCTGACACTCACGGCGGCCGGACGACGTTTGCTACCACTGGCAATCGAGGCGGAAACGGCGCTGCTCAAAGGGTTCAGCGCGGTCAAAGGTCTCGACCGGGAAGCGTCGGGGCGCATCCGTTTGTCGGCCGATCCGTTGACGGCGCATTATCTGCTCGCACCGGTTCTGGCGGATTTTGCCGCGCTTTACCCGGAGATCGAGATTGAACTGAAACTGTCCTATCTTCTCGATTCGATCGAGAAGGACGAGACGGATGTATCAATCCGCCATGTTCTTGAAGTTGAGGAGGATGCCGTCGGACGCAAACTCTTTCCCTTGTCGTTGGGGGTCTTTGCGTCACGTCGCTATATTGATGCGCACCTACCGAACGCTGGATCGAAAGGTAAAGGTCTGACCTGGATCGGCTACGGGGACGTGCCCGAGTTGCAAAAGATGATCGCGGCCACGCCTTTTGCCGAGGCCCGCGTTCGGCACATCGTCACGGACCCACAAATGCACCTGCATCTGGCCCGCGCCGGGGCTGGCATGACATTCCTGTCCAATTGGGTTCCCAGCGTCTTTCCGGAATTGCAGCGCGTGCCTGGAACCCAATTGGATCAACGTCGCTCAACCTGGATTCTTCTGCACGGCGGGCTGCGGCGGGTTCAACGCGCCCGGCTTCTCGTGGATTATTTGGGCGCAGCCCTTTTGGAGCGACGTGCGGACTTCATTGGTCAGTAAGACGTCTGTTGATTAATGCCAGACGACGGCAATCTCGAAAAAGAACATCACCGTCATGATTGGTCTTCGGGACTTGCGTTCCGTCGCGGATGGCATGATCCAGTTCAAGGTGGGTGAAACGAAGAAGGCGCCGACTGTCGCCCACCCGGTCCAGCGGGGCCAGCCTGGCCAAATTCCATCAGCCGACAAAACAGAAAAGGTGACTGCCGCTAGTATGGCGATGGCAACCGCGGTAATGATCCGCTCGGGATCTGTTGCAAACTTTTGACCACTGACCTTCGTGGCGGGATCGCCTGTGTAGCAAACGGCGTTATCCAGTTGAAGGTTGGTCTATGATTTCTTTCAAAGATTCGCAGTATCCGAAGGATGTGATCCTGTTCGCGGTGTTCTTTTATGTCCGCTACGCTGTTTCCCATCGAGACCTTGAAGAAATCATGGCCGAGCACGGCATTTCTGTTGATCCCACTGTACTGAGCCGTTGGGTCACATGGTATTCCGGCGCGATCGCTGAAACAGCGCGTCGTCGAAAAGCGCCATGTGATCGTTCGTGGAGAATGGACGAAACTATCATCAAAGTTAAAGGCGCGTGAGTTTACCTCTATTGAGCTGTCGACAAGCACGGCAAGAGCCTTGATTTCATGCTTTTGCGACGTCTTAACAAACCTACCGCCACCAAGTTCTTCGCTAAGATGCTGGACGCGAATGGATTGCCGAGGAAGATTGTGATCAACAAAAGCGGAGCCAACACCGCAGGCATCCAGGCCATCAACGAATGCTAAAAAACTTTGGCTGCCCGATCCCAATCGAGATGGCGAAGCGGAATTACTTGAACAATATCGCGGGGCAGGACCACCGGTTTATCAAGAGGCGTACTCGACCGATTCAGTGCTTAAAGGCCTTTGTTTTTGAATCGGCAACTTTGGATGGGATCGAAGTTGCGAACATGGTTCGCAAAGGTCAGTTCACGCCCGGCCTCTGCCCGCTTCGTCAATTTGCGGAACTGGCTGCTTAACTCGCAGATCCAACGTAACCTCTTCGGTCAGCAAGACGCTTCGCAACAAAAACCACTGGGGACACCTTGTGTCTGACGTCAGCGCCAATGGGACAGTTTGGGTCGATTTTATAAGAGAGGATTTCTGTCTCATCCTAACCACCAAGGAGTGAAGATGAGATATCACCGGGCGGCGTACAAGATGATGTCACGTGGAAAACGATGATGCTTGAAAGGCGACATGCGCGGAATGAGCGAATTCAAAAATCAAAAATCGTTACGTCACTCCGTCAATGCAACAGTCTCATCAAGGCCGGTTTACGACAAAGTCCGGTACAATCTTTGCCTTCTTGATGGCGGCTTCAACATCATGCCCGGCGAAGAATCCAAATCCTGAGATGAGTGCCGATACTATCCCGGCATTGCGTGCGCCCACGATGTCTGTGTGCAGGCTGTCGCCAACCATCAGCACGCGGGATTTGTCGATGTGCCCGAGGCGTCGGAAAGCAAGATCATAAATGTTGCCGAAAGGCTTTCCAAAAAACTGAGGCGCAATACCTGTTCGGTCTGCCAGCCTGTGCGCGAAAAGACCGGGCTCTTTGGAAAAGCCATACTCGCGAGGCGCGACTATGTCAGGGTTGCCGACCATTACTGGGCGGGGACGCTTTAACAAGGCAGTTTCCAACATGGCTTGCCGCGTTTCGGTCCAGACCGCTGACCCGATCATTAAAAATCCGTCGACGGTTTCGTAGGGTTTCGGGTCATCTTCCAGATAGGATACTTGCAACCCCTCCAGATCGCGAAGACCGTCACCTGGTGTCGCCATCAATCCCCAATGCAGCTTACTTTGGCCGTTTAGTTCACCCAACAAAGTTGCCCGGCTGGTGATTACGTCCTGCGGTGCGAAATTATAACCAAGCCTGGTATATTTTTCCAAAAGAGCTTCGTGCGGGACTGATGCGGCATTCGACACGACCAGAACACGCTTGCCAGCGGCTTTCAGTGACCTGACCCGTTCCGGTGTGCCTGGAATCGCTGTATCGCCGATATTGAGAACACCGAAAGCATCAAGAAGGAAAACGTCGAACTCATCAGCTATTTCCTCCAACGTCGCTGCCTTGCGCAAGCTCACTTCAGACGGTGTGGTTTCAGGAAGGCGGTGGCGTACAGCCTCGTAGGCATCAAAAGCCTCTCGCGCTGAGAATTCGGTCAAATGATCGCTCCTCGAACTTTCGCCGAGACCCATTCACTAATCATTACCGCGACAAGGATGACAATCAGGATCAGGCTGACTTGTGGCCAGGCCAGAACGTTGAGCGAGGCCGACAATTGCAAACCGATTCCTCCAGCTCCAACCAACCCAAGCACTGTGGATTCGCGGATGTTGATATCCCAACGGAAGACAGCAATGCCTGCAAAAGCGGGCAGTATTTGCGGAACGATCCCGTAAGCCATGACTTGCCAGCGCGAAGCACCGGTTGCCGTGATTGCTTCGACCTGCGTGTGATCAATTTCCTCGATCGCCTCATACAGCAGCTTGGCGCAAAACCCAATTGAACGGATGGCGATCGCTACTACACCAGCAAAGACGCCCGGACCAATAATCGCGATCAGTAGCAACGCCCAGATCAGTGAGTTTATTGAGCGGGTCGAGACAATGACTAACAAGGCAATCGGTCGGATGAACAAAGCCGATGGTGTGGTGTTTCGGGCCGCCAGAAAGGCAACCGGCACCGCCATGAACAACGCGATGATTGTCCCCAGGGTCGCGATGTTCAGAGTGTCCCAAATCGGTCGGCCCAACTGGGTGATGTAGCTCCATTTGGGAGGTGTTGCCCGGGTCCAGATATCGTTCGCGATGCGGGGCGCGTCCCAGACAAAAAACCAGGTCGTCGATTCCGAGATGAGTTGCCAGCAGTAAACAAAAACCGCTACGCCTATTAACCAGCCGAACCATCGAACCAGACTCTGACCCGTTGTCCGACGTCGCCAGACCTGTACTTCATTGCGTTCAAGTACCGGCATTATTGAACCCTCGCGCGGATAATTCCCGAAAGATATTCAAGAGCCATGACGATCCCAATGATGAGGATGAGAATGGCTGCTGCCGTGTCGTATTCATAGCGGTCGAATGCGGTGTTCAACGTCGCGCCGATTCCACCAGCTCCAACCAGTCCGAGGATTGCGCTTTCTCGGAAATTGATGTCGATACGATACATTGAAAGCCCTACAAGCCGCGGCATCACCTGCGGCTGTACTCCATAGTTGATCCATTGCGTCCAACGCGCTCCAGAGGCTTTGATCGCCTCGGCCTGTACCTTGTCCATGGCTTCGATGTCTTCGGCCAGAAGTTTGGAGAGAAAACCAATGGTGGCGAAGGACAGCGTCAGAAATCCGGCCAGAGGACCAAAGCCGAAGATGGCTACTAGCAAAATTGCGACGATGATCTCTTGCAAAGCCCGACTTATCGCGACAATGCCACGGCAAATTATGTAGATTGGCAAAGGGGCGATATTGCGTGCAGCCCCCAAACCGATTGGGATCGAAATCAGGATGCCCACGACCGACGCAGCTACGGTCATAATGATGCTCTCCAGCAGACCGCTCCAAATGTCTGACCACCGCGAAACGAAGTCCGGGCTGGTAAATGCCAGCACAAACGCCCATCCCCGGTCCAGCCCTTCATAAACCCTGCCCCAATCAACATCGATGGTCATGAAAGCCGCGATCAGGTAAGCAAAAAAGCCCAGGATCAAAGCCCATCGGAGCAATGGCTTTTTTACAAAGGCAGGTTTACGCCAGCCTTTTCCCAACATGTCGTCTAACTCTCGATGGCTCATTCCGCAGCCTCGACATCTTCATCCACTTTTTCGATTGTCGCTTCCCAGTCTTCTTCACCGTAGATCTCGGTCAGCTTGTCGGGGGTCAGGCCTGTTGGAAGGCCGTCATATACTATCTCGCCGAAGCGAAGACCCACGACTCGGGGAACAAACATCTGGGCAAGCGCCACGTCATGGATATTGATAATGGCCGCTAACCCGCGCTCCTGACATAGCTCAGTGATTAGGCGCATGATCTGACGACTGGTCTTTGGATCCAGCGACGCAGTTGGCTCATCGACCAGCAAAAGTTTCGGGTTCTGAATCAAAGCGCGGCAGATACCGACCCTTTGGCGTTGACCCCCAGACAGTTCATCCGCCCGTTTGTCAGCCATGTGTAACAGCCCGACTCTATCAAGCAGGCGGAAGGCCTCGTCGACATCCGACTGCGGGTACCGCCGCAGGAAGCTGCGCCAGAACCCCACGTATCCCAGCCGTCCCGACAAAACGTTTTCCATAACCGTAAGGCGTTCAACCAAGGCATATTCCTGAAAGATCATGCCCATTGCGCGGCGTGCCTTCCTTAACGCGCCCGAGCCGAGTTTGGTCAGGTCAACCTCATCCAGAAGGACACCCCCGCTTGTGGGTTCAACCAAACGGTTAATGCAACGGATCATGGTCGATTTGCCCGCGCCCGAAGGCCCAATTAATGCAAGAACCTGTCCTTTTGGAACCTCAAGATCAATGGCCTTCAAGGCCTGATCACCGGTCTTGTATGTTTTCGTCAGCTTTTGAAGACGCAGCATAAGATGCCCCGAGTTAGGGTGAATAGCGGGCCCTGTCAGGCCCGCCGGATTTTCCAATGTTCATTGGCAGGCGTAGGAAACACCGTTGGCAGCGTCAATTTTCCGAATGACATCCCAAAACTCCTGATAGGTCATCTCAAGGAACTGGCCTTCGTTCGATTTCGAGAACTCAGCTTCAAGTGTCGTGCCCTCCCATTCGAAACTGAAAAAGGCATTGCGGATCTTCTCCTGCAACTCGGGCGTCAGGTTGTAAACGGTGCCAAACCCAGTGGTTGGAAAGGTCTGCGACTTATAGATCGTTACAACATCATCTTCCTTGATCACATCCCGCGAGATCATCCGCGATTTTACCGAGTTCGCAATTGAAGCCGCCAGGTAATCCTTGTTGGCAACTCCCAGGATCGAGTTGTCATGCTTGCCAGAATAAACGGGCTCGAAATCGCGTTCCGGCAAAAGATCAAAGTCGCTTTTCAGGATTGCCGAGGGCGCTTTGAACCCAGAGTTTGATGTAGGCGACGTAAAGGCTAATTGCTTTCCTTTGATGTCCTCGACCTTTTCGATGCCTGAACCCGGATAGGTGATGATTTCCATCTCATAACCGAAATTCCCATCTTTCGAGGCCATAATTGTGAAGGGTCGGAAACCGGCGCAGTTCACTGCCAATGGGTTCGAGCCCGTATTGAATCCGGCGATATGCAAACGTCCCGAACGCATCGCTTCGATTTGAGCGGCATTGTTTTGAACCGGGAAAAAGACAACGTCCTTGCCAGTTTCTGCTTTCAAGTGGTCAAGGAAATCCGACCAAGCCGTTTTGTATACGGCTGGGTCTTCAACCGGGGTGTAGGCAAAAATCAATGTGTCAGGATCTATTTGCTCGGAAGGGTCTGTGGGAATGTCCGCGATCAGATCACCGTCCGCGTCGCAGAACCTCTCATCCAGATCACCGCGTGGACAATCCTGCGCCGAAGCAGTGTCGCCAAGCGACAAGAGTGCAATTGCTGATGCTCCAATCAGTAGTTTGATATCGATCTTCATGTCTTCCTCCCAATCATGCGTAGCCTCTGCGGCCACCAATTATCATTCTTCCTTATAGTTGATCAGCGACAAGGATCTTGACCTTGGCACTGGATATTGCGCTCTGCAGTTCTCCTTTTGGTTTTGTATCGGTAACAACGGAATCCAATCCTTCAAGATTGCCTACATGGGCCAAACCCTTGCGGCCGAATTTGTCTGAGTCGATCAGCAGGTGTCTTGTAGCGGCCCGTGCCAGCATCATGCGTTTGATGGCCGCAAAACCACGTATCGACTCTGATGGCCCTTCCTCTGAAAAGCCAGACGAGCCAATCAAACAGCGATCGACATTGAAACCGGACAGAAACGCCAGCGTTTCCGAACCGATTGTTGCCGCCTCGGCTGCAAGATATTCGCCAGGACAAAGCAGCACTTCAGCAGCACCGTGGCCGAGGGTCATAGCTACTGGAATCGAATTTGTTATGACCGTGCAATGGATTCCTCGATACGCCAGGGCACGCGCCAACTCGATGGTGGTGGAACCAGAATCGATCATTACTGACTCGCCGTCCTGTATCAGAGCGGCAGCAGTTATGCCGATCCTCTCGCGCTCTTCCATTCTGGCGCCTGTGCGTTCATCAAGGCTTGGGTAATGACCTTGCACCGGGGCTGATGCCCCCCCATGCGCCCGCGCAATCAAACCATCAACAGACAGAGCGTCAACATCTCTGCGGACGGTTTCTGTTGATACGTTGAACCGCCGTGCCAGTTCACTGATACGCACATGAGGTCGCAGTTTCAGTTCCAACAATATCTCGCGCAGGCGGTCGGATTTCTTAACCCGCTTCTGACCCTTATCCGTTTTTTTGCTGCGCATTTTTGATTTGGACATACAACGACTGACTCGGCTTCAGCTACAGCTTTGTGGTCTTTCGGACGTTTTGCAACAAATTTTGTTGCTTAACCCACGTTTCAATGTGCGAGTTCTGCATATACCGAAAATCGTATTGGGTACTGGGCTCATCAATTTGGTTGCCCGTGGCGCGTTGGAACTGGACGGGATGGATGACTTCGCAACCGAAATCGGAGGCCCTGAAAGCGAAGAAACCAAACGCAGCCGGGAGAAATCCTTGGTGACCAGTGAGCGAACCATTGATGCTCTGCGAGTCAGTTTCAGTGCGGCACGACGCGATGCTGGTCAGCGCGCCAAAGCCAATACTTGCGACCTGAGATTCACACGGCAACTTTATCCAGATGCCAGACATCATCTGGACATTTCCGTCTCTGCCGCAGGTTTCGAACAACCCTCGGCCCGAATTTCATCACCCAATGCCGGACAGCTTCTTAACACACGTCGATCCCGTGCTGCAGCGGCATCTCTTCGACTTCCCGCAAGCCCAGATTGAAACGAATGTACAGCCACACCGCGTGCGCGGTGTTCTGAGAGCATCGGTTCTGGCGTGACGGTATGAGACGATGGAGCGTTGATAGCGGCGGGGGCGAAAGACGGTGTTGATCTGGTCGTGAGCGGCAAGGAACCTTTGCGCTTGCTTAGGCGAATTGAAGCGCCCCATGAGCTTTTCACGCCTTCGAGTGGGTCTGTGTGATCCTTCGACCCGACTATTCAACCCTTTGTGTGCTCGGTGATCCGCACCCGGCGCAAGATCGCGGACCGGCTTGAAATAGCTTCGCAACTTATCCGTGATCGCAATACTGGGTTCGCCGAATTGCGAAATCAGCCGCTTCAGAAAGCGCCGGGCTGCCATCAGGGCCTGGCTAAGCTGCATTTGTTTCCGCTTGTCCCTGCATCGCCGACAGGACCTCTTCCAGGCTGCGGACCGCCCCGTGCTGGAGGTATTCCACCGCTTTGAGGGACGCCTGATGTGCCTCGAGACTGGATCCCGCAACGCAATCCTCGATCACGCGACAGAAGTAGTCTCCCTGGTGTGCGTCGACAAAGGTGTAGTGCACACAGACATCCGTCAGCCCGCCAACAAGGATCAGCGTCTCGGCCTTGAGACCCTTCAACAGGATTTCGAGATCTGTGCCGTAGAAGGCAGAATAGCGGCGCTTGGAGATACGATAGTCATCGGGGCGCATGCCCAATTCTTCCTCCGCGAAGGCGGTCAGTGGATTGCTATCGAGGCAGTGCACATCTTCGTCCCCGTCTGTTTCGCGGCCCATGTCAATCAGATTGGCACGGTGAATCTCCTGGATGAAGATGACGGGAATACCCACCTCGCGCGCCTTGTCGATGGCCACCTTCGAACGGGCCATGCGGTCGGCATAGTCCGGCATGTGGGCGATGGCGCGCTTGTCATCGGGGATTGGTGCAAAGGTCGATTTCTGGATGTCGATGACGATAAGTGCGGCGCGGCCTTCGATCAGGTCTCTTTTCCTGGACTGGGTCATGGGATTACCTTTCAATAGCGGTTGCGGAAGGATGTGTTGAGATCGTGGCTAGGCGGCGACCCTTGCGGTGCCAGACTCAGATGTTTCACGGGGTCGCAGGTGTCCGAGAAAGCGCTTTTCGACCAATCTGAAGGCGAAAGTGATCAGGAACACGATTGCCATGTAAAAGACCATCGCCGTCAGCAAGCCCTTGTAGGCAAGATAGTAGTGGCCGTTCAGCCATCGGTCGACGCCCGGCACGTCTTGCAAGATAACCGTGCTGGCAATCACGGAGCCGTGCAGCGTGAAAATGACCTCGTTCGAATAGGCCGGTAAAGCGCGGCGGAAAGCGTTAGGCAGGACCACGAGACGCATCCGGGTGAAGGGTGACATGCCGCAGGCTTTTGATGCCTTGATTTCGCGGCGCGGCGTAGTTTCGATCACCCCGCGCAAAAAGCCGGTCGTGTAGGCTGCCGTGTTCTGCGCAAACGCGGTGAACACGCGCCACCACGGGCTGCTCAGGATCGGATCCCACAAGAAACTTTCATGCACGGCCTTAGACTGTCCAAGACCGAAATAGAACAGATAGACCTGCACCAGCAGCAGCGCGCCGCAGAAGACGTAGGTATAGACCCGGATGGCGGGACTTAGGAACGGTTTGCAATAGGCGCGTGCAATGGTCTCTGCGCGTGGCTGCTTCAGCACGTGTATTGGGCCGGCAATCTCGTTCTCCAGCACTGTCATGCACAACCACAAATTGAAGGATTGAAACACCATAGCCAGACGCGCACGGATGCGTTCGACCTGCCTGGCATCCGCCGGATGGGACATGCCATGGCGGCCCTTGGCCATGATGATGTCTTCATCGTGAACGGAAATCAGACCGGAGGTAGGGGTTTCGAGCTGGTTGGTGCAACGCAGAAACGTACTTTTTCCAGAACCTGAAGACCCCAGGAGCGAAATCACATCCTCTTCGCAGGCCCTAAGCGATACGCCCTTGAGGACTTCAACCGAGCCGAAAGACATGTGCAGGTCACGCACCACAAGCGAGGCATTCGGGTCGGCAAAGGGCGTGGGAGTGGTCATTCAGGTTCCAATGGGTCGCGGGAAGCGGGAAATTCGATTTAATCCTAACTTTCCCACGGCCTTCTGAAAAACGGGTTTAACTTGCCCTCAGCGAAGCTTTTACCTACGCTGAACTCATGGAAAACACTCTCCGGCATCTGAATGCGCTGCGCGTTTTCGAGGTTGCTGCCCGGCACTCCAGTTTTGCCAAGGCCGCGGTCGAATTGAATGTCAGTCACAGCGTGGTCAGCCAGCACATTCGCAACCTCGAGCTGTGGTTTGGCACCGAATTGTTCATTCGGCACGGCAATCGGGTCGAACTGAGCGACGATGGTCGTGACCTGCATCCCCAGATCGCGAGCGGCATGCAGACCTTGACAGATGCCAGTGAAATCCTGTTGCGAAAGACAAGGTCCGGCACCCTGGTCGTCAGCGCCGAGCCCGCGCTGGCCTCACTTTGGCTGCGCAAGCGGATCACCGAGTTCTGCAGTCAATTTCCCCGGATAGAAATCGATCTGCGGCCGGCATGGACGCCAGCCCAAATTGGCGAAGGCCAAGCGGACATGATCATTCACTTCGAGACCCGGATTCCCAAACGCGGGGTGGAACGGGACAACCTGTTCCCGATTGACGGCTATCCCGCAGCAACACCAGACCTACGCGATGCGTTGCCAACTGAGGGTTCCGCCATTGACTGGCAGCGCGCTGAACTGGTGCACGACAATGGAAAGGAGACCTGGCACAAGTGGTATGCAGCGCACGAACCCAAAAGCGAGGGTTGGCGCAAAGGCCGCATCCATTCGGACCTGTCGCTTGCAATCGATGCAGCGGTGGACGGGGAAGGCGTCATCCTTGCAGACGACATACTTTGCCAACGCGAGATTTCTTCGGGCCAGTTGGTGCGTCTGGACGATCGTTCGGTGCGATGCATCTGGTATCAGATCGCAATACCCAGAGGCACATCAAAGTCAGGTGCGTCAGCGTTTTTCAGAGATTGGTTATTGGGTCAAACCCAGAACCTTCGCGAATGAAACCGAGCCCGTCGCGCACAACCCCGTCACGGGTACCGGCCAGGACCCGTGACGGAGGCAGGATACCAGTTCCGGGATACAGAAGGGTCAGGACCCATTGATTTCCGCTTGGCGTCATGATTCACGGTTGGAAAACCAAGCGGCGAACATGTCTGACCTTTTCTGGCTGACGGACGCGCAGATGGCGCGTCTTGAGCCTTTCTTTCCGAAGTCACACAGCACCCCCCGTCGATGACCGGCGTGTGTTGAATGGGATTATCTTCATCAATCGCAATGGCTTGCGCTGGCACGAGGCGCCCGCGGCCTATGGGCCACACAAAACGCTCTACACCCGCTGGAAACGGTAGAGTGACAGGGCGTCTTCGCCCGAATAATGGCAGGTCTGGCTGCCAAGCACAGCGAAGTGAAGACCGTGATGGTCGACGCAACCTATCTGAAAACCCATCGAACAGCGACCAGTATGGGCGTAAAAAAGGGGGACGTCGTCGCCTGATTAGCCGGACCAGGGGTGGTATGAGCACCAAGTTGCACGCCATCTGTGACAGCCAGGGACGACCGCTCAATCTGTTCGTCACCGCTGGTCAAGTCAGCGATTATATCGGCGCACGGGGATTGCTGAGTAGCCTGCCGGATGTCGATTGGTTGCTCGGGGACCACGGCTATGACGCCGACTGGTTCAGGGAAGCATTGAAAGACAAAGGGATACGCGCCTGTATCCCAAGCCGAAAGCAACGCAAGAAAGCCGTGAAATTCGACAAGCGCAGCTATAAACGGCGTAAACGGATCGAGATCATGTTCGGCAGGCTCAAAGACTGGCGGCGCGTGGCGACCCGATAAAACGGATGCCCGAAGGTCTTCCTGTCGGCAATCGCACTCGCGGCAACCGTCCTGTTCTGGCTTTGAAAGCCAATCTTAATAACAGCTTTGTCGCGTAGCCTGTGAATTCACTGCGATATTGGCGCCGACCATGCTGCGAACGTTTACCTCGACGAACAGTGCGCTCAAAGCCCGGATTGTATCGCCCTCAGCCCATCAATGATGGCTACCAGTGATTATCAGTTCTTCGTGCATTTCGCAGCATCCGTCACTAATGGGATGTACCGGCTGCTTCACCCAGCAGTTTAGGCTTTGCCTATATCTGCAAACAGGAGAAGTAGCTATGAAA